>DASSOZ010000029.1:0-84585 GCA_035700105.1 Acidimicrobiales bacterium
AGCAGGCGCTTGTAGAGCTTCCCCGTCGGGTGGCGGGGCAGCTCGGCCTCGAACTCGATCGTGCGCGGGCACTTGTAGTGCGCGAGGTTGGCGCGGCAGTAGTCGAGGAGCTCGCGCTCGAGATGGGGGCCGGCATCGGCCATCGACACCGGCTGCACGATCGCCTTGACCTCCTCGCCCATCTCCTCGTTGGGGACACCGATCACGGCGACGTCGAGCACCTTGGGGTGCATCGTGAGCACGTTCTCCGCCTCCTGCGGATAGATGTTCACGCCGCCCGAGATGATCATGTAGGCCTTGCGGTCGGTCAGGTAGAGGTAGCCGTCGTCGTCGACGTAGCCGATGTCGCCGAGCGTCGACCAGCCGCGGCCCTTCGGGTCCTTGGAACCTTCGGTCTTCTCGGGGTCGTTGTGATACTCGAACTGCCCCCCGTTCCCGAAGTAGATCGTGCCCGCTTGGCCGGGGGGCAGTTCGCTGCCGTCGTCGTCGACGATGTGCAGTTCCCCGACGAGCGGCTTGCCGACCGAGCCGGGGTGCTCGAGCCACTCCTGCGACGTGATCGCGCAGAAGCCGTTTCCCTCGGTGCCCGCGTAGTACTCGTAGATCACCGGGCCCCACCAGTCGATCATCTGCTTCTTGACGGGGACGGGGCACGGCGCCGCCGCGTGGATGGCGACCTCGAGCGACGACAGGTCGTACCTGGTGCGGACGTCGTCGTCGAGCTTGAGCATCCGGACGAACATCGTCGGGACCCACTGGCTGTGCGTGATCGAGTGCTCCTCGATGAGGCGCAGCGCGTCCTCCGGGTCGAAGTGCTCCATGACGACGACGGTGCCGCCGGACTGCATCACCGCCACGCAGAATCGCAGCGGTGCGGCGTGGTACAGCGGCGCCGGCGAGATGTAGCGCATGTCGGGCCGGAACCCGTAGAGCATCTGGCCGAGCAGGTTCACGGGCATCGGCGTCGTCGCGATGTCACCCTCGGGGAGCGGCACCTGCACGCCCTTCGGCCGACCGGTCGTGCCCGAGCTGTAGAGCATGTCGTAGCCCATCGCCTCGTCGTCGATCGGCGTGGCCGGCTGCGTCGCGACGGTGTCCTCGTAGCTCTCGTAGCCGGCGGCGCTGCCGTCGATGATGAGGCGGAGCCGCACCTTCGGGGTGTCGGCGGTGATCAGCTGCGCGACGTCGGCGAGCTTCTTCGACGTGATGAACACCTGGGCGCCGCAGTCGTCGACGATGTACGCCGCCTCGTTCGGTGTGAGGCGACTCGAGATGGCGGTGTAGTAGAGGCCGCTGCGCTGCGCGGCCCACACGATCTCGAAGAAGCGGGGATGGTTCTCGAGCATGAGTGCGACGTGGTCACCGCGGCGCAGGCCGAGGTCGCGGAAGACGTGGGCGAGCCGGTTCGACGCCTCGTCGAGCTGTCCGTACGTGACGACCTGGCCGGTCGCGGCCATGACGTACGCGGGCTTGTCGGGGTCGGTCTTCGCGTGGACGCCGGGGTACATGGCGCCTGAAGCTAGATGACGCCCCTGTCCCTGTAGCCAGCCAGCTCGTCCGGCGTCAGGCCGACGAGGTCGCACCACACCTCGTCGTTGTGCTGCCCGAGCGTTGGCGCGCCGGCCGGGGCGCGTGGCGCCTCACCGTCGATGCGCGGGTACGGCGCCTGCTGCATCGTCGGCCCGATGACGGGGTCGTCGACGGTCACGATGTCGTGGCGTTGCTGCATGTGCGGGTCGTCGACGATGTCCTGCGCCGTGTACGCGGTGCCGACGGGGACGTCGTGCTCGATGCACCGCTGCTCGACCTCGTGGGCGGTGAGCGTCGACGTCCAGTCGGCGACGATGCCGTTGATCTCGTCGCTCCTGCTCGCTCGCTTGGCGAGCGTGTCCCACTCGGGGTCGGTGAGGAGGTCGGTCCGTTCCATCGCGTGGCAGAGCCGCTCGAAGTTGGCGTCGCTCCCGGCGACGACACACACCCACTTGCCGTCCTTCGTCGGGTAGTTGTCGAGCGGTGCGCTGTTCTTCAGGCGGTTGCCCTCGCGGGTGCGGGTCACGCCGAGGCGGTCCTGGCCGGCGATCGTCCACTCGAGGATGCGCAGCACGCTGCCGTAGAGGGGCGCGTCGACGACACCGCCCCGCCCCGCGTAGAGCAGCGCGGTCGCCGCTTGCGCGGCGAAGACGCCGGTGAGGTAGTCGCTCACGGTCACCCCGGGCCGCACGGGCGGGCGGTCGGGGTAGCCCGTGAGGTGGAGGAGTCCGCCGTAGCCGATGCCGAGGCGATCGAGGCCGGGTCGCTGGCTGTACGGGCCGTCCTGCCCGAACACGCTGATGCGCACCCAGACGAGGCGATCGTCGGCGTCGATGTCACCGGGGCCGATGTGCCACTTCTCGAGCGTGCCCGGGCGGAAGTTCTCGCAGATGACGTGGGCGTGCGTGCTCAGCCGCCGGAACAGCTCTTGTCCGTCGGGCGTGCGGAGGTCGAGCGTGATGCCCTTGCGGCCGCGGCCCTCGACCGCCCAGAACAGCGAGTAGCCGTCCACGAACGGCCCGATCGTCCGCATGAAGTCGCCGGTACCGGGCTGTTCGACCTTGATGACCTCGGCGCCCTGCTCGCCGAGGAGTCCGGCGCAGAACGGTGCGCCGATGCGGGTGCCGAGGTCGAGGACGCGCACGCCCTCGAGCGGTCCGCTCAACCGCGATGCTCCTCGAACACCTCTTTCATCGACGTCTTCTGCTGGCGCGCCTCGAGCGCGTCGAGCGCTGTCTTGGTGTTGTGCATCCAGTGGTGGGCCATGAAGTGGTACTTCCAGCTCGCCTCTTTGCCCTGGAGCTCGCCCACGTGGTTGATGCTCGCCTTCACGACCTGCGCGGTCGTCGGAGGGACGAGGGCGATGCGGTCGGCCAGCTCCTTGGTGCGCTGCTGCAGCTCGTCACGGGGGACGACGCGGTTGACGAGACCGAGGCGCCACGCCTCTTGCGCGTCGATCTTCTCGCCGGTCCAGAGGAACTCCTTGGCCTTGCGGATCCCGAGCTCCCACGGCTCGACGAGGAGCTCGACGCCGGCGCCGGTCATTCGCAGGACGGGGTTCTGGAACGTGGCGTCGTCGGCGGCGACGATCAGGTCGCACATGCAGGCGAGCATCAGGCCGGCGGCGACGACGCTCCCGTGCACGCTGGCGATCGTCGGCTTGCGGAAGTCGTGGATCTTCCGGCAGCGGTCGACGTACATGACCTGCTCGTGGCGGAACTTGCCTTCGGGCGTGTCCCGCATCCTGCGCCACTCGTCCTTGTCCGCCTGGCCGACGAGCGCCTTGAGGTCGTGCCCGCTGTTCCAGTGCTTGCCGGCGCCCGCCAGCACCACGACCCGCACCTCGTCGTCGGCGTCGGCGCGGTCGAACGCGGCGTCGAGCTCGTCGATCAGCTGCGTGTTCTGCGCGTTCGCCACCTCGGGCCGGTTCATCGTGATCGTCGCCACGTGCCCGTCCACGTCGTACAACACGGTCTCGCCTGTCATGACCGCATCCTCCTCGTACTTCGGCGTCTTCTGCCCGGAATCGCCCTCAGACGCAGATCTGCGAGGAGGATGTCACAGGGGGTCGGCAGGATTGTGCCGTGAGCAACCGACTGGCGATCTCCGCGATCGAGACCGTCGCAGCCGGACAGCACGGCGTGTTCAGCGAAGAACAAGCGCGGGCGTGCGGTGTCTCGCCGCACATGCTGTGGCACCACACGAGGCGCGGGCGGCGATGGCGCCTGACGGCCGCGCGTGTGTACGAGGTGGCCGAACAGCCCGGAGACTGGCGCCGGCCGCTCATGGCGGCCGCGCTGTCGCTGGGCGACGCCGGCCGCGTCTCGCATCGCAGCGCCGGGCAGCTCCTGCGTCTCGACGGCGTGCGGCCCGGTCCGCCCGAAGTGATCGTCGCGCGCGGTCGCACGAACCCGGAGTGGCGGTTGCACCGCCGAGCCGCGCTGCCGCCCGATCTGACGACCACCGACGGCATTCCGCACACGACGCCGACCCGCACCCTCCGCGATCTGTGCTCGGTGCTCGACGAAGACCATCTGGAGATGGCACTCGAGTCCGCGCTGCGGCTCGGCTACATGACGTTGGACGACTTCGAGCGGCTCGCCGCGACGGCAGGGTGGAAGGGCGTGACGCGGTTGCGGGCGGTCCTCGACCGGCGCCCCCCGGGCGCGCCGGCGACCGGCAGCGAACTGGAGACCCGATTCGTGCAGCTCGTGCGCGTGCTCGGCCTGCCTGATCCCGAGCGCCAGTACGCCGTCGTTCTCAACGGTGAGGTCGTCGCGCTGCTCGACCTGTGCTGGCCGGACGCGGGGTTGTTCGTCGAGCTCGACGGCGGTACGCACGAGGAGCTCGTCGCGCTCCGGCGCGACCGGCAACGCCAGAACGACGTCGTGCGACTGCTCGGATGGCGCCCGCTGCGGTTCACGTGGACGGACGTCGTCGAGCGTCCGACGGTGACCGGACGCATCGTCCGCCAGGCGCATCTTCCTCGTGCTTCGGCGTTCTGACGCGCATCTCGGCGCGAAACGCCGAGGTAGGAGGAAGATGCGGTCGGTTTCACTCACGGGGCAACCCGAGGACGCGCTCGGCGAGGACGTTGCGCTGGATCTCGTTCGTGCCGGCCCAGATGGACGACGCCTGGTAGTAGAGCCACGAGCGCTGCCACCGACCGTCACCCGGGTTGCCGTCGGCGCCGCGCCACAGGGGTGACGCCGACGGACCGACGACCGCCATCGCGGTGTCGTGCAGGCGCTTGGACATCTCCGACCAGTACAGCTTGAGCGACGAACCCACCCGGCCCGGCTCGCGTCCGGCCGACAGCGCCGACAGCGAGCGCAGGTTGGCGAGCTGGAACAGCTTCACCTCCACGTATGCGTCGGCCAAGCGGCGGCGCAGCCGGTCGTCGTCGAACGCGGACGTGGCACCGTCGGCGCCGAGCGACAGCAGCTCCTCGAGCAGCTGGATGTGGATGACGAGCTGACGCGGGTTCGTCCCCCGTTCGTGCGTCAGCGTGGCGTTGGCGACCCGCCATCCCTCGTTCACCGCGCCGACGAGGCAGTCCGACGGGACGAACACGTCGGAGAAGAACACCTCGTTGAACTCGGCCTCGTCGGTGAGCTGCCGCAACGGGCGGACCTCGACGCCCGGCGCGTGCATGTCGACGACGAGGTAGGAGATGCCGCGGTGACGCGGTGACGCCGCCGGGTCGGTGCGGGCCAGGCACACGCCCCAGTCGGCGAACTGGGCGTAGGACGTCCACACCTTCTGCCCGTTCAGCACCCAGCCGTCGACGCCGTCCACGACCGCCGCCTCCGCTCGCGTCGACACCGACGCCAGGTCGGATCCCGCGCCCGGCTCGGAGAACAGCTGGCAGACGATCACGTCGGCGGCAAGGATCGACGGCAGCCATCGCGCCTGCTGTTCGGGCGTGCCCCACTGCAGCAACGTCGGCCCGGCGAGGTTCACCCCGATGCGCCCGACGAGCTCGGGAGCACGCGCCCGAGCGAGCTCCTCCTGCACGATGAAGTGCTCGATCGGCCCGGCGCCGCGCCCGCCGTACTCGGCGGGCCACGCCACACCGACCAACCGCTCCGACGCCAGCCGCCGCTGCCACTCGCGCCCCCACGCGACCTCGTCGGCGAGCGAGTCGAACCGACCGCCCGGAGGCGCCGGCCAGTGATCGACCAACGACGTCAGCGCCTCGCGCACCGAGGCGCGAAACGAGGACTCGGCCGGCGTCTCGGAGAGGTCCATGAGCGGACCCTGACGCTAGTGTCAGAAACGGTGGATTTCGACTTGTCAGAGGACCAGGTCGCGCTCCGCGACGCGGCGCGCGACCTGCTCGACAAGCTGGCGCCACCCGAGCGCGTCCGCCAGGCCGACGGCTTCGACCGGGACCTCTGGGCGGCGATGGTCGACCAGGGCTGGCTCGACACCGAGAGCCTCGGACTCGGCACCGTCGAGACCGCGGTGCTGCTCGAGCAGACGGGTCGTCACGTCGCGCCGGTCCCGTTCCTGCAGACGACGCTGGCGATCGCCGCGCTGCGCCGCGCCGGCGAGGACGGCCTCGTCGAGCAGCTCACCACCGGCGAGCGCATCGGCACCATCGCCTGGCACGACGACCCGGTCGTCTACGGCGATCGCGCCGACGTCGTCGTGCGTGCGACCACCGGCGGCGTCACCGTCACCGAGCTCGACGCGGCCGGGCGCCCCGAGCGGCAAGCGGCGATGGACCTCACCCGCACGCTCGCGTGGGTCGACGCGACCCGCCCGAACCGCAGGATCGGCGGCGCCGACGACGTGCAGGCACTGCTCGACGATGCCGCGGTCGGCCACAGCGCGGAGATGCTCGGCGCGGCGGAGCGCATCCTCGAGATGAGCACCGAGTACGCCAAGGACCGCGTCCAGTTCGGCAAGCCGATCGGGAGCTTCCAGGCGGTCAAGCACCGCTGCGCCGACATGCTCGTCGACGTCGAGGCCATGCGCAGCGCGGTCTACTGGGCGGCGTGGTGCCTCGGCGCGCACGACGAGGACCGGTCGGTCGCGGCGTCGACGGCGAAGATCTGGTGCGCCGACGCCGCGAAGCGTGTGATGGCGAGCGGGTTGCAGGTGCACGGCGGCGTCGGGTTCACGTGGGAGCACGACCTGCACCTGTTCCTCAAGCGGAGCCAGCTCGATCAGGTCAGCTTCGGCGACGCCACCTTCCACCGTGACCGGCTCGGCCGTCTGCTCGAGCAGCGCGTCGCCGCCGGCCGGTCCGTACTCTGACGGTGTGACGCTGCGCGCCGTCGTCGTCGACAACGATCCCGACGCGCTCGACCTCGTCGTCACCGACCTTCGCCTCGAGGGTGTCGACATCGTCGCGACCGCGGTGGACGGTGTCGACGCCATCGACACGTGCAAGGCCCACAGACCCGATGCCGTCGTGCTCGACGTCCGCATGCCGCCCGGCATCGACGGCGTCGCCGTCGCCGAGGTGCTCCAGCGCGAGACGCCGGACACGACGATCGTGCTCTACACCAACCACCTCACCGACCACGTCCTCGGGAGCGCGAGACGGCTGGGCGTCCCCGTCGTCCGCAAGGGCAACCTGCGCGCGCTGCGCCGCGCGCTCACCGTCAGCTCGGGTCGTTGACGCGCGGCAGCGCCATCGACAGCTCGGCGCCGGCCCCGTCGCGCGACGAGACCCAGATCCGTCCGGAGTGGGCGTCGACGATGCGGCGCGAGATGTAGAGGCCGAGCCCGCTGCCTCCGGTGACCGTCGAGCGCCCGCGCACGAACTTCTGGAAGATCCGCTCGGCGTCCTCGGACGGGATGCCCGGTCCCTGGTCCCGCACCGAGACGACCGCCTCGCCGTCGACCGTCGACAGCGACACGTCGACGGGCGTGCCCGGCGGAGAGTGGCGCAGCGCGTTGTCGAGCAGGTTCGTGAGCACCTGCTGCAGGCGGTCGGGGTCGGCGCGCACGGTGACCGGCGTCGGCGGCGCCGTCCACCGGATCGGGCTCGCCGGCCGGCCGTCCTGTGCGGCTTCGACCGCGGTCGTGACCTCGTCGCGCAGATCGATCGACTCGAAGCTGTAGGGGAAGTCACCGGCCTCGATGCGCGACGCGTCGAGCACGTCGGACGTGAGTCCCTGCAGCCGCCGCGCGTTGGCGAACGCCCGGCCGACGGCGCGCTGGCGGTCGGCGTCGGCCATCGAGTCCCAGTGGTCGATCGTCGTCTGGAGGAAGCCGAGCAGGCCCGACACCGGCGTCCGTAGCTCGTGGGACACGATCCCGATGAACTCCTCCTGCGCCTGGGCGATGTCGGTGAGCCGCCGCTGCTCCGCCCGCGCCGCCCGCAGCCGCGTCACCAGCGCGATGGCGAGCCCGCCGGCGACGAGGACCGTCGTGAGCGTGACGAAGAGCAACGCGGAGCGAACCGACCCGGTGAGGCCACCTTCGAACTCGCTGGCGTCCTGGAAGAACACCGCCCGCCAGCCGAACCCCGGGATCGCCGCGACGGCGGCGACCTTGCCGTGTCCGCGGTGGAAGCCCGGGGAAAGCTCCGGCAATTCCGCCTCGGACCCGATCGGGCGGGCGAGCGTCGACGCGTCCGACGACGCGAGCACCACGCCGCGCTGGTCGACGTAGCTGAACACGCCCGTGCTCCCGGACCGCAGCGATGCGATCTCCTCGTTGAAGCTCGAGTCGGGACCGACCTCCGACTCGAACACGAGATAGCCGCCGATCTCCGTCTGCCCGCCCGGCTTCACGGGCACGAGCACGTCGACGACCGGGCCGGGTGTCGTGCGCCCGGTGTGGACGAGCCCGACGGCGGCGGTCTTGGACTTCACCGCCGCCGCGAACGCGGGATCGCTGTACCGCGTTCCGACGATGGACGGATCGCGCAAGCGGAAGCCCGATGTGATCGTGCCGTCGAGGCCGACGAGGTAGCCACCGGTCGGCAGGTTCACGGATTGGAACGTCTGCTGCAGGACGGACGCATCGGCGTCACTGCCGGGTGCGAACGTCACCGGCAGGGCGGTGAAGAACGAGCTGTCGCTGATCTGGGAGACGCGTGTCTTCAGGCCCTCGGCGAGCTGGCGGACCTGCTGCAGCTCCAGCTTCTCGAGTGCCTCGCGACCGTTGCGCTGCGCGTCGAGGACGGAGAAGACGATGAGGCTGCCGAGCAGCAGGACGAGCACGGCGGCGCCGACCGCCAACAGGCGGTCACGGGATCGGGTCACGGAGCTCCTCGGAGACGTCACGAGCCGCGGCCGCAGCCGGCGGTTCGAGGGGGAAGTCGACGACGAACCGGGCTCCACCACCCGGCGCGTCGCCCACCTCGATGGTGGCCCCCAGCCGTTCGACGAGATCGAGCACGATCGCGAGACCCACACCGGCGCCGCGCGTCGAGCGGGCGGCGGCGCTGTCGCCCCGGAAGAAGCGGGCGAAGATCCGCTCTCGATCGGCGGCGGGCACGCCCGGCCCCTGGTCGCTCACGGTCAGGCGGGCGCGCCCGCCGACGCGCTGCAGCGCAAGCGTGACCGTCGTGCCGTCGGGTGAGAACTTCGCCGCGTTCGAGAGGAGGTTGGCCAGGATCCGCTCGACCGCGCGCGGGTCCGTCCACGCGTCGACGCCGCCTTGGATCTCGCGCTGCAGGTGGTGGCGGTCGAGCAGTGACGCCACCTGGTCGGCGACGGCCGCGACGGTCGAGCTGAGGTCGACGTGATCGGGTGCGACGGCGAGCTTCAGGCGATCGAGGCGACTGAAGTCGAGCATGTCGTCGACGAGCAGCCGCAGCGTGCCGGCGTTGCGCGTGACGCGCCCGAGGAAGTCGCGGCGCGTCGCGTCGGGCAGCGTGTCCCACTGCTTCTCGAGCAGTTCGCCGAAGCCGGCGATCGCGGTCGTCGTCGTGCGCAGCTCGTGCGAGACCGTGCTGACGAAGTCGTTCTTGAGCTGGTCGACCTCCTGCAGCCGGCGGACGGTCTCCTGCTCGTCGGCGTAGAGCTGGATGTTGCCGAGCGCGGCGGCGAGCAGGTCACCGAGTGCGACGAGGGCGCTCATGCGTGACGCGCTGATCGCGCCGCGTGAGCGGATACGCAGCGCGCCGACACCGCGCCCGCTGCGCTGCAGCGGCAGCAGGAACTCCTCGGCCGGCATCACCGTCGGCGGGTTGACGGGCAGGTCGTCGACGGGACGACGGCCGCCGGCGGTGCCCACGCTGAAGATCTCGCGCCATGCGTTGCCGGCGGCGGCCGATCGGACGAGCAGCGCGATGCGCTCGAGCTCGAACGCGTCGCTCAGTCGCACGGCGAACTCGGGCAGCACCTCGGCGAGCTCGAGGCTCTGCTGCAGGAGGGGGCCCGTCTCGGCGATGACACGGAGGTCCTGCTCGCGCTCGCGCGCGCTCGCCGTCAGCTGCTGCGCGGTTCGGCGGACGACGAGCGCAGCCGCGATCGCACCGGCCGACAGGACGAGGCCACCGAAGAGGATGAACCACGGCAGGACGGCATCTCGCGCGAACGCCGACCGGGGTCGGATCGTGAGCGTCCACACCCGCCCGGCGAACTCGACGTCGCGCATGACGACCGGTGACGACGGGCCGCGAACGCCGGCGAACTGCGAGAACGTCGTCCCCGCGTCGCTCACCCCGACGCGGATGGTCGGGGCGCCGGTCACCGCCCGCTCGACGATGGCGCCGGCGTCGATCTGTACGAGCAGGTCGGGCCCGCCGCCGGCGAGCCGGGCGTCGACGCCGCGCGGTGCGGCGCGGTCGCGGTAACCGGGAACGACGAGGACGGGGCGCGTGCCGGGCCCGGCCGGCGCCGAGAGCCGCGGTCTGGCGGTCGCGCGTGCGGCGAGGAGTGCCACCGCGACCGGGTCGGACGGATCCTCGGTCGGGTACGCGGCTTCGAGCTCGGCGCCGGCCACGCCGACGGTGGCCCGCAGCGGCCCCGTCAGCGCGGCGAGGTCGGTGCGGGGATCGAAGGCGCCGGTCCCGCGGGCGTAGCGCACGGCGTCGCCTGTGCGCGCCGCGGCGGCGAGCACGTCGTTCGTGAGGAGGTCGACGCGGTGGCCGATGACGTCGGCCCGCGTCCGGAACGAGCGCTCGTCGTCGTCACGGAGGCTCTGGCGCGTACCGAAGAAGCCGGCGATGGACGCGAGCAGCAACACCGCGGCGAGCACGCCGGCGAGAATCGGGAGGCGCGGCCCGCCGGCGGCCGTGTCCGTCATCCGTCCGCGGCGCATCTCCGCAGCACTTCGGGGACCTTCGCGAAGTCGCTCTTCGACAGGCACTCGCGCACACCGAGCTCGAGCGCGGTCGAGCGCGTCGCGTCGTCGAGGTAGGCGCTGAACAGGACGATGGTCTGGTCGGGCGCTTCGGCGAGGATGCGCTCGGCGACCTCGAGGCCGGAGAGGCGCGGCATCCGGTTGTCGAGGAGCACGATGTCGGGCCGGTCCTCGCGCCAGCGGACGAGCCCCTCCTCGCCGTCGGCGGCCTCGCCGGCGACGACGAGGCCGTCGTTCGCAGCCTCGATCGTGGCGCGCAGGAGGATCCGCATGTCCTCTTCGTCGTCGACGATCAACGTCCGCCCGCGTGCGGCCGACATGCCGGTACCCCCCGGTGCGAAGTGTAGGGGTCGATCACGACCCGTGAGCCGCGAGTCTGGCACGAAGTGCCGTTCGATCCGGTTTACCCGAAGTGAGCACTGGGAGCGCGTCAACGGCGATGACACGCTCGGGCCACTTGAACTTCGCCACGCCGCGCTCGGCGAACCAGCGGCGGCACTCGTCGAGATCGAGCGCGCCGACGACGAACGCGGCGACGCGCTCGCCGAGCCGGTCGTCGGGCTCGCCGACGACAACTGCGTGGCGCACGGCCGGATGCGCTTCGAGCACGGCCTCGACCTCGGCGGTCGCGATGTTCTCACCGCCGCGGATGACGACATCCTTGAGCCGGCCGGTGATCGTGAGCCAGCCGTCGTCGATCGTGGCGAGGTCGCCCGTGCGGAACCACCCGTCGTCGGTGATCGCATCGCGCGTCTGCGCCGGGTCGACGTAGCCGACGAACATCTCGGGGCCGCGCACCTCGAGCTCACCGGTCGTTGCCGCGAGGCGGATCTGCGCGTCACCCACCACGCGCCCGTCGGTCGTGCGCGCGCGCTCGGGTGGGTCGCCGGCGTACGACGTCGTCACCGACGGCACCTCCGTCGACCCGTACGTCCGCTTCACGACGCAGCCGAGCTGGTCGGACGCCTCGTCGACGAACGCGGGCGTGACGCCGGCGCCTCCGCTCGACACCAGCCGCATCGACGCCACGCGTTCGCGGCTGAACGTCGCCGCCTGCATGAGCCCGACGAAGAACGTCGGCGGGCCGACCATGTAGGACACACGATGGCGCTCGATGAGGTCGAGGGCGCGGTCGGGGTCCCACTTCGCCATGAACACGACGTCCATCCCGGCGACGTGCGGCACGAGCACGCCGTTGAGCAAACCGGACACGTGCGCGCACGGCGCGGGCATGAGGACGACGTCGGCGTCGGTCAGCCCGTGAACGGCGACCATCGTGCGCGCCTTGTAGTCGAGCGCGCCGCGCGTGTGTTGCACCGCCTTGGGCGCACCGCTCGAGCCGGAGGTGAACAGGATCACGGCGAGGTCGTCGGGCGTGGTGTCGTCAGCGGGCGCGGCGGGGTCGTTCTCGGCGCGCCAGCGCGCCACGTCCGACAGGTCGACGACGAGCGCGGGGTCGACGGTCTTCAGCGCGATGTCGGTGTCCGCGTTGCCGAAGGCGTGGTGGACGGGCGCGGCGACGGCGCCGATCCGCCAGCACGCGCGGTACAGCGACGCGACGGCGGGAGAGTTCGGGAGCTGCCACGAGACGACGTCACCTCGCCGGGCGCCGGCGCGGCGGAGGCCGCCGGCGATCAGCGCGGCGTCGTGATCCACGCGCCCCCCGAGGGAACCCTGCCCCGCAAGAGGTTGGCGCCGACGTAGTTGCGCTGCACCTCGACCGTCCCCGCGCCGATGCAGAGACCGCGGATGTCGCGGTACGCCCGTTCGACGGGGTACTCGCGGCTGAAGCCGTACCCGCCGAGGCACTGGATCGCCTCGTCGCACACGAACTTCGCGGCGAGGTTGGCGGCGGCCTTGGCCATCGCCGTCTCCATCGCCGGTGGCGTCCCGTGCGGACCGGCGAGGTGGACCGCGCGCTGCAGCAGGAGGCGGGCGCCTTCGAGCTGGATGCCCATGTCGGCGATCTTCCACTGCAGGCCCTGGAGATCGGCGAGCGGGCGGCCGCCGATCACGCGCTCGTTGAGGTAGCCGACGGCGTACTCGAGCGCGCCCTGGGCGGCGCCGAGGCACATCGCCGCGTTGCCGCAGCGCTCGTGGTTGAGGTGGGCGAGCAGCGTCTTGAAGGCCTCGCTGTTGTCGGGATCGCCGGCGAGCAGCACGTCGTCGCGCTCGACGCGCACGCCGTCGAAGGCCAGCTCGGCCTCGCTCGTACCCCTGAGCCCCATCTTGACGTGGGTGCCGGCGACGGTGACCCCGGGCGCCTCGAGGTCCACGACCACGGCGCCGATGCCCTTGGTCCCCTCGCTCCCGGGGAAGCGGCACCACACGAGGCAGGCACGGGCCTTGTGGCCGCCGGTGACGTAGTTCTTGTACGCGTCGAGGCGATAGCCGTCGCCGTCGGGCGTGAGCTTCGCCCGCATGCTGCCCACCGCACTCCCGGCTTCGGACTCGGTGATGCCGATGCAGAACAGTCCCTCGCCAGTCGCCGCGATCGGGAGCCACTTGTCGCGCAGCGCGTCGTTGCCGAGGTGCTCGATGGCGCGTGGCGGGCCGTTGAAGATCAGCTGGGCCAGGATCGCGCTCGACACGTCGACGCGACCGAGCTCCTCGAGGACGATGGCGGCCTCGACGTCGCCCATCCCCATGCCGCCCCACTTCTCGCCGATCGTGATGCCGAGCAGCTCGGCGGCGCGGAGCGCGTCCCACGACGCCTGCGGGAACTCTTCGGTCTCGTCCCAATGGCGGGCCCTCGGTGCGAGCTCGCGCTGCGCGACGTCGCGCGCGAGTTGGCGGAGGGCCTGCTGGTCCTCCGTCTCGGCGAGGAAGGTGCCTGACACGGGCGTCAGGGTAGCGGGAGCGATATCGTCGCATCGCGACCGACCACGGGGGGTGGGGTCATGTTCCGGAACATCGTCGTCGGCTTCGACGGCACGCCGACTTCGACCGAGGCGCTCAACCGGGCGGCCGATCTCGCGGCGCTGGCGGGTGCGCATCTCCACATCGTCTCGGCGTACGCGCCCGGCACGAAGGTCAGCGACGTCGGTCGGGGCGACAACGGCTGGCTGGTCGGTACGCACACGGCGAAGCACGCCAACGGCGCCCGCCGCATCGTCAAGAACGCCGCGGCGGCGCTCGTGGCCGAGCGGGCGCTCGGCGTCACGACGCACACGGCGCAGGGCGAGCCCGCGGACGTGCTCGTGCGCATCGCCGCCGAGGCCCAGGCCGACCTGATCATCGTCGGCAACAAGGGCATGCGCGGCGCCCGCCGCGTCCTCGGCAGTGTCCCGAACCGGGTGGCGCACAAGGCGCCGTGCGGGGTGATGATCGTCCAGACCACCTGACTACTCTGACGCCCGTGTCAGGGAACGTCCCCGCGCCCGGCGAGGCGCCGATGCCGGCCGCCAACGCGGCCGCGCTGCTGCGCCGGAACGCGTCGGATCCGTCGATCGCCGGCCGGGTCGCGGTGCGCGCCGGCGACGAGACCTGGACGCACGGCGCGTACGTCGACGAGTGCTGCCGCTGGGCCCAACTGTTCCTGTCACGCCGAACGGACGACGCGCCCTTTCACGTCGGGGTCCTGCTGGACAACGTGCCGGAGTACCTGTTCGCGCTCGGCGGTGCGGCGCTCGCCGGTGCAACGGTCGTCGGCCTGAACCCGACGCGCGTCGGTGAGCACCTGGTGCGCGACGCGACCCACACCGATGTCGCGTTCGTCGTGACGGAGCCGCGGCACGAGTCGACCGTCGAGCCGCTGTCGTCGTCGATGGAGGTGCTCGTCGCCGGGTCGTCGCTCGACAAGGCGCTGGCATCGGTGCCGGAAGGAGACCCCGGCATCGAACCGGACGCGTCGACGCCGTGGGCGCTGATCTTCACGTCGGGCACGTCGGGCGCGCCGAAGGCGGTGATCTGCTCGCAGCGCCGCATCATGGTGACGGGCACGCGGATGGGCATCATCCTCGGTGTCGGACCCGACGACGTCGGCTACGTCTGCATGCCGCTGTTCCACTCGAACGCAGTCATGGTCGGGTGGGCGCCGTCGCTCGTCTACGGGTGCTCGGTCGCGCTGGCGCGGCGGTTCAGCGCGTCGGGGTGGCTGCCCGACGTCCGCCGCTACGGCGCGACGTACTGGAACTACACGGGCAAGCCGCTGGCGTACCTGCTGGCGACGCCCCAGCACGCCGACGATGCGAAGAACCCGCTGCGCGTCGCGTACGGCAACGAGGGCGCGCCGCGGTTGGTCGAGGCGTTCGCCCGGCGCTTCGACGTGCAGGTGATCGACGCCTTCGGTGCGACGGAGGGCGGCGTCGCGGTGCAG
This sequence comes from Acidimicrobiales bacterium, assembly GCA_035700105.1. Lineage (GTDB taxonomy): Bacteria > Actinomycetota > Acidimicrobiia > Acidimicrobiales > DASSOZ01 > DASSOZ01. The sequence goes on from DASSOZ010000029.1 coordinate 15,122, forward strand.
CGGGTGGACGGCATGCCCGACGGCGCGGTCGGCCTGGCGGGCGAGCACGTGCGGGTCGTCGACGCGGAAACGGGTGCGGAACGTCCGCGGGCGCGTTTCGGTGCCGACGGCACGCTCGAGAACCCGACCGAGTGCGTCGGCGAGATCGTGAACACCGGCGGCGTCGGCCCGTTCGAGGGCTACTACAACAACGACGAGGCCAACGCCCGCACGATGCGCAACGGGTGGTACTGGTCCGGCGACCTCGGCTACCTCGACGCCGACGGGTACCTGTTCTTCGCCGGGCGCAACGCCGACTGGATCCGGGTCGACGGCGAGAACTTCCCGGCGGGTCCGATCGAGAACGCGGTGCTCCGGCACCCGGACGTGCTGGCGGGCGCGGTGTACGGCGTGCCCGACGCGCAAGCCGGTGATCAGGTCATGGCGTCGCTGGTGCTGCGCGACGGCGCGTCGTTCGACGGCGCTGCGTTCGCGTCGTTCGTCGACGGGCTCGCCGACGTCGGTCCCAAGTGGCGGCCGCGTTACGTGCGGGTGTGCCGCGAGCTGCCGCGCACGCCGACGAACAAGGTCCTCGCGCGCGTCCTGGTCCACGAGAAGTTCCGACTCGACCGCGTGGGCCCCGGCGATGCCGTCTGGGTGCGCGGTCGCGACGATGCGTCCTACCGGCCGTTCGACGCTGGCGCGGAGGCCGCGCTGCGCGACGAGTTCGCCGCGAACGGCCGCGCCCGGTTCTGGGACCTGTGAGCTGACGTGGACCTGCGACTGACCGACGAGGAGGAGGCGTTCGCGCTCGACGTGCGGACGTGGCTGGCTGACAACCTCGACGCGCCGCCGTCGTTCTCGTCGATGGACGACGAGGTGGCGTGGGGGCGCGAGTGGCAGCGGCGTTTGGCTCGCGACCGGTGGGTCGGCATCCACTGGCCGTACGAGTACGGCGGCCGCGGCGCCCCGCCGGTGCAGGTCGCCATCTTCAACGCCGAGTACGCCCGGGCCGGCGCGCCGCAACCGGTCAACCGGGTGGGCATCAACCTCGCCGGCCCGACGCTGCTCGCCCACGGCACGGACGAGCAGAAGGCGCGGTGGCTGCCGTCGATCCTCACCGCCGAGGAGATCTGGTGCCAGCTGTTCAGCGAGCCCGAGGCCGGGTCGGACCTCGCGTCGCTGCGAACGACGGCGACACCGGTCGGCGACGGGTGGGTGCTCAACGGGCAGAAGGTGTGGACGTCGTACGCGCAGTACGCGCGGTGGGGCATCTGCCTCGCCCGCACCGACGTCGACGCGCCCAAGCACCGCGGCATCTCCTTCCTCGTCGTCGACATGGACGCGCCGGGCATCGAGGTCCGCCCGCTCGTGCAGATCACCGGCGAGGCAGAGTTCAACGAGGTGTTCTTCGACGAGGTGTTCGTGCCGTCGTCGCACCTCGTCGGCGGTCTGAACCAGGGGTGGGCGGTGGCGTCGACGACATTGGCGCACGAGCGGGGGACGGCGTTCCCGTTCAAGGAGCAGGTCGTCCACGAGGTGTACCTCGACGAGCTGTTCCGCTCCGCTCGCGATCGTGGGCTGCTCGACGACGTCGAGGCGCGCGACGGGCTGGCGCAGTCGTTCGTCGAGCTGCGGGTGTTGCGCCTGCTGAACTGGCGCACGCTGTCGCGGCTGTCGCGCGGCGAGCAGCCGGGCGCCGAGTCGTCGATCACGAAGCTCGTGTGGTCGGACATGACGCAGCACCTGTCGTCGGTTGCGCTCGCGCTGGAGGGCCCGGCGTCCCCGCTGTGGGGCCGTTGGGAACGTCAGTGGCTGTGGTCGAAGGCGGCGTCGATCGCCGGCGGGACCTCCGAGGTGCAGCGGACGATCATCGGTGAGCGGCTGCTGGGGCTGCCGCGCTGAGCGACCGGGCACAACCCGTCACATGAGCGATCAGCAGAACGTCGACGACCGCGACCAGAAGGACCCGTTCCCCGCCGACCAGCAGTTCGGCGCCAAGGCGGCCGCCGACGCCGAGAAGGCCGACCGTGGCGAGACGCCCGAGCGCAGCGAGGGCGAGGGCGAGGGCGAGGGCCCGAGGGCCGGCAACAAGGCCTGACCCAAAGACCGAACTGGGCGTAGATCCGTACCGCAGAGGTACAGATCTACGCCGAGTTCGTTGCGGTTCTCAGGTCGTACGTCCCGGCGGCGTCGAGCGTGCACGTCCAGCCGGGGGCGACGACGACGACCGTGAACGGCTCCTCGACGAGTGCGGGGCCGTCGACCGACGCGCCGGGCGCGAGGGCGGCGCCGTCGTAGACCGGCGTGTCGACCCAGCCGTCGCCGAACCACACCGGACGCGCGCCGGTGCGGGCCTGCGACGCGTCCGTGACGGTGCCGACAACCGCGAGCGCGTCGGGCTTCGGGGTGCGCCCCGACGCGGCGAGTCGCACGCCCCTCAGCAGCGGCTGCTGGTTGCGGAACGCGAACCCGCGGTCGGCCTCGTGCAGGTCGTGGAACCGGCCGGCGAGGTCGAACAGACCCGGCTCGTCGAGGCCGGCGCCGCCGTCCGGCACCGGGACGCTCATGTCCCAGTTCTGGCCCGGATAGCACATGAGCGCGTACGCGCTGCGGGTCACGTCGTCCGGCGACAGGTTGGCCGGCGCGAGCTCGTGGTCGGCCTCGTCGGCGAGCTCGGCGAACAGCTTCTTCACGCGGGCGACGTCCACCCGCGACAGGGGGGTGACGTAGGCCCGCGTCAGGTCGATCACGTAGTCGGCGACGAGCAGGCCCAGTGCCGAGAACGCCGGCGCCGCCTTCGGCACCAGCACCCTCGAGATGCCGAGCTCGGGCGCCTGCGCCCACGCATGCACGGCGCCGTTGCCGCCGTAGGCGATCATCGCCAGATCTCGCGGGTCGGCGCCGTACTGGGCGACGACCCTGCGGACTGCGTTCGCCATGTTGGCGTTGACGATGCGCTCGATCCCCCACGCGGCGTCGACGGCGTCGAGACCGAGCGGTTCGCCGACGTCACGGGCGATCGCGGCACGGGCGGCGTCGACGTCCAGGCGCATGCGGCCGCCGGCGAACGTGTCGCCGGCCGGCAGATACCCGAGCACGGCGTCGGCGTCGGTCACCGTCGCGCGGCGACCACCCCGCCCGTAGCAGACGGGACCGGGTTGGGCGCCGGCGGACTCGGGCCCGACGAGCAGTGCGCCCTGCCGTACGGACGCGATCGACCCGCCGCCGGCCCCGACGGACTCGACGTCGACCATCGGGATCCCGATGTAGTAGCGGTACCGCCAGTTGTCGTCGGTCTTCAGCACCGGCTGCCCGTCGCGCACCAGGCAGACGTCGTACGACGTGCCGCCCATGTCGACGGCCACGAAGTCGGGCGCCCCGCTGCGGGCCGCGGCGACGGTCGAACCCATCACGCCGCCGGTCGGACCCGATGCCAGCAGCGACACCGCCCGCTTGCTGACGTACTCGGGCGGCATCACGCCACCGGTCGACTGCATGATCAGCATCTGCCCGCCGAACCCGGCGTCGCGCAGCTTGCCGGTGAGCCGCTGCGTGTACGACGCGATCCGGGGCGCGACGTACGCGTTGACGAGCGTCGTCGACGTCCGCTCGAACTCCGGCGCCTTCGGCATCACCTCGTGTGACAGCGAGATGTGCGCGACGTCGGGGTACTCCTCGACGATCAGCTCGCGCGCCCGCAGCTCGTGCGCGGGGTTCGTGAACGAGTGCAGGAAGACGACGGCGATGGAGGTGCAGCCGAGCTTCCGCAGTCGCTGCACCCCGGCGCGCACCGCCGCCTCGTCGAGCGGCAGGACGACGTTGCCGTCGACGTCGAGGCGCTCGGGGATCGGGATGCGGGCACGCCGCCGGGCGATCGGCGGGGGAGCGGGATACGACGGGTCCCAGATCTCCTCCTTGTGCACCCGCCGCATCTCGATCTCGTCGCGGTGGCCTTCGGTGACGAGCAGCCCGGTGGGTGCACCGTCCATCTCGATCATCGTGTTGTCCGCGGTCGTCGTCCCGTGCACGAGCGCGTCGAGCTGCGCGCAGAAGTCGGACAACGAACACCCGACGTGCGTCGCCAGCAGCTCGAGCCCGTTCATCACCCCGGCGGACTGGTCGTCGGGCGTAGTGGGCGTCTTGTCGAGGATCACCTCGCCCGACGGCGTGACGCAGATCAGGTCGGTGAACGTCCCGCCGACATCGATGCCGACGCGAAATCCCATCAGGCCGCCGACCGGCGCTCGGCCCGCAGCGCGACGGTCGCGTCGACGTCGACGTCGAGCGTCAGGTCCTCGAGCGAGCCGGTGAGCACGACGCCGTAATCGCGCCGCGCGCCCTCGACCGAGACGTACTCGTCGAGGACGTCGTCCAACACTGCCTGCGGGTCGCGGTCGAGCGGGTCGCCCCAACCGCCGCCGCCGCCGTAGTCGTAGCAGAGGCGCTCGCCCGCCTCGTGCGGCACCCAGTTGGCGGTGTGGGCGACGACGTCCTCGTGGTCGGACCCGTAGTGCAGCGTCAACCGGTTCGGTGCGCCGGGGGCGCCACCGGCGATGCCCGGCATCGGGTACTTCATGCCGACGACGTAGGTGTAGAGCTTGAACGGGACGAGCACCTGCTTCACCCAGTGGCTGCCGCACAGCCCGCGCCACTGCCCGGGACCCCCGCTGTCGGTGCGGTAGTCGCGGCCCCACTGGATGTGGGGGAAGATCGACTCGTTGATCTCGGCGGTCGCCTTCCAGAGGTTGCCGAACGACGCGGCCTGCGCGCCCCACGCGTCCATGCCGCGCGCGGCGTTGCACCAGCCGGCGTAGACCTCCGTCGACGGGTCGACGAACTGTTGCCCGGTGCGCGGGTCGACACCGGTGATCGTCGTCGGGATGCCCGTCTTGTACGTCTGCGGGACGGCCTTGTCCGGCAGCACGTGCTCGAACGCCTTGGCGATGACCTCGCCGATGTCGGCGCCGGGGTGGTGCGTGCCCGCGCTGACGGGCTTGCCGTTGCGGGGGTTGAGGACGCAACCGAGTGGCGCGACGAGCTCGATCGACTCGAAGAAGCCCTCGTTCTTCGGGATCGCCGGGTCCATCATCGAGGCGATCTGGGCGATCGTGTAGCCGCGCGTGTTGCCGTACGTCGACCACGCCTGGATCTCGTCGCGCGTGTCGGACCCCGTGTAGTCGATGCGGAGGTGGTCACCGTCGACGGTGATCTTCACGTGGATGTGGATGTCGGGGTTGCCGAGCGGGTCGTGGTCGACGTACGCGTCGGCCTCGTACGTGCCGTCGGGCCACGCGCTGACCTCTTCGCGGAAACGCCGCGACGCGTAGTCGATCATGTAGTCGACGCTGCTCTTCACGGCGTCGGCGCCGTAGCGCTCGACGATCTCGGTGAGGCGGCGGGCGGCGAGCTGCGCGGCGCCGATCTGCGCGCGCAGGTCGCCGAGGTAACCGGGCAGGCGGTTGTTCGTCTGCAGCGCGTAGAGGACGTCGCGCCGCTCCTCGCCGCGGTCGATCACCTTGACGACCGGCCAGCGCACGCCCTCGCCCCAGATGTCGTTGGCCGTGACGTTGTACCCGCCGGGGACCGCGCCGCCGGTGTCGCCGTGATGGCACTGGATCGAGGGGATCAGCAGCAGTTCGCCGGTCGCCGGGTCGTGCACGGGGGCGAACACGTTGTAGTCGGGGAGGTGCCCACCGCCGTGGTAGGGGTCGTTGGCGACGAACACGTCGCCCGGACGGAACTCGCCGGCGCCGAGGTACTCGAGCGCGAACCGGATGGGCAGCGCGCTCGACAGCATGAACTGCGGGATGCCGACGCTGAGCGCGGCGAGCCTGCCGGAGGCGTCGAGGATCGACCCGTTGCGCTCGTTCGACTGGTTCAGGATGGGCGTCGTCGCCGTGCGGGAGACGTAGGTCGCCATCTCCCAGCAGACGGTCTCCATCGCGCCGCGCACGACCTCGGCCGTGACCGGGTCGACGTCCGACGTGCCGCCCAGTTGCCCGCGCTGGCCGGCGAGCTGGACCAGGTCGACGTCCATCAGCTGCGCTCCCAGATCCCTGACATGAGCGTCAGGAATCCTACTGCGCTATGTGAGCGCGGCGGCCAGCTCCCGCCACGTCGCCGCGGGCACCGGGGCGCGCGGATCCTCGCTGATCACCTGGATGCAGACATGGTCGGCGCCCGCGTCGCGGTGGGCGGCGACGCGGGCGGCGATCGTGTCGATGTCGCCGCACACGATCAGCGCGTCGACCAGACGATCGCTGACCTGCTCGATGTCGTCGTCCGTGAACCCGCTGCGGCGCCAGTTGTTCGCGTAGTTGGGCAGCTGCGCGTACCCCTGCACGTTCCTCCGGGCGACCTCGCGTGCCCGGGCGACGTCGGCGTCGAGGATCACGCCCTGCTCGGGCGCGAGCAGCGCGTCCGGCCCGAGGATCTCGCGCGCCCGGGCGGTGTGGTCCGGTGTGGCGAGGTACGGGTGGGCACCGGCGGTGCGATCGCGGGCGAGCTCGAGCATCTTCGGGCCGAGCGCGGCGAGACAGCGTGACGCGGGCGGCACCGCGTCGGCGCCGTCGAGCGCGTCGAGGTAGTCGCGCACGACCGACAGTGGACGGCGCCACGTCTCGCCGATGAGCGCGGCGTGGCTCGCGCCGAGCCCGAGCAGGACGCGCCTGCGGGTGGCGTCGTCGTGCAGTCCCGTCCACCACGACGCGGTGTCGGTCGCGTCGTGCATCCACACGTTGAGGATGCCGGTCGCGATCGTGACCGTCGACGTCGCGGCGAGGAGCCGGTCGAGCGCGGGGAAGAGGTCGCCGCCGACATCGGGCACCCAGAGCGCGGAGAAGCCGAGCGATTCCAACTCGGCCGCGAGTTCGGTGACGCGCGCGGCGTCGCCGTAGCGCAGCTCGGGTGACCAGACGCCTGTTCCGTTCAGCACCGCGGTGACGCTGTCACACCCGATCGAGTTCGAGCATCTTGATGGCGTTGCCCCGCAGCACCTTGTACGCGACGTCGTCGTCGAAGCCGGCGAGCATCTTCTCGACGTAGGCCTTCGAGTCGGGCCACGTCGTGTCGGTGTGCGGGTAGTCGGTCTCGAAGCAGATGTTGTCGACGCCGACGGCGTCGAGCGACGCCAGGCCGTGGTGGTCGGCGGTGAAGCAGCCGAAGATGCGGCCGTAGTAGTAGGTCGACGGCGGCTCGGGGACAAGCTCCTTGGAGTGCTGCCAGCTGTCGTGCTGCTCCCAGACGGTGTCGGCCCGCTCGAGCGCGTACGGGATCCAGCCGATCTGACCCTCGCTGTACGCCAGCTTGAGCTGCGGGAAGCGGATGAGGTTGCCGCTGAACAGCCAGTCGGCGAGCGACGCCATCGAGTTGTTGAACGCCAGCGTGCCGCCGACGCCGCCGGGCGCGTCGGGGCTGGCGGCCGGGTTCGTCGACGACGACCCGATGTGCATGCACAGCGTGACACCCCAGTCGTTGCACACCTGGAACAGCGGGTCCCAGTAGCCGGTGTGGATCGTCGGCAGCTTCAGGTGGTGGGGGAGCTCGCTGAAGCAGATGGCGCGCACACCGCGCTGCGCGTTGCGGAGCGTCTCGGCGGCGGCGAGCTCGACGTCCCACAGCGGGATGAGGCAGAGCGGGAGGTTGTAGCCCCGTGACGGGCCGCACCACTCCTCGACCATCCAGTCGTTGTAGGCCTTGACGCACGCGAGCCCGAGCTCCTTGTCGGCGCCCTCGTGGAACGTCTGGCCGCAGAAGCGCGGGAACGTCGGGAACGGCAGCGACCCGTCCGTCCAGTTGCGTTCGAGGTCCTCGACGCGGGCGTCGCGGTCCCAGCAGCCCTTGCGCATCTCGTCGTAGGTCACCGCGGTCATCTGCATCTGGCTGCGGTCGAAGTCGATGCCGCCGTCGCCGTCGCCCCGCTCGGTCGTCGCCGACTGCGGGATGGCGACGAACCGCTTGTGCACGTAGATGAGGCGGCCGTCGTAGTACCAGGCGTCGCCCCACATCCCGTCGGGGTCCTCGTTCATGACGTAGCGGGCGCCGGGCTGGTGCTGGAACGGACCCCACCGCTTGCGCTCGACCTTCGGCCCGCGCTCGCGGTGCTTGGCCGGCAGCCACGTCTGCCACACGTGCGCCGGCTCGACGACGTGGTCGTCGACGCTGATGATCTTGGGGAGCTCGCGCAGCGGCGCCACGGCCCGGCAGGTTACGCCGACCCTGACACGCGTGTCAGACTCCCGGCCGTGGCAGACATCCGTGAGGCGGTCATCGTCGACACCGTCCGCACCGCGTTCGGCAAGCGCGGTGGGGCGCTGGCGAACTGGCACCCGAGCGACCTGCTCGGGTTCACGCTGACCAACCTCCTCGAGCGCAACGACGTCGACCCGAACCTCGTCGACGACGTCGTCGGTGGGTGCGTCACCCAGTCGGGCGAGCAGGGCTGCAACGTCACCCGCAACGCGTGGGTCGCCGCCGGGCTGCCGCAACGGGTGCCGGCGACGTCGGTCGACCGGCAGTGCGGCTCGTCGCAGCAGGCTATGCACTTCGTCGCCGCGTCGGTGATGGCCGGCGTCTACGACCTGGCGATCGCGTGCGGTGTCGAGTCGATGAGCCGGGCGCCGATGGCGTCGAACGCCCGTGGCGGGACGGGACCGTTCTCGCCGTCGTACCTCGACGCGATCGACGGCCAGCTCTGGGCGCAGTTCCGGGTCGCCCAGGTGCTCGCCGAGCGGTCGAAGATCACGCGTGAGGACATGGACGAGTACGCCCTCGAGTCGCACCGGCGTGCGGCGGCGGCGACCGACAGCGGCCACTTCGCCCGCGAGATCCTGCCGGTCCCGCTCAAGGACGAGCACGGCGACCTCACCGGCGACGTGCTGTCCGCCGACGAGGGCATCCGGCGGGGCGGGACGATGGAGTCCATGGCGAAGCTGCCACCGGCGCAGTCGTGGGAGCCGGAGACGGCGCCGGACATCACCGCCGGCAACTCGTCGCAGATGACCGACGGCGCCGCAGCGATGCTCGTCGCGTCCTCCGACACCGCCGAGCGCCTCGGGCTGCCCGTCCGGGCCCGCGTCGCGGCGATGTCGGTCGAGGCCGACGACGCGGTGCTCGTGCTGAGCGCCCCGAACCCCGTCACCCGCAAGCTGTTCGGGCGCTACGGCTACACCACCGACGACTTCGACGCCGTGGAGTGCAACGAGGCGTTCGCCGCCATTGCGCTCATGTGGGCGCGCGAGTTCCTCCCGGACATGGAGCGGTTCAACCCCCGCGGCGGCGCCATCGCCATCGGCCACCCGCTCGGCGCGTCGGGCGTGCGCATCACGACGACGCTGCTCAACCACCTCGAGGCCACCGGTGGCCGGCGCGGCTTCCAGACGATGTGCGAGGGCGGCGGCCAGGCGAACGCGACCGTGATCGAACGCGTGTAGCGCGGGGCTCGGTATGTCACCCTTTACGTAGTGGAGGGCAAAGGGGGCGTCCTCGGCACCGTGTCGGTGCTGTTCACCGATCTCGTCGGGTCGACGGAGCAGCGCGTCCGCCTCGGCGAGGACGCGGCCGACGCCCTCCGTCGCGTCCACGACGAACTCGTCGGCGCCGCCGTCGTCGGCTCGGGCGGAACCGTGGTGAAGCGTCTGGGCGACGGGGTGATGGCGACGTTCCCCGCCGCCGCCGACGCGGTCGCCGCTGCCGTCGCGATCCAGCAGGCGATCGCCCGGCACGGCGCGGCGGTGACCGACCCCGGCCGGCGACTCGCCGTGCGGATCGGCCTGTCGACCGGCGACGTCATGGTCGAGGGTGACGACGTCCACGGCACGCCCGTCGTCGAAGCGGCCCGCCTGTGCGCGAGCGCGCTGGGTGGGGAGATCCTCGCCGCCGAGCTCGTCCGCATGCTCGCCCGCTCACGCGGCGTCGCGACGTTCGAGCCGATCGGCGACGTCGAGCTCAAGGGCCTGCCCGAGCCGGTCGCGACGTGCCGCGTGCTGTGGGAGCCGGAGGCGGACGCGGGCGGCGCTCGGCCGCCGCTGCCGCCGCTCCTCGTGGGCACCCCGGCGACGGGGTACGTCGGGCGCGACGGGCTGCGGGCGACGCTCGCGGATGCGTGGCGTGGCGTCGCCGCGGGCGGGTGCCGCGCCGTCCTGCTCGCCGGCGAGCCGGGCGTGGGCAAGACCCGGACGGCCGCCGAGCTCGCCCGGCTCGCGTACGACGAGGGCGCGGTCGTGCTCTACGGCCGCTGCGACGAGGACCTCGGCGCGCCGTACCAGCCGTTCGTCGAGGCGCTCACCGCGTACGCGATGGACGCGCCACCCGACGGGGTGCACCTCGGTCGCCTGCCGGGCGAGCTGACCCGCCTCGTCCCCGAGCTCTCCGAGATGGTCACCGGGGTGGGCGCGCCCGTGGCGTCCGATCCGCGCTCGGAGGAGTACCGCCTGTTCGAGGCGACGGCGTCGTGGCTCGTCGACGCCGGCCGGGCGAGTGGGCTGGTGCTGGTCGTCGACGACCTCCACTGGGCGGCTCGCCCGACGCTGCAGCTGCTGCTGCACGCGCTTCGGGCCGCATCGGCGGAGCGCGACGCCCGCGTGCTGGTGGTGGGGACGTACCGCGACACCGACATCGACCGGTCCCACCCGCTGTCGGACGTGCTCGCCGAGCTCCGGCGCCTCCCGCTCGTGTCGCGCCTCTCCGTCGACGGGCTCACCGAGGACGAGGTCGTGGCGTTCGCCGAGGTCGCGGCCGGGCACGAGCTCGACGACACCATCCGCGCCCTTGCCCGCACGGTGCACGCGGAGACCGACGGCAACGCCTTCTTCGTCGGCGAGGTGCTGCGACACCTCGTCGAGGTCGGCGCCGTCCGCCGCGACGGCGACCGCTGGGTCGTCGCCGCGGGCGCCGTCGACGTGCCGGAGGGTGTCCGCGATGTCGTCGGCCGGCGCGTGTCGCGCCTGTCCACCGACGCCAACACCGTCCTCTCCGTCGCGGCCGTGGTCGGGCGCGAGGGCGACCTCGACGTGGTCGCCGAGGTGGTGGACCTGCCCGAGGGCGCAGTGCTCGACGCGTTCGACGAGGGCGTGCGCGCCAGGCTGCTCGAGGAGAGCGACGTCGACCGGTACCGCTTCGCCCACGCGCTCGTGCGGACGACGCTGTACGACGAGCTGTCGGCGACCCGGCGGCGCCGGCTGCATCGACGCATCGCGGAGACGCTGGAGAAGCTGCATCGCGACGACGTGGTCGCGCTGGCCTATCACTCGTTGCAGGCGGGTCCCGACGGTGGCGACGCGACGCGCGCCGCTCGGTACTCGATGGCTGCGGGCGACCAGGCGTTGGCGCAGCGGGCCCTGGCCGACGCCGAGGTTCGGTACCGCACCGCGCTGGAGCTCGTCGACGACAGCGGCATCGTCGACGAGGACGTCCGGCTGCGCGCCATGTGCGGGCTGGGCGAGGCCCTGCGTGACCAGGCCCGCCCCGAATACCGCGAAACGCTCCTGCGCGCCGCCCGCGACGCGCGGACGGCCGGCCTCACGGACCTGCTCGTGCGGGCCGTGCTGTCGAACGACCGCGGCTACGCGTCGATGATCGGGCGCGTCGACGACGAGCGGGTCGAGATGATCGAAGCCGCGCTTGCCGCCGTCGGCGACGCGCCGACCGCGGAACGCATCCGACTCGTCGCGCTGCTGTCGCAGGAGCTGTTCTTCGGGCCGCAGCGCGACCGCGCCCGCCGGCTCGGTGCCGAGGCAGAAGCACTGGCACGCGACGTCGACGACGACCGGCTCCGCTGCGAGGTCGTCATCCGCTGCGGCCTCTCGAGGATCCACCAGATCCCCTTCCCGGAGTACCTGGTACGGATCGAAGAGGGCGCGGCGATCGCCGAGCGGCTCGGCGATCCGGCCCTTCGCGTTGTCACCGGGTTGTTCCTGTCGTCGGCACGGCTGACCGTCGGCGACGTCGACGGCGGCCGGGCCGCGGACGCGGCCAACGTTGCGGGCGCGTCGGATGGCTCGCCGTCACTCGTGTGGACGGCGAGGTCACACGCGATGAAGTGGGCGGTGGCGTGCGACCCGATCCCGGTGTCGACGGCGGCGAACGACGAGTGCCGCGACATGGGCGAGCGCGCGGGCGAGCCCGACCATCTCAACTGGTGGGCGGCGACGTTCGGCGCGATCGACATGATGCGTGCCGGCGACGTCGCCGCGCTGGCCGACGTCGCCGGCGCCTACGCGGCCGAGTACCCGGGCGCGCCCACGTGGCGGATGTTGCAGGCGCTCGCACTCGCCGACGCAGGCCGGGTCGACGAGTGCGACGCGCTGATATCGCGCCACGGCCTCGACCCCCGCCGGCTCATCGACGAGCCGTTCCCGTTCGTCGCCGCCGCGGGATGGGCACGACTCGCGCACCGCCTACGGCGGCCCGACATGGCGCGGGACGCCGCCGAACTGCTCACGCCGCATTCGGGGCTCTGGACGCACTTCTTCCTCGCGACCTGGGGTCCGGTCGACTACGACCTCGCGCTCTGCGCGTCGTTGCTCGGCGAGCACGACCGTGCCGTCGAGCTCGCCACCGGTGCGCTCGCGATCGTCGCCGACGCCGGGATGGTCACGCTGCGCGACCACCTGTCGCTCGGTGTCGCCGACGTACTGCGTGGCGCGGGGCACGGCGACCGCGCCCGCACGCTGCTGCGCGAGGTCGTCGACAGCACCGCGGTGACCGGTGCCGACGGCGTGCGCGCACGGGCGCTGGCGATGCTCGGGGAGGTCTGATGTCGATCGTCGACGAGCCCGATCCGTACGAGCTGTGGCGCGAGGCGCGCGCGAGTTGCCCGGTCGGCAAGGTGGCCGACGAGGACGTGTCCGGCGGGCGCGAGGTCTGGTGGGTCACGCGGTTCGCCGACGTCGAGCACGTGCTGCGAGACGGCGACACGTTCTCGTCGCGGATCAACGACGAGACGATGGGCCCGGTGATGGGCACGACGCTCATCGCCATGGACGGCGCCGAGCACCGGCGTCACCGCGACCTCGTCGCCAAGGCGTTCCGCCCGTCGGCGGTCGAACGGTGGGGTGAGGAGCTGATCCGCCCGACGACCGTCGCGCTGCTCGAACGGATCGCTCGCCGGGGCGACCGGCGGGCCGACCTCGTCGCCGACCTCACGCACCGCTATCCGGTGCAGATCATCGCCGCCATCCTCGGCGTGCCAGTCGAGGACCACGAGCTGTTCCAGGAGTGGGCCGAGGGCATCAACCACGGTCCCACCGACCTGTCGAGGTCACTGCCGGCGTCGAAGGCGATGACGGAGTACCTGCGCCCGATCGTCGAGGCGCGACGGGCTGCGCCGACCGACGACCTGCTCAGCGACCTCGTCACCGCCGAGGTCGACGGCCACACGCTCGACGAGGAGCACCTGTACGGCTTCCTCCGCCTCCTGCTGCCGGCCGGGGCCGAGACGACGTACCGCATGCTCGGGTCGTTGCTGCACTCGCTCCTGACGCACCCCGACGCGCTCGAGGAGGTGCGGGTCGACCGCACGCTCGTCGGCGCGGCGATCGAGGAGACGCTGCGGTTCGAGACGTCGGTGACGATCGTCAACCGTGAGCCGCTCGACGACGCCGATGTCGGCGGCTGCATCGTTCCCGCCGGTGTGTCGCTGCTCGTCGCCACCGGCAGCGCCAACCACGACGAGTCGCGCTACGCGCGACCCGACGAGTGGGACCTCCACCGGCCCCCTACGCCGCACCTCGCCTTCGGCACCGGCCGGCACCAGTGCCTCGGGATGCACCTCGCCCGCCTCGAGCTGCGCATCGCGCTCGAGGAGGTGCTCGACCGGTTGCCGGGGCTGCGGCTCGACCCGGACGACCCGGTCCCACCGATCACCGGCTTCGCCTTCCGGTCGCCGGCCCGCCTCCCCGTCGTCTTCGACTGACGCCCCCGGCGACGCGATCGGTCCCTAGCCCAGCCTGGGGAGGCGGCGGTTGCAGGCGTCGAGCACGGCCCGCGCCACCGCGTCGGCCACACCGGCCCCACCTGGGTCGCGCACGACCGCCGACCCGCACACCGTCTCCTCGAACGGCGGTACGGCGAACACGACGCTCGCGAGGGCGGCGTCGCGGTTGCCCGCCCGCACGACCGTCGCCATCTCCACGTCGGCGCAGTCGGCGGCCGGGAACAGGCGCCGCAGCGCCTCGAGCGTCGCCTGGGCCACGAGGCGGGGCTGCGCCGACGTCGCGACCGATCCCTCGGACTCGGCGCTCGCGACCTCGCCGCCCTGACCGAGCGTCACCTGCACGCGCGTCCGGACGCCGTGCGACGCGAGGTCGATGCGCTCGATCGTGACGCGGTTCCGCGTCGGGGCGTCGGCCGACGCCATGACGGCGGCGTCGTCGCCGGGCCCGCCCTCGAGCTGCACGACCGAGATGATGCGGCGGTCGAGATCGAGCCCGAACGTCGCCATGGCGACGGACTGGATGTCGCGCACGATCTGCTTGGCGTGCTTCTCCAGCGTCGCGAGGACGTGCACCTCGATCGGCCGCCCGATCTCGTCGTCGACGATCCGCACGGCACTGACTGCCGGGATGCGGCACAGCGCCTCTTCCACCTCGCACACGGCGAGTGTCCCGATGTCCATCCCGTTCGCGTCGGCACCGGACGGTTCGCAGCGATCCGTCGACCGGCGGACTACCGCGCGGTAACGGGGTTGGTCACCGCTGGTCGATCGTGACCTTGACCGCGCCCGTGCGGCCCTGGTCGGCGATGCACACCATCGCGTCGCGCCACTCGTCCAACCGGAACGAGTGCGTCAGCATCGGCGTGAGGTCGATGCGGCCGGCGGCGACGAGATCGAGGTGGTGCTGGATGCCGTGCCGGCGCACGCCCTCGATCTCCTCGATGCCGAACGCGTTGGAGCCGACCCAACTGATCTCCTTGAAGTACAGGGGGCTCCACTCCCAGCGACCCGAACCGTGGAAGCCGCTCTTCACGAGCGTGCCCCGCGCCTTCAGCAGGCGTACCCCCACCTCGAACGTCTCCGGCTTGCCCACGGTGTCGTAGACGACGTCGATGCCACCGGGGTGCGCCATCGGCAACCCCTGCATCGGCTGGCGCAACCGCCCGCCGGACCACGCGGCGAGCTCCTCGACGATGCGCAGCCGGTCGTCCGACGGCAAGACGATCGACGCGCCCAGCTTCTCGGCCAGGCGCTGCTGCGCGTCGAACCGGGCGACGACGGCGACCTCGACCGACGGGTACAGCGCCCGCAGGATCGCGACGGCGCAGGTGCCGAGCGACCCGGCGCCGTAGACCAGCACGCGCCCGCCCTCGGGCGGTGGGTGGCGGGTGATCGAGTGCAGCGACACGGCGAACGGGTCGGCGGTGACGGCCTGCTCGTCGCTGAGCGACGCCGGAACCGGGAACAGCATCGACGGGTGCGCGGGCATGCGCTCGGCGTAGCCACCCGTCGCGTCCGCCGACACGCCGGAGTGGATGCCGACCGAGATCGACCCTTCGGCGAACGACCAGCACAGGCTGTAGTCACCGGCCTCGCACGCCGGGCACACGGGGTCGATGCCGCGGGGCACGCACGACAGCCACGGGTTCAGCACGACCCGCTGTCCGACGTCGATGCCCCAACGGTCGGCTTCGGGGCCGAGCTCGACGACCTCGCCGACGACCTCGTGCCCGAGCACCTGCGGGAACGAGCAGAACGCCGACATCGCGTTGTCGGCCTCGTCGTCGCCGAAGTCCAGCAGTATCTGCTTGGCGTCGCTTCCGCAGATGCCGACGAGGCGCGGCGCGACGACGACCCAGTCGGGGCGCAGGGGCCGGGCGTCGGGGACGTCGCGCAGCGCGACCGGCGTCGCCGCGAGGTTCTGCACGAGTCGGTTGTCCTCGAGTCCCGCCGGCGGGGTCCACGAGTCGGCCGGACCGTCGCCGAGGAAGACGAGCGCCTTCACGCCGACGTCCCCTGCGTTCTGCCCATCTGGGCGACGCCGGCGAGGTAACCGTCGACGTCGGCGGTCTTGCCCTCGACGATCGCGCCGAGGTCGGGCACGTACGTCTCGAACCGGTCGCCGCCGATGGCGGCGACGATGCCGGCAGCGACGTCCTCGGGCGGGAACTTCGGCCCGTCGTACACCGGGTCGTCGCTGCCGGGGTGGTCCCAGATCTCGGTGTCGATCGGACCGGGCTGCACGAGGCGGACGTCAACGCCGGTGTCCCAGAGGTCGATCGCCATCGCCTCGCTCCAGCCGGACAGGGCGAACTTCGACGCGCAGTACGCGGCCTCGTGGACGATGCCGAGCCGGCCGCCCATCGACGCGACGTTCACGATCACGCCCTCGCCCCGCTCGAGCATGCGGGGGAGGGCGGCGAGGATCATCCGCACCGGCGACGTGAAGTTGACCGTCATCACCTCGTCGACCTCGGCGGGCGTGAGCTGCTCGACGCGCCGGCGCTTCGGCATCGCCGCGTTGTTCACGAGTACGTCGAGGTGACCGAACGCCCGCCACGCGTCGTCGACGGTCCGGGCTGCGGCGTCGGGGTCGGCGAGGTCGGCGACCCACATGCGGCTGCCCGTCGCGCCGGCGGCGTGGCAGTCGTCGAGGACCTCCTTCAGGCGGTCCTCTCGCCGGGCGACGAGCCCGACGGTCGCGCCGTCGGACGCGAGCCTCCGTGCCAGCGCGGCGCCGATTCCCGAGGACGCGCCGGTGACGAGCACGTTGCGACCGGCGACGTCGATTCCCATGGCCGCGGACGCTACTTCGACCCTGACATCGGCGTCAGGGTCGTGGTCGTAGCACCATCGACCGATGGTCGTTGCGACGTGTGCGGGCGGACGATCACCACATGCGCAAGCCGATCATCTCGTGGACCATCGGAGCCGTCGCCGTCGCCATGCTCGGCGCCGGCCTCCTCACGGCCGCCCGGGCGGTCGACACCAGCCCGGACCCGCAGGTGGTGCTGACGAACAGCCGTCATGGCGGCACCGACGACGGTGCGCCGTCGAGCTCGTCCACGTCGACGTCGACCTCGTCGGTCCCCACGTCCGTGCCGGGCTCGGTGCCGTCCTCGACCGTGACCTCGATCGACGACCACGGCCGCAACCGCGGGCCCGGTGGCGGTGGGGACGACGACCCGGCGACCCACGACGTCGGCGACGACCACGGCGGCGACGACGACACCACCGTGTCCACGACGGCGTCGACGACGGCGACCACCACCATCGACGACCACGGCGGCCACCGTGCCGACGACGACCCGGCGACCCACGACGTCGGCGACGACCACGGCGGCACCAGCGGCGGCCACGGCGCCGACGACTGACGCCCCCGCCGGCCGCACGCGACCGGCCCCCGTCCCCGAACTCGGCGTAGATCTGTACCGCAGAGGTACGGATCTACGCCGAGTTCGTCAGTGGGACAGGTTGTCGCGGGCCCAGAGGGCGGCCTGGGTCCGGTCGGTCACGCCGAGCTGCTGGAAGATGTTCGTGAGGTGCGCCTTGACCGTGCGCTCGGTGATCGAGAGGCGGCGGGCGATCTGCTTGTTCGCCAGACCCTCGGCCACCAGCGCCAGCACCTCCCGCTCGCGGTCGCTCAGGCGTCGCGCCGGCCCGCCGACCCGCCGGCGCTCGAGCAGCACCCGTGCGGCCTTCGGGTCGAGCGGCACGTCGCCCGCCGCCGCGGCCCGGACGGCCGCCAGCACCTCGTCGGGCGTCGCGTCCTTGAGGATGTAGCCGCACGCGCCGGCGTCGAGCGCGTCGACGATGCGGCGTTCGTCGGCGAACGACGTCAGCACGACGACCCGGGCACCTTCGCCGATGCGGCGCGTCGCTTCCACCCCGTCGACGCCGGGCATGGACAGGTCCATGAGGACGACGTCGGGTGCCGTCGACGTGACCAGCTCGACGGCCTCGTCGCCGTCACCGGCGGTGCCGACGACGTCGACGTCGTCGGCGCTCCCGAGGAGCTGCGCCAGTCCCTGCCGGACGACGGCGTGGTCGTCCACGACGAGAACCCGGATCACGACAGCGGCACCTCCATCCGCACGAGCGTCCCTCGACCGGGCGCGGCGTCGACCGTCAGCGTCGCGCCCGCGTCACGGGCGAGGCCGGCGAGTCCCCGCAGGCCGAGGTGCCCGGACGACGCCGCCGACGCGGCGTCCTCGGGGGAGAAGCCGGCCCCGTCGTCGGTCACGGACACGCATGCCCGCTCGGCGTCGCTCTCGGCGACGACCGCCACGGACGTCGCGCCGGCGTGGGCGGCGACGTTGCGGAGCGCCTCGCGGGCGGTGCGGTAGAGCAGCGCACGCGCCGACGCCGGCAGCTCGTCGGACGCCAGACGCTCGGTGTCGAGTGACACCGACACGCCGGTCGCGGCGACGCCGTCGGCCAGGTCGGCGAGCGCGGCCGCCACGCCGCCGGGGCCGTCGAGGTCGGCCGGGTAGATGTCGACGAGCATCGAGCGCAGTTCGGTGATCGTCGACCGGATCGATCCGGCCGCGGAGTCGAGCAGCGTCGACGCCGGTGTTCCCGCCACGGACGCGTCCCGCGCCGCGCCCGCCAGGCTGAACGCGACGCCGGCCAGCGCCTGCACCGGTCCGTCGTGGAGATCGGACGCGACGCGGCGGCGCTCGATGTCGGACGCGTCGAGCGCCCGCCGCAGCAGCGCTTCCTGGACGCGCTGGCGGTGCTGGAGCCGCCGGGCCAGCGACCACGCCAGCGGGATCTGGAGCACCTCGAGCAGGACGAGCGCGCCGAGCGAGATCGGGGCGAAGCTGCGCCAGATCCTCGATCCCGAGGCCGCGACCGTGTCGTAGCGGTAGTACGCCTCGAACAGCAGGCGGTCGCCGCCGGGCGTCACGATCGGCAGGTACACCTCGAGCAGCTTCCCGAACGAACGCTCGAACCGGTTCTCGGGCTTGGTGAGGTCGCTGACCTCGGCTTCGATGAGGCCACCCCGCAGCGCGGCGAGCTCGTCGTCGCCCAGCGCGTAGCGCGCACCGACGAGGCGACGTTCGTCGGAGTAGACGATCTCGCCGGTGGACGTCCAGATCTTCACCCGCACGAGCGAGTCGTCGAGGACGTCGCGCTCGACGACGTCGCCGACGCTTCGCACGGCGTCCGGGTCGCGCGCGACGAGCCCGTCGGTGATGACGGGCTCGACACGACCCTGGGCTTTCACGAGCGTCGTCGTGCGTGCATCGGTGATCGCCTCGCGCTCGCCGACGCGCCGGCTGGCGACCGACGTGGCGGCGCCGACGAGGGCGACGGCGGCGAGCCCGATGAGCGTGAACTGCACGACGGGCCGGGCGACGACCCATCGCAACGACGACGGTGTGCTCGCCCCGGTCATCGGGGGAGCAGGTTAGGGATCAGCGGATGACCGTCTTGCCGGGCTCGTAGCGGAAGTCGAACTTCTCGCCGGTGTCCCGGTTCTCGAACCGGATCTCGACACGGTTCTTGTCGCTGGCGGAGGTGCCGCCGGCGGACTTCACCTGGTACGTCCAGCCGGGTTGCACGTTCGTGACGGCGACGAGGCGGATGCCGACGGACGTGTCGAGCACGACGCAGGCGACACCGTCCAGCGGGTAGTTCCACGGGTTGGTCGACATGTCCCAGCTGCACGGCAGCTCCGCGGACGCGGGTGCGGCGGTGGCGAGCGGCACGCCGGCGACGGCGGCCGCGATCGTGACGGAGGCGAGGGTGCGACGGATGCGGTGTCGGTTCATGCCGGCGACTGTGCGGTCCACCCGGTCGGGCCGGCCAGTGTCCGATGGTGCTACGACCTCATCGGCCGGAGGTCGAGCCGGCGGAGCAGCTGGGCGTTCAGCGCGACGACGATCGTCGACAGGCTCATGAGCACGGCGCCGACCGCGGGCGGCAGCGTGAAGCCCGCCCACGCGAGCGCGCCGGCGGCGAGCGGGATGGCGACGACGTTGTAGCCGGCGGCCCAGCCGAGGTTCTGCAGCATCTTGCGGTAGCTCGCCTGGCTGAGGCGGATCACCGACACGACCGCGCGGGGGTCGGAGCTGGCGAGGATGACGCCGGCCGACTCGATGGCGACGTCGGTGCCAGCGCCGATGGCGAGGCCGACGTCGGCCCGCGCCAGCGCGGGCGCGTCGTTGACGCCGTCGCCGACCATCGCCACCTTCAGGCCACGTCGCTGCAGCTCGGCGACCTTGGCGTCCTTGTCCTCGGGCAGGACCTCGGCCATCACCTCGTCGACGCCGAGATCGGCACCGACCGCGTCGGCGACCTGCCGTGCGTCACCGGTGATCATCACGACGCGCCGGCCCATCGCCCGCAGGTCGTGGACGGCCTGACGCGCCTCGGGACGGACCTCGTCCTCGAGCTCGAACGCGGCGACGACATCGTCGCCACGGACGAGGTAGAGGACGGCCGCACCTCGCTTTCGCCACACGTCGGCGTCGGCGGTGAGGGCGGCCGGTTCGTCGAGCCCGCGTTCGCGCAGCAGCGCGGGCCCGCCGACGGCGTGGCGCGTGCCGTCGATCGTCGCCTCGACACCGCGGCCGGTGATCGACCGGAAGTCGGACGCCGAGGGAGCCGCGGTCGCGGACGTCACCGCGCTGGCGCGCACGATGGCGCGCGCCAGCGGGTGCTCGGAGTCGGCCTCGACGGCGGCGGCGAGGTGGAGCGCGTCGTCAGTCGTCAGCGCACCGGTCGTGGCCACACCGGTGACGGCGTGCTCACCCTTCGTCAGGGTGCCGGTCTTGTCGAACAGCACGGTGTCGACAGTGCGCATGCGCTCGAGCGCGAGGCGGTCCTTCACCAGGATGCCGGCGCGGGCGCCGATCGCCGACGACAGCGACACCACGAGCGGGATGGCGAGGCCGAGCGCGTGCGGGCAGCTGATGACGAGGACGCCGACGGTGAGCAGCACCGCCCGGTCGGCGTCGCCCGCCGCCAGCCACGCGACGAGCGTGATGACCGCGGCGCCGGCGGCGACGTAGAAGAGCAGCGCGGCGGCGCGGTCGGCAAGCGCCTGGGCGCGGCTGCGGCTCTCCTGGGCCTGGGTCACGAGACGCTGGATGCCGGCGAGCGCGGTGTCCTCGCCGACGGCGTCGACACGGACGCGGATCGCCGAGTCGGTCGACACCGTGCCGGCGACGACGCGATCGCCCGTGGTCTTGGCGACCGGGCGCGACTCGCCGGTGATCATCGACTCGTCGAGCTCGGCGCGCCCGTCGACGATCTCGCCGTCGGCCGGGACCCGGCCGCCGCTACGGACGAGGACCGTGTCACCGGCGCGCAGGTCGTTGAGCGCGACGGTCTCGGTCGTCCCGTCGGAGGCCAGGCGCTCGGCCTCGTCAGGGAGCAGCGCGGCGAGCGCGCCGAGCGCGTCCTGCGCCTGGCCGAGCGCCTTCATCTCCTGCCAGTGCCCGAGCAGCATGATCGTCACCAGTGCGGCGAGCTCCCACCAGAACTCCTGGTCGAACCAGTCGAGCGAGTTGGCGAGCGACGCGCCGTACGCCACGGTCAGGGCCATCGCGATCAGCAGCATCATGCCGGGCCGTCGCGTGCGGGCCTCGTCGACGCCACCGGTGAGGAACGGCCAGCCCGCCCACAGGAACACGACGGTGCCGAGCACCGGCCCGACCCACTCGATGCCGGCGAAGTCGAGCTCGTAGCCGAGCCAGTCCATGACCATCTCGCTCGTGACGACGATCGGGACGGTGAGCAGCAGGCTCCACCAGAAGCGCGTCCGGAACACCGCGGCGTGGTCGGCGTGCCCGTGATGGCCGTGGTGCCCGTGATCGTGATCGTGCCCGTCGTGTTCCATCGGGACGACTCTATACTATACCCCCCCAGGGTATCAAGCGGGGGAGGGTCGGAGGCGGCGGCGGCGCGACGGCGGCACGTCGACCGTCTCGTGCACCCGCGTCACGCCACGGGTCGCCCGCGCCAGGTCGACGGCGGCGTCGCGGGCCGCGGCCGGCGCCGTGCCCGTCAACCGGGCGACGCCGTCCACGACGGATACGGCGAGCGTCGCGGCCCGCGTTCGCGTGTCCGCCGCCAGCGACGCCCGTAGCCGGAGCTCCGCCCGTGCGTCGTCGAGCGACCCGCCCCGCACGAGCGACGACGCCGACCGCCCGGCGAAGTGCGCCCAGTCGGCGATCGACGCACGGTTGCGCCACGCCCACATGGCGAGGCCGAGGCGGGAAAGGGGGAGCAGGCGACGGAGCATGTGACCGCCTGTTCCCTCTACGGTCTGCGGCCATGCCGCTCGAGCTCGTACCGCTGGCCACGATCCGCGCCCCGCTGACGGCGCAGCACGTCATCGCCAAGGGACCGCTCGGCACCCGCGTGATCGCCGACGTGACCGACGCGACGATCGACGGCGACCGCATCCACGCCAAGCAGCTCGGCACCGCCGGCGCCGACTGGGCGACGATCGACGACAACGGCGTCTGCACGCTCGACGTGCGCATGACGATGCAGACCGACGACGGCGCCACGCTGTTGGTGACGTACCGCGGCCGGCTCCTGCTCGACACCGGCGACATCTACAGCGCGCCGCTGTTCGAGACCGGCGACGAGCGCTACCAGTGGCTCAACCGCATCCAGGCCGTGGGCAAGGGCCGCATCCAGGCGTCCGACGACGGTGCCCAGTCGGTCGTCTACGAGGTGTTCGAGCTGCGCTGACGCACGACCGAATCCTTTTGGTACCCGGAGCGGGGCCAGTTGGGCGCCGCTCCGGGTACCAAAAGCGGGTGAAGCGGGCGGCGCGTTACCGCTTCGGCAGGCGGATGGCGCGGTCGGCGATGATGTTCTTCTGCACCTCGGTCGTGCCGGCGCCGATCGACGTGTAGCGCTGCCAGGTGTACTGGTGCGTCCAGTGCCCGCCGTCGACCGCGTCGGGACCGCCCTTGGCGAGCACGCCGGCGGGACCGAGCAGGTCGACGCCGAGCTCGGCGAGCGTCTGGCTGAGGTGTGACCACTGCAGCTTGGCGAACGGCACCTCGGGCCAGTTCTTCTCACCCTTGAGGATCTTCGACAGCGCCCGGTAGTTGAGCAACTGCGTCAGCCGGATCTGCGTCCACGCCTCGGCGATGCGGGCGCGCAGCAGCGGGTCGGCGAGCGCGGACGGGTTGTGCTTCCGCGCGGTGTCGATCATCTGTTGCAGTTCGATCTTGAGCGTGATCGACAGGCCCGACGTCCCGACGCGCTCGTGGCCGAGCGTGCCCATCGCGACCTGCCACCCGGCACCCTCGTCGCCGAGGCGGTACCTCACCGGGACGCGTGCGTCGGTGAAGAACACCTCGTTGAACATCGCGTCGCCGGTGATCTCACGGATGGGGCGGCACTCGATGCCATCGGCGTGCATGTCGACGATGAGCGCGGTGATGCCGTCGTGCTTGCGGCCGTCGGCCAGTGCGGACGGATCCGTCCGCACGAGGAACAGGCCCCAGTCGGCGATGTGCGCGG
Organism: Acidimicrobiales bacterium; assembly: GCA_035700105.1. GTDB lineage: Bacteria > Actinomycetota > Acidimicrobiia > Acidimicrobiales > DASSOZ01 > DASSOZ01. The sequence goes on from DASSOZ010000029.1 coordinate 38,532, forward strand.
TGGAGATCCAGATCTTCTGCCCGTTGACGACGTAGTCGTCGCCGTCGCGGACCGCGACCGTCCGCAGGTTGGCGAGGTCGCTCCCGGCCTCGGGTTCGGTGAAGCCCTGACACCAGTGCTCGTCGGCGTTGAGGATCTTCGGCAGCCACCGCTGCTGCTGCTCGGCGGTGCCCCAGCGCACGATCATGGGGCCGATCTGCCAGATGCCGTTGGCGTTGTAGATGCCCGGCGTCTTCGCCCGCGCCATCTCCTCTGAGTAGATGACGTTCTGCATGACGGTGGCCTCGCGGCCGCCCCACTCCTTCGGCCAGTTGATCGCCGCCCAGTTGCCGGTGTTGAGCTCGCGCTGCCACGCCTTGCGCCGCTCCATCGTGCGCAGCAGGCCCGTGGACGTGCCGTCGCCGATCTCGCCCTGCTCGTTGAACGCCGGCAGGTGCTCGTCGAGCCACGAGCGCAGTTCCGCCCGGAACGCCTCGTCTTCCGGCGTGAAGGAGAAGTCCATCGTTTGCTGACGCTAGCGTCAGGGTCGTATGGACTTCACGTTCTCGCCGGAGCAGGAGGACCTCCGCGCCGCCGTCCGTCAGACGCTCGAGCGAGAGGCGGGTCCTGCCTACGTGCGCCGCATGATGGACGACGATCGCGGTGTCGACGAGGGCCTGTGGCGGACGTTCGCCGACCTCGGTTGGCTCGGTGTGCTCGTACCCGCCGAACACGGCGGACTCGGGCTCGGTCTCGTCGACGCCGTGGTGGTGCAGCAGGAGATGGGACGGCTGCCGCTGCCCGGTCCGTACTTCTCGTCGGCCGTGCTCGCCACACTGGCGGCTCGCGCGCTGGGCGCCGACGCGTTGCTGGGGGGCCTCGCGTCAGGCGCCCGCCGCGGGACGCTCGCGGTGGAGGAATGGGGGAGCGGCGACCCGCTCGACGCCGTGGCCACGACGGCGACGCGTTCGTCGTCGGGCGACACATGGGTCCTGGACGGCCTCAAGCCCCTCGTCCTGGACGCGCACGTCGCCGACTGGGCGATCGTCGTCGCCCGCGACACGTCCGTCGACGGCGACGGCGGGCTCGCCGGGTTCCTCGTGGAGTCACCGGCGGCGCATGCGACCGTCGTTCCCGCGCTCGACGTCACCCGCAAGACGTGCCGGCTCGAGCTCGACGGTGTGACGGCGACGCGCCTCGGTCCGCCGGGCGACCAGCGCGCGCTGTGGCGCCGCGTGCTCGACGATGCAGCGATCGCGCTGTGCGCGGAGACACTCGGCGCGTGCGAGGCGGCGCAGGCGATGGCCGTCGACTACGCCACGCACCGCGTGCAGTTCGACCGCCCGATCGGGTCGTTCCAGGTCATCCGACACAAGCTCGTCGACATGCTCCACGAGATCACGCTCGCCCAGGTCGGCGTGCACTGGGCGGCGTGGGCGTCCGACGTCGACGACCCCGAGCGGGAGCACGCGGCGGCGATGTGCAAGTCGTTCGTCGGCGCGGCGTCGGTGTTCGTCACGGCCGAGAACATCCAGGTGCACGGCGGCGTCGGATTCACATGGGACGTCGACGCCCACCTCTACTACCGGCGCGTGAAGCAGAACGACGCGCTCCTCGGTCCGACCGGCTGGCAGCGGGCGCGTCTCGCCGACCTCGTTCTTGACTAGCTCCGTACGCTGACCCCTGCAGGGAACAAGGGGGGCGACATGGGGACGAACCACCTTCTCGACGCGGCGCGCAAGCTCGCGCCGGAGCTGAGCGAGCGGGCGCTCGAGGCGGAGCAGCAGCGCACGCTGCCGATCGATCTGGTCGACCGGGCGCGGGGGGCCGGCCTGTTCCACCTGGCGATGCCCGCGGCGCTCGGCGGCCACGAGAGCGACCCGATCACGATCTTCGAGGTGATCGAGGAGCTGTCCCGCGCCGACGGGTCGGCCGGCTGGACGGTCTTCATCGGCAACTCGACGGCGTTCGTCGCCTGGCTCGAACCGGAGGTCGCCAAGGAGATCGTCGCGTCGCGCCCCGACTTCATCACGACCGGCGTCTTCGCGCCGACCGGCACGGCGCGGCCGTCCGGCGACAGCGACGGCGCCTACGTCGTCGACGGCCGGTGGACGTTCAACAGCGGCTGCCCGCACGCCGACTGGTTCATGAACGGCGTCGTCGTCATGGACGGCGACGCGCCGCGCATGGTCGGTGACCGACCCGACTGGCGGTTCGCGTTCTACCCGGCGTCCGACGGCGAGATCATCGACACGTGGCACGTCGCCGGCCTGCGCGGGACCGGCAGCCACGACACGACCGCAGCCGGTGTTCGCGTGCCGATCGAGCGGACGATCGCCCCGTTCTTCGAGCCCGCGAAGTTCGACGGGCCGCTGTACCGCGTGCCGTTCGCGTCGATGCTCACGACGTTCCTCGCGGCGTTCCCGCTCGGCGTCGCCCGTCGCGCGCTCGACGAGTTCGCGGCACTGTCGCTGACGAAGGCGCGCATCGCCGGGCCCGGTGCCGTCATGGCGGAGGACGAGGCGGTGCAGGTCGAGCTGGCGCGCGCCGAGGCGACGGTCCGATCGGCTCGCGCGTACGTGATCGACGCCCTCGGCGACGCGTACGACACTGCTGTCGCCGGTGGCGAGGTGTCGATGCAGCAGCGTGCGGCGACCCTGATGGCGACCATGCACGCCGCACGGTCGGCCCGGACCGCGACAGATTCCGTCTTCGCCATGAGCGGCGGAGGGGCGCTCTACGACTCGAGCCCGCTGCAGCGCTGCATGCGGGATCTCGTCGCCGGGACGCAGCACCTCTTCTACAACATCAACCGGTGGAAGACGATCGCCCGCGTCCAGCTCGGGATGGACCCGGCGACGTTCATGATCTGATCCGTCACTGGGTGTCGGTCCCGAACCCGGGCAGCGTCGCGTCGGGTCCGAGGCAGGACTTCAGTTGCGCCTCGATGCGCTGGCGGGCGTCGGTGCCGGTGCGCGTCGGCGACGAGACGATGGCGACGAGCGCCTCGCTGCAGTCGGCGTCGTGCGCGGTGTCGCGGGCGATCGAGCGGAGTTGGACGGCGAGGGCGACGATCGCGATCGCGGCGACGACGGCGAGAGCGACGAGGAACCGGTCACGCACCGTCGTCGGGTGCCCGCTCGTCGGTGCCGCCGTCGTCGCGCCAGCGGCGTCTCCGGCGCGTGGTGGCGGGGCGAGCGGCGGACCGCCGGCCAGCGGGATCGGCTCGAGGTCGTCGTCGGCGTTCCGCACGGCAGCGAACCCTACGGGCGCCGCGTCCGTAACAACGGAACATGACGATCAACGTGCGTTCACTCCGCCGTCTCGCCGCCGCCGGGGCCGTCGCTGCCGGGGTCCTGGTCCCCGCCGCCCCGGCGTTCGCCTTCCACCACACGTTCGTGCCCGCGTCGGACTGCGGCCAGAGCGACTTCGCCGGCGGGTTCAACCCGACCGCCGTCGCCGCCCTGCGCGCCAGCGGGAACCACACGCTTCCTCTGCCGCCGGCCGGCACGCCTTCCAACGCCGACGAGACCCCGGCGCCGGGCAACTGCGCGCTCGGCGACTAGGTGTAGCCGGCCCCAGGGCTCTCAGGGTGATGCCGTAGACCCACCGCAGCGGTGGTCTGCGGCATCACCCTCGATGAAGGCGCCGCACTCGTCGCAGACGCGGTCGAGCCAGCAGGCGGGGTCGCCGCCTTCGTCGACGGGCTCGTCGGTCGTCACGCGAACAGCATCTCGCCGAGGCGGTCGTGGTGCCACTTCGACGAACCGGCGAGGAACTCGCTCGTGTACGCCCGGCGGATGAACAGGTGCAGGTCGTGCTCCCACGTGAAGCCGATCCCACCGTGGATCTGGACCGCGTCCTTGGCCGCCCGCCGCGCCGCGACGCCGGCCGCCGCCTTGGCCACGTGCGCGGCCCGGGCCGCGTCGGGGTCGCCGGCGTCGACGCACATGGCCGCGTAGAACACCGCCGCCTCGGCGCGCTCGCGGTCGAGTGCGACGTCGGCGAGCTTGTGCTGCACCGCCTGGAACGACCCGATCGGCCGGTCGAACTGCACGCGCTCGCGGGCGTACGACACGGTCATCTCCAGCAGCGTGCGGACGGTGCCCATCAGCTCCGCGGCGACCAGCACGTACGCGCGCGTCGCCAGGTCGCCCTCGCCCCGCTCGGCGCCGTCGACGTCGAACAGCCGGCGCGACGAGTCGACGACGTCGACGGGCCGCGCGGTCACGGACGACGCGTCGACGACGCGGCCGTCGGCGAACAAAACACGCTCCACGAGGTCGACGTCGGGCACCAGCGAACCGGCCAGCGCCAGCGTCCCGAGCGCGTCGTACCGGGTCACCGGCGCGGCGAGCGCGTCGGCCAGGAACGGTCCGGGCGCGCACACCGCACCGAGCTCGACGAGCACGAGGCACGTGTCGACGACGGATGTGCGCGACACCTCGGTCCACGACGACAGGTGCGACCACAGCGACTCGTGTGCCGACCGGTCGGTCATGTGCGCCCGGACGAGCGACGTCGGGCACTCGCGCGCCAGCAGCGAGCGCATGGCGGCGACCATCGCGGCCTGCTCGTCGGAGAGTGTGAAGTCCACGGGCTCAGTCCCGCCCGAGCAGCAAGGTCGACGCCGACGAGAACCAGCCGCCGGTCCCGTTCACGCACGCCACCCGTGCATCGGGCACCTGGCGCTCGCCGCACTCGCCGCGCAGCTGCCGCGCGGCCTCGACGAGCAGGAACATCCCGCGCATGCCGGGGTGGCAGTGCGACAGCCCGCCGCCATCGGTGTTCGTCGGCAGCGCGCCGCCGACGCGCAGACGACCGTCGGCGACGAACGGTCCGCCCTCGCCCTTCTTGCAGAAACCCAGCCCCTCGACGGTCAACAGGAGCATCGACGTGAAGGCGTCGTACAGCTCGCACACGTCGACGTCGTCGGGCGTCAAGCCGGCCCGCTCGAACGCCAGCCGTCCCGACCGCTCGCACGGCGACGACGTGAAGTCGTGCCACTCGCTCATCGTGACGTGCGACACCGCCTCGCCGGACCCGAGCACCCACACCGGCGCCTTGGCGCAGTCGACCGCACGGTCGGCCGAGGTCAGCACGACCGCACCGCCGCCGTCGGAGCGCAGGCAGCACTGCAGCTTCGTGAACGGGTCGGCCATCATCCGCGACGACAGCACGTCGTCGATGGTGATCGGGTCGCGGTAGAACGCGTCCGGGTTGCGCGACGCGTTGTAGCGGGCGGACACAGCGATCTCGGCGAGCTGCTCGATCGTCGTGCCGAACTCGTGCATGTGCCGGCGCGCCGTCATCGCGTACTTCGAGATGAGCGTGTGCCCCCACGGCGCGTCGAACTGCGACGGGCCCTTGTTGGAGTACGCGAGGTTCGCGGTGCGGTAGCGGCGCTTGAGGTCTGCACGCGCCGTCGAGCCGTACGCCAACACCACGACGTCCGTCAGGCCCGCCGCGATCGCGGCGAGGGCGTGCTCGACGTAGAACTCCCACGACGCGCCGCCGACCTGCGTCGAGTCGACCCAGTTCAGTTGCGGCGACAGGCCCATGTACTCGGCGATGTCGACCGGCAGGAACGTGCCCGCGCCACACGACATGAAGCCGGTGACGTCGTCCTTCGTGAGCCCGGCGTCGGCCAGCGCCCGCACGGTGGCCTGGTGGCACAGCTCGTAGTCGGTCCGGTCGTCGACGCGCCCGATGTCACTCAGCGCCGCACCGACGATGGCGACGCGTCGCTCGGTCACGTGGACGCGCCCCTCACGCGCCCCTCGGGAGCCCGAGGACCCGCTCGGCGATGATGTTGCGCTGGATCTCCGACGTGCCGCCGGCGATCGTCGAGGCGAAGCTGACGAAGAAGCTGTGCGACCAGCGGCCGGACTCGGCGCCGTGGGGACCGAGCAGGTCCATGCCCAGCTCGAAGAGCTCCTTGCCGAGCTCGGACGTCGCCAGCTTCAGGTACGACTCGCTCGCACCGCCGCGGTAGCCGAGCGCCCGCAGCGACCGCACCCGCTCGTCCATCTCGCCGAGCTGACGCCGTACCACCGCGTCACCGGAGAGGCCACGCGAACGCGCGAGCGCGCACAGGTCGGCGAACGCGTGCTCGCACGTCGCGACGCCCTGCACCCAGAGGCCGCCGCGCTCGTGGGCGAGCGATCCCATCGTGATCCGCCACCCGGCGTTCAGCTCACCGACGAGGTTCGTCACCGGCACCGACACGTCGTCGAAGAACACCTCGGCGAACTCGGCGGCGCCGGTGATGTGGCGCAGCGGGCGGACGTCGATGCCCGGCGCGTCCATGTCGACGATCAGCACGGAGATGCCGCGGTGCTTCGGCACCTCCGCCGAGATCGGGGTCGTGCGGACGTAGCAGAAGCACGTGTCGGCGACGGTGGCGTACGACGTCCACACCTTCTGGCCGTTGACGACGAACCGGTCGCCGTCGAGCACGGCACGCGTCGACAGCGAGGCGAGGTCGGACCCCGCGCCCGGCTCGCTCATCCCGACGCACCACACGGTGTCGCCTCGGATCGCCGCCGGGGCGAGGGCCTTCTGCGCGTCGGTGCCGTACTCGAGCAGCGACGGGCCCACGATGGCGTACCCGGGGAAGTGCACCGACCGCGGTATGCCGCGCGCCGCGAGCTCCTCCATGTAGACGAGCGTCTGCACCGGCGTGGCGTTGCGCCCGCCGAGCTCGGGCGGATAGCCCGGCACCATCCACCCGTGGTCGAACAGCGTCGCCTGCCACTCGCGCGCCCACGCGGGCAGCAGGTCGCCGCCGTCGTCGGCCTCGGCCGTCACCCAGTCGCGACCGGTCTTCGCCTCCGGTGGCGCGTGGGCCTCGAGGAACGCGACGAGCTCGGCTCGGAACGCGTCTTCCTCGGGGCCCCACGCCAACCGCATCGACTACTGGCTGATGATGAACGGCGGGACGCCCGGCTGCTCTTCGGCGAACAGCGCGTCCTTCTGCTTGGCGATGTCGTCGACGGTCCACGGGATGAGGTCGCTGCGGATCGGCTCGAGCGGGCGCCAGCCGCGCACCACCTGGGCGATGCCGCCGGCGACCTTGATGACCTGGCCGCTGACGCCCTCGGACAGGTCCGACGCCAGCCAGCACACCATGGCCGCCACGTTCTCCGGCGCCAATCGCTCCTTCTGCGCCTCGTCGAGGATCCCGCCGCCCATGAGGTCCTCGGTCATGCGCGTCAGCGCGACCGGTGCGATGGCGTTCACCCGCACGCCGAAGCGCTCGCACTCGCGGGCCAGCACGATCGTCATCGCCGCGATGCCCGCCTTCGCCGCCGCGTAGTTCAGCTGGCCGGCGTTGCCGTAGAGGCCCGACTCCGACGCGGTGTTGACGATCTTCGCGTTGACGGGGTTGCCGGTGTCCTTCGCCTTCTGCCGCCAGTAGGCGACGGCGAAGCGCGACGGGACGAAGTGGCCCTTCATGTGGACGTTGACGACCGAGTCCCAGTCGGCCTCGTCCATGTTGAAGCTCATCTTGTCCCGGAGGATGCCGGCGTTGTTGACGAGGATGTCGAGGGTCCCGAACGTCTCGACGGCCTGGTTGATCAGGTTCTGGCCGCCCTGCCAGTCGGCGACGTTGTCCGTGTTGGCGACCGCCTCGCCACCGTTGGCCTTGATCTCGTCCACGACCTCCTGCGCGGGGCCGGCGTCGCTGCCCTCACCGGTGCGGGCGCCGCCGAGGTCGTTGACCACGACCTTCGCGCCCTGCGCCGCCAGCTCGAGCGCCTCGGTGCGGCCGATGCCGCGACCTGCCCCGGTGACGATCGCCACCTTTCCGTCGACTGCACCCACTGTGTTCGTCTCCTCGTTTTCTGACGTTCGTGTCAGTCTAGAAGTGGACCTAGCGTCGGGACGATGTCGCAGGTGGCAACGCCGTTGCGAATCGGCGGGACCACCGTCGTGCGGAACCGGCTGTACCGCGCACCGGTGCTCGAGGGAGCCGGGTCCGGTCCCGACGCCGCCGAGAACTACGCCAAGGCATTCGTGCCCAACGCCGAGGCCGGCGTGGGTCTGATCGTCCAGGGCAACTCGTGCCTGTTCGAGGAGGGGCGGACGTCCCCGGGCATGACGCTCGTGCACACCCGCGACCGGGTCATGGCGCTGGCGCCGATGGTGTCCGCGGTGCACGAGGCCGGCGCCGCGATCTGGCTGCAGGTCGGTCACGGCGGCCTCTACGCGATGGAGGTGTGGCACGAGCCGTACGCCTCCCGGCGGCGGGGCCCGGTCCTCGCACCGTCGCCGGTGCCGCTCGCGCTGCGCCCGTCGTTCCGCGGTGTGCCGGTCCACGTGATGACGACGGACGACGTCCACGCGATGGCGCGCAAGTACGGCGACGTCGCCGCGTGGGCGCGCGAGGCGGGCTACGACGGCATCCAGCTCGCGTCGGCGAACGCCAAGCTGCTCGATCAGTTCCTGTCGCCGTTCTACAACCGGCGCACCGACGAGTTCGGCGGGTCGGCCGAGCGGCGGGCGTCGCTGCTGCGCGTCATCCGCGACGCGATCGGCGAGCGCGCCGGGTGGGACTTCACGTGCACGGTGAAGGTCCCGGTCGAGAAGGCGCCGCCGCTCATGCCGCGCACGACGTTCGACGAGGCGATGCGCGTGTGCGAGCTCGCGCAGGAGTGGGGCTTCGACAGCGTCACGCCGGTGGAGGTGTCGGTGCTGCCGGACACGACGCTCTCGCGCGGCGGGATCCCGACGTCGGTGTGGCGCAACAAGTCGATGCGGACGCGCCTCGAGCGCGCCGCGCCGTCGCGTGTGAAGCGGGCGACGCTCGTCGCCGGCTACGTCGCCGGTGGCGCACTGGCACCGTTCCGGCCCGTGTGGAACCGCCGGCTGTTCACCGCCGCGAAGGCCCGCCTGTCGTCGATCCCCGTGCTCGCCGTCGGTGGTATTCGCACGGCCGACGAGGTGCGGTCGATCGTCGACGGGGGAGAAGCCGACCTCGTCGGTATCGGGCGACCGTTCTACGCCGAGCCCGACCTCGCCGCCCGCGTGCTCGACGGCGACCCGGGACCGCGCCTGTGCCGCAACTCCAACCTGTGCGTGCCCGCGCAGATGCTCGGGATGAAGGGCGTGTGTTACAACCCGGAGGTCACGCGGTCGCGGGCGGGCCGATCGTCCGCTCGAGGAACCTGACCGTCGCCGGCCAGATCACCGCGCCGTACTGCGTCGAATGCTTCGTGCCGTCGATGACGCGCAGGTCGACGTCGACGCCCCGCTCGCGGGCCCGCCGAACGAACGCCGTCGCCTGGGCGAGCGGGATCATCTCGTGGGTCGAGTTGGCGACGAGCATCGGCGGTGCGCCGTCGCGCAACTGCGCGAGCGGTGACGCGGCGCGGGCGTTCGCCGCGCACGTCGCGGCGCGGCAGCCGAGGTAGTCGCGTACGAGCGGCGAGAGCGTCCGTCCTCCGAGCGACGTGAGGTCCGTGGGTGGGGACCACGCGACGACGCCGCGCACGCCAGCGACGCCCGTCGTGCCTGCCAGCAGCGCGAGGTTGCCGCCGGCGCTGCCGCCGACGAGCGCGATGCGATCCGGGTCGACGCCCAGTTCCGGTGCATGCGCCCGAACCCAGGCGACGGCGGCGCGCACGTCGTCGAGCGCGGCGGGGAACGGGTGCGCGGGCGCCAGCCGGTAGTCGATCGACGCCGCCACCCAGCCGTGGGTCGCGGCCTTGCGTCCCTGCGCCCGGTACCAGGTGCGGTTGCCGCTGCTCCACCCGCCCCCGTGGACGAAGATCACCGCCCCCGTCGGCGCTGCGTGCGGCGCCGGCCGGTACACGTCGAGCCGCTGCCCGGGCGAATACTGCACCGTTTCGGTGAGTTGGGTACCGCCTGGCGAGCGCAACTCACCGAAAGCCGCTGGGGTGAGGGTGAGCGCGGCAACCAGACCGATCGCCGCTGCCAGCCGCCGTCCCACAGGTTTCAGATCGGCAGGACGGGTACGAGCGTGAGGGTGTCAGGCGGAACCCGGGGTTCCCGGCTGGTCGGGCTCGACCGACTGCGGGGTGCGGCGCTGCTGTTCATGCTCGTCCAGCACTTCACGGACTGGCTCGCCGGCGACGCCCGGCGGATCCTGCCGGGGTGGCGGTGGTTCGTCCTCACCGACCTCGCCGCGCCCGCCTTCGCCGTCGCCGCCGGCGCGTCGCTCCAGCTGTTCGTGGCCAAGCGGCGGGCGCAGGGTGTCGACGGCGCGCCGCTGCACACCGACGTGCTGCGCCGTTACGGCCTGCTGATGCCCATCGGCGCCGCGCTCGGCCTCGTCGTGTTCCGCAACCCGTGGGGTTTCGGTGTGCTCGAGGCGCTCGGTGCCGGCACGCTCGTCGCCTACGTCGCCGGGCGGCGCCTCTCCCCGGTGTCGGTCGGGGCGATCGCGGTGGCGTTCCTGCTCGCCGACAACGTCGTCGGCCACCTCGTGACCGGGTGGGACCGTCACACCTACGCCTACCACGTCCTCCACGGGACGTTCCCGGTCACGACGTACACCGGCTTCGTCCTCGTCGGTTTCGTCGGCGCCGCCGCACTGCGCGGGCGCGACCGGCCGAAGGCGGCGCTCGTCGGCGGGCTGGCGCTCGCGGCGACGACGTGTTTCATGGCGGCCGCGGGCGCGGTGCCCGACCGCTACCCGGCGACGCCTGCGTTCGTCGTCCCGGCGCTCAGCGGGACGCTGTTGCTGTACGCGCTCGTCGCCCGGTGGTCACCCGGCCGCCTCGTCGAGGCGGCGTCGACGCACACGCTCGGCGTGTTCCTGGGCCATTACGCCGTGCTCCTCGCGGCGCGGTGGTGGCTGCCCGAACTCCCGACGGGCGTCGGGCTCCTCGTCGCGCTCGCGCTCACCGTCGCGTTCGCGCTCGCCGCGCCGCTGATGCCGACCCTGCCGTGGTCGCTGCGAAAGGGCCGGACGCGGAAGACGCCGACGCGGACGGTGACTCAGCCGGCGGCGGCCGCGGCCTTGGTGAGCTCGTCGAGCGCGTCACCCAGGCCGTGGGCGATGTCCCACACACCGGGCACCGTCTCGCGGCAGGCGACGAGGCCGAAGTCCATCGACCCCATGTAGCTCATCACGGTGATGTTGAGCCCGCCGCCCTCGACGATCGGGCCGTGCGGGTAGTACGCGAGCAACCGGGCGCCGGCGGAGTAGAGCGGGAACGACGGGCCGGGGACGTTCGAGATCGTCACGTTGAACACCGGGCGGTGACGGTCGGCCATGTTCGTCCGCGAGTAGAGGCGGGCGGCGCGCGCCGCCAGCGCCGGTGCGGCGAACTCGGCCCAGTCGGTGAGCGTGTCGGCGCCGATCGCGTCCTGCTGCTCCTTCGCGCTGCACGTGATCTCGTTGATCGCCCGCAGCCGCGCAACCGGGTCGTCGATGTTCGTCGCGAGCGACGTGAACATGCCGGCGACGCGGTTGCCCATCGCGCCCTTCTCGTTCTCTGCCCGCACGGAGATCGGGACGAACGCGACCAGGGGATCGTCGGGCAGTTCGCCGCGCTCGTCGAGGTAGCGGCGGAGCGCGCCGGCGCACACCGCCATGACGACGTCGTTCACCGTCGTGCCGAACGTGTTCTTCACGTGCTTCACGTCGTCGAGCGACACCGACGTGAGCGCGACGCGCCGGTGCGCGGTGATCGAGCCGTTGAGGGACGTGCGGGGCGCGGCGAACGGCGCAGGCGGTGTGATCGTCCCCGGTGCACGGTTGCGGCGGCGGATGTTGAGCGCCGCCTCCGCCGTGCGTCGCGCCGCCCGTGCAGCGCGGAACGGCTGGCGGGCGAGGCTCGCCCACGCGTACGCGAGCCGCTCGAGCTCGCCGGGCACCCGGTCGGGACGCCACTCCTGCTCGGGTGGGTCGACCTCGCGCGGCTCGGCGGTGAAGTCGAGCAGGTTGACCATGAGCTCGGCGCCCGACACACCGTCGATGGCCGCGTGATGCACCTTCGAGAGCATCGCGATGTTGTCGTGCTCGAGGTTCTCGACGACGACCATCTCCCACAGCGGCCGGTTGCGGTCGAGCGGCCGGGCCATGAAGTCGCCGGCGAGCTCGGCCAGCTCGTCGAGGCCTCCCGGCTTCGGCAACCCGGCGCGGCGGACGTGGTAGTCGAGGTCGAAGTCGGGGTCCTCGATCCACAGCGGGTGGTGCAGCTCGAACGGGATCGAGACCAGGCGGCGGCGGAACGGCGGCAGCAGGTGCAACCGCTCGGCGATGACGTCCTTCACCTTCTGGAACGAGTAGCCGCCGGGCACGGTCGTCGGATCGAAGATCGCCGTCGATCCGACGTGCATGTGGTTGCTCGGCGTCTCCATGTACAGGAACACCGCGTCCAGTCCGGTGAGTCGGCGCATCGTCGAAGTCTTCCCCCCACTTGAAACCTGACGTACACGTCACACTATGGTCCCGCGCCATGGCCGTGGACACGAGCGTCATCGGGAAGAAGATGCCGACCTCGCGGGTCGTGCTCGAGCGGGGGCCGGTGAGCAACTTCGCCGCCGCCACCACCGACGACAAGCCCATCTACCGCGACCCGGAGGTCGCCAGGGCGGCGGGGTTCGACAACATCCCGGCGGCACCGACGTACTCGTTCGCGTGGCAGCACTTCGGCGCCTTCCCCGAGCTCCAGCCGGAGGACGCGTCCGGCCCGAACCCGATGTTCGAGATCATGGGCCAGCTGCGGGGCAGCGGTGGGCTGATCCTCCACGGGGAGCAGGAGTTCATCTACCACCGCACGCCGCAGGTCGGCGACGACCTCGTCGGCGAGGGCCGCATCAAGGACCTCTACGAGAAGGAGTCGAAGGGCAAGACGATGACCTTCATCGTCACCGAGACGGTCTGGAAGGACGCGAAGAGCGGTGAGCCCGTCGTCACCGCGCTCTTCAACCTGATCCACCGGGCGTAGCCGAGGCAGGACATCCCGCACGCGCGGGCGAACACCCGTACGTGCGTCGGAAGGTCGTGCCCTATCTCGTCGCGCTCGTCGCCCTGGCGACGGCCGCGCCGCTCGTCGTCGTCGCCCGCGCCACGACGACGTCCACGCCCGCCAGCGCGGCGACGAAGATCGCGCCAGCGCTGCGACAGCTCCTCGCCGACGGCTACGGCGACGTCGACATCGCCTCGATGGTGCCCGGCTACGTCGCCGGTCACGTCGAGTACCTCGCGAAGATGACGTCGATCGACCCCGTCACCCGCACCGCGCTCCGCGCCGCCGGTGCGAGCGTCCGGCACGAGTTCCCCGAGATCGGTTGGGTCGCGCTCGACTCCGCGCCCGACGCTGTCGCCGCTGTCGCCGCCCTCCCGCAGGTGACCGAGCTGCGTGTCGACGACGTCAAGCACGTGCTCGACCTCGATGTCCGCTACGTCGATGCCGCCACCGCCGCAGCCAGCGGCTATCTCGACCAGACCAAGCGCGGGACGCACGACGTCGGCGCCGACACGCTCTGGGCGAACGGCGTCACCGGCAAGGGCGTCGTCGTCGGCGTCGCCGACAGCGGCATCGATCAGAGCCACCCCGACCTCGCCGACAAGATCACGCAGTTCGTCGACTGCAGCGCCGTCCTGCCGAACCTGGCGGCGAGCGACGACAGCGACAGCGGTGTCGGCGATTGCATCGCGCACTTCGGCATCGACGACAACGGCCACGGCACGCACGTGTCGGGCATCGCCGCCGGCGGCGCCAACGGGGGGACGCCCGACCAGAAGGGCAAGCTGCCCGGCATGGCGCCCGGCGCGAGCCTCGCGGGCGCCAAGGTCTGCACGCCGGCGGGCACGTGCCTCAACTCCTCGGTGATGGCCGGCTTCCGCTGGCTCGCCACCGACGTGAAGGACGGCGGCGCCGGTGCCGACGTCGTCAACATGAGCCTCGGCGGCGGGCGGACGTACGGCTCGCCGGTGTTCGGTGCCGAGCAGGTGACCGACACCGATCCCGAGGCGCAGCTCGTCAACCAGCTCGCCGACAAGTACAACGTCGTCTTCACGATCTCGGCCGGCAACAGCGGCCCGACGTTCCAGAGCGTGGGCAACCCGTCGGTCGCCGCGCAGGCGATCTCGGTCGGCGCGTCGATCGCCGACTTCGACCTGGACCACCCGGTCGACCAGACCGAGCACGGCGAGTTCGGCGACATCCGCCCCGATGCGGTGAAGGCGCACGCCACCGCGATCGCGTCGTTCTCGTCGCGCGGTCCGTCGGGCGACCGCCAGATCAAGCCCGAGCTGACCGCGCCCGGCAGCTACGTCGTCGCCGCGCAGTCGAAGGAGGGCGGCGAGGTCGGCGCCGCCGACGCCGCCCACATGAACCACTACAGCCAGGACCTGAACTACGCGGTCCTGTCCGGCACGTCGATGTCGTCGCCGGCGGCCGCCGGCGTCGCCGCGCTGCTCGTCGACGGCTTCCGCCAGGCGACGGGCGGCACGTCGCCGCAGTACTTCCACGTGAAGGCGGCCATGGCGAACACCGCCGGCACGCACGCGTTCGAGGGCCCGGTGGCCGGCCTGCTCGGCACGATCAGGTCGCGCACCGGTCTGCCCGGTCAGACGCCGGCCGAGCTGTACCCCAACCGCAACGACGGGTACGTCGGCGTCGGCGGCGAGGGCGCCGGCCGGGTGAACGCGGTCGACGCGCTCCTCGCGCTCACGAAGGGCGTGATCGCGTACACGCCGCGTTCGGAGGACGGGAAGCTCGACGACAAGCGCGAGCAGCAGCCGAACTGGGCGCTTGACGACGTCGCGCCCGGGGAGAGTCGCGACCAGCGCTTCATGTTCCACCCCGCGCCCGGCCGCACGACGCCGGCGAGGGCGACGTTCCACGTCGACAGCGGCACGGAGCCGGCGGGCATCCACGCCATCCCGGCATCGTGGTTCGCGCTGCCGAAGTCCGTCACGATCAACCCGCGGACGCCGGACCGCTGGGACACCGGCTTCTACCTCCACGTGCGCGTGCCCGCGAACGCGGCGCCCGGCCAGTGGAACGCCACCGTGGTCGCCGACGTCGCGCTCGGCGGCGGCGTCACCCAGCACGTCCGCATCCCGGTGCAGCTGTTCGTCCCCCTGCCGGCGGCACCGACGGTGTCGATCGAGGGCCCGGTCTGGGCGTCACAGAGCACCGACTGGTCGGTCGTCGGCGCCGAGAACCCCGAGGGCGACGTCTACACGGACTGGATCTCGTTCCCCCTGCGACTCACCAAGGACACGAAGGAGGTCGACCTCTCCGTCTACGACGCCAAGGCCGACGGCGCCGACCACATGGACGTGTTCGTGTTCGACGACAAGGGGGTCGAGATCGACTCGACCGTCACGAACTCGACCGACCACGTCGTGCCCGAGGCGCTCGCGCTGACGCCGACGACGAAGGACGCACCCGCGACCGTGTCGCTGCTCGACGGCGACGACCTGACCGACGTCGTGCTGCCGACGACGGTGTGGGTCATGGTCGCCGACAGCGGCCGCACGAGCGGGGCACCCGGGTTCCGAGACTTCCACCTCGACGTGACGACGACCGGTGGCGGCACCGGCGGGACGACACCCGCCGACCGCATCCACTCGGGCGAGCACGCGTGGTGGAGCGGGTCGGGCGACGGCATGACGAGCACGCTCACCCGCTCGATCGCGGTCCCCGCCGGCGCGACGTCGTTGTCGTTCTGGACGTGGTACCAGCTCGAGGACGGCTACGACTGGGCGTACGCGCTCGTGTCGACCGACAACGGCGGCACCTGGACGAGCCTGGCGGCGTCGAGTCCCGACGACGGCAGCGGGACGACCGACCAGGACCCTCTCGGTCTCGTCGGGAACGCGCTCGGCGGGTCGAAGGCGTATCCGAACGGGTTCACGGGCGACTCCGGGTCGCCGGCGACGTTCACCGGTCAGAACCTGTTCGGCGGGGTGCTGTCGCACCAGGTCGCGGACGTGTCGGCGTACGCGGGCAAGACCGTGCTCCTGCGGTTCGCAGCGACGTCGGACGGCGGCACGAGCCTCGACGGGTTCTACGTCGACGACCTCGCGCTGACCGGCCCGGGCGGCGCGACGGTGTGGTCCGACCCGGTCGACGCGCCGACCGGCTGGACTTCGGGCGGCCAGCCCGGGTTCGGCTTCGTCACGAAGGCCGCGGGCTAGGAGCTCTGGCGGTGACCGATGTCACCGTCCTCCGACGAGGAGTTTGTGAATCGGTTCTCGTACTCTGGAGTAGTTACTCCACAATGAGGAGCCGACCCGCCGTGACCGATACGAACGCCGCCGCCGCCCGCCGCTGGATCGCCGAGCGCCTGCTCTGGGAGCGCTTCCTCGAGCAGACGGTTCGCGCCGCCGACGGCGCCGAGCCCGTCGAGCAGCGCCCCGCCGCCTGACACCCCCGTTCGAGGTTGATGCCGTGGACCCCCGTGAGCGGTGGTCCACGGCATCAACCTGGATGGGATGAACCGGTCCAAACCCTGACACGACCGTCAGGGAAACGGACAGGGTTGCCCCGGCCACCCGTCGAACAGTGACGGGGTGCGAGTCGTCCGGGGCGTCCGCCGCTGCTGCTTCGGCGTTGCCGCCGTCCTGGCCGCCTCCGCGCTGCTCGCGCCGGCCGCGCAGGGGGACACGAGCGAACGTCCGGGGACCTGGGCGAGCCGGGCGTCGGCGACCGCCGTCGGAGTGATGTTCAACACCGTCCCGCAGCAGGTCGTGCCCGAGATCCTCAACGTCGCGTTCCCCGACAGCGACACGGAGTTCAGCCCGTCGATCGGCAAGGCACGCGCCTCGACCGTGTATCCGGGCCTGCTCGTCACCCAGGGCGCCAACCTCACGTGCCAGTTCTCGTGCGCGCCGGTGCCTCCGTACCCCCTCACCGCGTATGCCGACGGGCAGACGCCGGACGCGAAGATCGCCACCGGGCAGTCGGTGCCGGTCGGACCGGGCGGCCTCGAGGCGGGCACCGCGGTCGCCCACGTCGGCGACGACGGCACGACGGCGAAGGCGGTCAACGGACGCTTCGACCTCTCCGGCAGCGCGACGTCGGCGGCGGCCGCGCTCGCCTTGCGAAGGCAGATCACGGCGATCGTGAAGGGACCCATCGCGGCGGCGAGCGTCAAGCCGACCGCCGACGACGCGTCCCTGGTCCACGTCGACTCCTCGGTGTCGGAGACGACGAACACGTTCAAGGGCGGGACGCTCGTCGTGACCGCGACCTCCACGCTGAAGGGCGTGCACCTCCTGGGCGGCACGATCGACATCGACTCGATCGTCAGCACGGCGTCGTCGACCAGCGACGGCCAGGCCGCCAAGGTGAACCGGTCACTGACGATCGCCGGCGTGACCGTCGCCGGGCAGCCCGCGCACCTCGACGACAAGGGACTCGCCATCGGACCGAGCGGCTCGCAGGGCGGGGACGGCTTCGACGCTCTCAACGACGCGCTGAAGAGCGCGCTCGGCGCCGCCGGTGTCGACATCCACGCGCTCACCGGTTCACAGGACGTGCAGGGCTCGTCGGGCAACGCCAGCATCGAGGGCGTCCTCGTCTCGGGCAAGAGCGACGGGGTCGCCGGCAACGGCGCGATCGCCAGCGTGCTGTTCGGCAGGGCCGGTGTCGAGAACTCGGCGTCGCCGTTCGAGGCGCTCGGTGATGACCTCGGCGACGTCGGCGGGATCACCGGCGACGCCGGCGCCATCACCGACACGGGCGGGCTCGGCGACGTCTCGCTGCCGTCGGTGTCCGGCGGGTCGGCCGCGCTGCCGTCGGCGTCCTCCGGTAGCCGCGGCACGGCGCAGCCGGCGGCGCCAGCAGCCGCCGGCTCGCAGCGCGCGAACGCCCGGAACGTCGCGTTCGTCGATCCTGCCGCCGGACGGCTGCACTCGCTGTACCTCGCGCTCGCCCTCGCCGCCGTCGGCGTCGCCCTCGGGTGGCGGCGCATCCTCCCGACGTGACGACCACGAACCAGGAGCCGCACCGCATGGCCACGCACACCGACGACCTGCCCGACCCCGCGCTGTTCTGGCGATGGGTCGGCCGGGCGACCCGACCGGTCGTGGGCTGGGTCCTCACCGGCATCGGCGCGCTCGCGCTGCTGATCGGCTACCTCGGCATCAGCCGCGAAGCCATCGTCGCCAAGCAGATCCCGTACCTCATCTCCGGCGGGATCGGCGGCCTGGCGCTGCTGATCATCGGTGCGGTGTTCCTCGGGACGGAGGACGTGCGTCGCGACGCCGCCCGCCTCGACCGGCTCGAGACCATGGTCGAGCAGTTGCACGCCGCGCTGCTGGTCGCCGACCCGTCGACGCCGCCGCTCGCGTCCGACCTCACCGACTTCTCGTCGCCATCCCGACCCGAGCGGCCCGACGCCGTCGAGAGCTCCGTCGAGGGGGCCGTGTCGACGAACGGGGCCGGCACCGGCGTCGTCGTCCTGCCGCAGGGGCGCAGCTTCCACCGCGCCGACTGCCCCATGGTCGAGGGCAAGCCGAAGGCGCAGGCGGTCCCGGCGGACCGGGCGACCTCACGCGGCCTCGTGCCGTGCCGGTTGTGCGAGCCGCACGTCGCCGGCGTCTAGTGGCCCGTCTCGCACGTTCCAGTGGCGTCTCGCCGGCTGTCGACGCCGATGGCTGCGTTCCGACTCCTCGCGGTGGGGCAAGGCCAGCGCGTCGTCGCCGCGCCTTGCCCTCGACGCCGACAGCCCGGCGATCCATCCACATGACGTACGAAACGGACCACTCGTCGTGTTCTACCTGCAGCTGATCCTCGCCGGCATCGCCACCGGCTGCATCTACTCGCTCGCCGGCATGGGCGTCGTGTTGACGTACAACGCCACGGGCGTGTTCAACTTCGCCCACGGCGCCATCGCCACGTTCGTCGCCTACACGCTGTGGCAGCTGAACGCCGGGTGGGGCGTGCCGCTCGCGATCGCCGCGCCGATCAGCCTCGTCGTCATCGGCCCCGGCCTGGGCTTCCTGCTCGAGCGTGTCGTGTTCCGCCCGCTCGCCCGACGGGGCGCGGGGACGTCGGAGAAACTCGTCGCCACACTCGGCATCTTCGTCCTGCTCCTCGGCGTCACGTACGTGATCTGGACCGGCAACGTCCGCCAGGGGCCGCGCCTCATCAGCAGCCGCCCGCTCGAGCTCGCCAGCGGGTTGCGCATCGGACTCGACCAGCTCGTCGTCGTTCTCCTCGCCGTCGTCCTCTCGGTGCTCGTGTGGTGGCTGTTCCGCCGCACCCGCCTCGGATGTGACATCCGCGCCGTGGTCGACCGCCGCGAGCTCGCGGAGCTCGCCGCCGTCGACTCCGACCGCGTCGCCGCCATCGCGTGGGCGATCGGATGCGGCTTCGCCGGGCTGACCGGCGTGCTCTTCGCGCAGAACGGCCTCGATCCGTACCACCTGACGCTGCTCGTGGTGGAGACGTTCTCGATCGCCGTCGTCGCCCGGCTCACCTCGCTGCCGATGGCGCTCGCCGCCGGCGTGCTGCTGCTCGGTGTCGGCCACAGCCTGCTCACGCAGTTCAACCCGTTCGCCGGCAGCACGGCCGGGCGCATCGTCGCCGAGCTCAAGCCGAACCTCTCGGTCGTCATCCTGTTCGCCGCGCTCGTGCTGTACCGGCGCCTCGACGTCGTCGGCGAGGACGGTGACGGCGGGCTCGGGCGCATCGGGCGCGGACGTCGCTCGCGCCGGCGCAGCCCGTCGGGTGCGTCGCCGGCCACCGGCGCGCGGGCCGTCGTGCCGGCCCTCGTGGCGTTCGGATTCGTGGTCCTGCCGTTCTTCCTCAGCCGCACGACGTGGGCCTACGGTCACCGCCTGCCGGCGCTGGTGATCGTGTTCGCGTCGATCGTCGCCGTGACCGGCTTCAGCGGGCAGATCAGCCTCGGGCAGGCGGCGTTCGCCGGCTTCGGCGCCTTCCTTTCCGCCCGGCTGTCGAACACGTACGGGCTGCCGGTGGTGCTGACGATGCTGCTCGGCGGGCTCGGCGCGATCGTCCTCGGGTTGATCGCCGGGCTGCCGGCCGTCAAGCGGCGGGGGCTGTTCCTCGCGCTGACGACGCTCGCGCTCGGCCTGCTCGTCTACAGCCTGGTGTTCCAGTCGACGGTCTTCGCCGGCGGCGTCAACGGGCTGCGGGTGACGCGGCCGTCGCTGTTCGGCTGGTCGCTCGACGGGTCGTACGCGTTCTACTACTTCGAGCTCGCCGTGATGAGCGTCATGCTGCTGCTGGCGCGCAACCTGCGCAGCGGACGCCTCGGCCGCATCCTCGCCGCCATCCGTGACTCGGAGACGGCGGCGAAGTCGGTCGGCATCGACCTGCGCACGTACAAGCTCTTCATCTTCGCCGCGTCCGCGTTCATCGCCGGGATCGGCGGTGCGCTGCTGACGATGCAGTCCAAGGCGTTCTCGGCGTTCCAGTTCGAGCCGCTGCAGTCGTCGCTGCTGTGGTTCATGGTCGTGATCGTCGCCGGCGTCGACTCGATCGGCGGCGCCGTGCTCGGCGCGGGACTGTTCGTCATGCTCGACGTCGTCGTGAAGCAGGACGGCGTGTCGCAGCTCGTCATCGGTGCGATCGCGCTCACGCTCGGGCGTCTCCCCGGCGGGAACCTGCTCGGTCTGCTGCGGTCGATCGGCGACGGCGCGGTGCGGCGGCTCGAGCGGGTGTTCGTCGACGCGGCCGGGTCGCGAGAACGCGCGCCGGCGCCGACCTTCCGGCCCAGTCCGCTCGCGCTCGACCTCATGGAGCGATCCCGATGACGGTCCTCGAAGCGGTCGGGATCACGAAGCGCTTCGGTGGGCTGATCGCCGTGAGCGACGTCGCACTGCGCGTCCCCGGCGGCGAGATCACCTCGCTGATCGGGCCGAACGGCGCCGGCAAGACGACGACGTTCAACTGCCTGACGGGTCTGCTGTCGCCCGACGGCGGTCGGGTCCTGCTCGACGGGACCGACCTCGCCGGGCTCGACACGCACGAACGGGCGCGGCTCGGCATCGGGCGCACGTTCCAGCGCCTCGAGGTCTTCACCGGGATGACCGTGTTCGAGAACCTGCAGGTCGCGGCCGAGGCCGCGAACCCCGGAAAGGTGTTCGCCGGCGTGTTCCGGCTGCGCCATCCCGACGAGCCCGCCGTGGTGTCGCAGGTCGACGCCGTCCTCGACCGCCTCGGTCTCGCGTGGGCGCGTGACGAGGTCGCCGGCGACCTGCCGACGGGCGTGCTACGGCTGGTGGAGCTCGGCCGGGCGCTGTGCACGCGGCCGAAGGTGCTGCTGCTCGACGAGCCGGGCTCGGGGTTGGACTCCCGCGAGACCGAGCACTTCCAGCGGCTGCTGCTCGACGTCGCCGGTGACGGTGTCGCGGTGTTGCTGATCGAGCACGACGTCGACCTCGTGATGGCGGTGTCGTCACGGATCTACGTCATGGACTTCGGCCGCTTGATCGCCGAGGGCACGCCGTCGCAGATCGCGCGCGATGCCGCCGTGCGCGCTGCGTACCTCGGGTCGGAGGTGGCGTAGGTGGCGTCGGCGCACGCGCTCGAGCTGTCGAGCGTCACCGCGGGCTACGGGAAGGTCGAGGTGCTGCACGACCTCTCGCTGTCGGTGCCGGCCGGGTCGGTCGTCGCGCTGATCGGTCCGAACGGCGCGGGCAAGACGACCACGCTGCGGGCGCTCGCCGGGACCCTGCCGGTGTGGCGGGGGTCGATCTCGCTGGCCGGTCAGCGCATCGACGGGCTGCGTCCCGTCGACCGGGCACGGCGCGGGCTGACGCTGATCCCGGAAGGGCGCGGCATCTTCCCGGGCCTGTCGGTGCGGGACAACCTCGACCTGTCCGTGCGGGCCGACCGCTCCGCCCGTGAGTCGGTGCGCCGGGCGCGACTCGACGACGTCCTCGAGACGTTCCCCCGCCTGCGCGAGCGCCTCGACCAGCGGGCAGGGACGCTGTCCGGCGGCGAGCAGCAGATGCTCGCACTCAGCCGGGCGCTGCTCGCCGATCCGAAGGTCCTGCTGATGGACGAGCTGTCGATGGGGCTGGCGCCCAAGATCGTCGAGCAACTCTTCGAGACCGTCGGCGCGCTCAAGGCCCGCGGCCTCACGATCCTGCTGGTCGAGCAGTACCTGACGTACGCGCTGCGCTACGCCGACATCTGCTACGTGCTGTCGAAGGGCCGGGTGTCGTTCGTCGGCGAGCCCGCCGAGCTGCGCGACTCCGACGAGCTGTCGAGCAGTTACCTCGGCGCGTCGGCCGGCTGAGCGAGGCCGTCGACCACCTCGGCTCCCGGCAGGGCCGCGAGCGCGGTCGGCGCGACACGGATCTTCAGCGACCGGCTGCCGCCGCCGACGACCACCGTCGGTCTCGACATGACGGCGGCGTCGATCCACAGCGGAAGGTCGTCGGGGAGCGCGAACGGCGTGACGCCGCCGATCATCATGCCGGTGAGGGCGGTCGTCTCGTCGGCAGACGCGAACGACGCCTTCTTCACGTCGAGACGGCGCCGGACGGCGCCGTTGACGTCGAGGCGCGTGGTCGCGAGCACGACGCACGCGACGTAGCGCCGCGGGTCGGTCTTGCCGACGACGACGATCGTGTTCGCCGAGTCGTCGGGCGCGACGCCGTAGCGCTCGCAGAACGCGGCGGTGTCGGCGAAGTCGGGATCGCAGTCGATGAGCTCGTGCTCGACGCCGGCGAGCGCGTCGACGACGGACTTCATCGGACGAGGTCGAGGAGGGGTTCGAGCTGGTCGGCGGGGACGAGGAACACGCGCGGGTCTCCCTTGCGCTGGACGTAGTAGCCGTGGCCGTCGAAGTTCACCTTGCCCACCAGGATCGTGCGGACACGGTTCGTGCCGCGGTAGGTGATCGTCGCCGCCGGCGCGTCGAGGCCGTACGACGCCAGCGGCTCCGGTGAGTCGAACAGCCGGCCGGTGAGCAGCGGCGACGCCTTCGAGAACATCGTCGTCGGGACCTCGGCGCGGCGCCCGTCCGCGCTCGTGACCGTGATCGACGTCCACGCCGACGCCCGCTCAGGCACCACGTTCGGCGGCACGGTGTCGCGCGTCGCCGCCGACCCGTCGCCTCCGGAACCGCATGCCGCCAGCACGACGGCGAGTGCGACGGCGAGTGCGACGGCGAGTGCGACGGCGGCGGCGCCCCCTCCGTGCTTTGTGTCAGTTCGGCCCGCCATACGCCCCCCAACTGACACAAAGCACCGGAGGGAGGGAGCCGGTCATGCGGGTTGGCGGCGGCGGCGCCAGACGAACGAGGCGACGCCGGCGAGCACGACGAGGCCGGGGACGAGCCCGACGGTCACGAACAGGGTCTCGCGCTGACGCTCGGCCGTCCACGGCAGCGGGCGCGACCCGGGCAGCCGGGTCGCGACGGTGAGCAGCTCCTCCTCCTGCGTGAGCCACGCCAGCGACCCGACCAGCAGCCGCCGGTTGCCGAGCCGGTCGAGCAACTGGTTCGTCGGCCACTCCGCCGAACCGGTGGCGACGACGCGCGTGCGGACGATCCCCGGGCGCGGCGTGCCCGACCCGACGCGCCGCTCGGCGCCCGCCTCGACGCGGCTGTCGTCGGCCGCCGCGGCCAGCACGACGGGGCCGGGAACGT
Organism: Acidimicrobiales bacterium; assembly: GCA_035700105.1. Lineage (GTDB taxonomy): Bacteria > Actinomycetota > Acidimicrobiia > Acidimicrobiales > DASSOZ01 > DASSOZ01. The sequence continues at coordinate 62,073 of DASSOZ010000029.1, forward strand.
CGCCCGCGTCACGGGAGAACCCGGCGTCGGGGGTCGACTCGATCCACGCCGCGGCGCTCGACACCGCCAGGCGCGACACCGTGAGACCCGACGGCGTCTCGTCCGCCGGCTGCGTGAGGAACCCGCCCGTCACCGGCAGCTGGAGGCGGGGGATCCCGTCCATCACCGGGTTGGCGGTGGGGAAGTCCTCGGCGACGACGTCGGTCGGGTCCACCGACGCCGACCGGTCCGGGTCGGCCACCACCCCACCGAGGAACGTCATCCCGTACGGCTCGAGGAGCGGGTTGACGTTCGCCTCCGACAACGGCGACGCGAGCACGAGCACCTTCCCGGCCGCCCTCTCGTAGCGGACGAGCGCGTCGGTCTCGGCCGGCGTGAACGCCACCCGCGGGCCGGCGACCCATACGACCTCGCAGGACGACGGGACGTCGCCGCCGCGGGCCAGGTCGAGCGTCGCCGCCCTGTACGCGTTCTGCTCGAGCAGCGTCGCCACCTTCGACAGCCCGCTCGGCCCGTCGTCGTCGAGCGACGCCTCACCATGTCCTGTGGTGACGCAGACCGTCGGCGTGCGGGCCCGGAGCAACCGCAGGATGGCGGTCGCCAGGTCGGGCTCGGTGACCTGCGGCGCGTCCGCCCGGCGTCCCCGGTACTGCACGACGACGGTGGCGTACGAGGTGATGCCGAAGCGCCGCGCCTCGGACGGGCGCTCGTCGGGATCGACGATCTCGTAGTCGATGTGACGGTTGAGCTCGTGGAACCGGGCGAGCAGGAAGCGGGCGTCGCGCGCCGACCCGCCGGTGTCGTTCATGAACGCGGTGACCTTCAGGTGCTGGCGCACCGCCTTCACGACGGCTCGCGTCTCGGGCGACAGTGAGAACCGGCGGTTGGCGGACAGGTCGACCTGCGCCCGCGTCGACGCGGCGGCGACGTTGGCGACGACCAGCACCAACGCGATCACGGCACCGACGACCAGGCGACGCGTCACCTGCGCGCCTCCACGATCGCGACGGCGGCGTACACGCCGACGACCGCGAGCGACACGAAGTACGCGACGTCACCGGCGGCGAGGGTCCCGCGCAGGAAGCCCGTGACGTGCGTCGAAGGTGACAGGTACCGCAGCACGGTCCGCACGGCACCGTCACCGAGCCCGTCGGCGATGCCCGCGCCGAACCAGAGCGCGAGCAGCAATCCCGCCGAGGCGGCCGCGGCGACGAGCTGGTTCGCAGTCGCCGCCGACGCGGCGAGTCCCACCGACAGGAACGCGACGCCGACCAGCACCAGGCCGACGTAGCCGGTGACGATCGGCCCCGCGTCCGGGTTGCCCATCCTCGCGACGAGCCACGGACAGACCAGCGTCCCGATGACGAGCAGCACGAACAGCGATACGACACCGAGCAACTTTCCGCCGACGACCTCTGCCGTCCGGACCGGCGACGTCAGCAAGAGCTCGAGGCTGCCGGCCCGCTCCTCGTCGGCCAGCGTCCGCATCGCCAGCAGCGGCGCGAGCACGCCGGTGGCGATGAACAGCCAGGCGAACCAGTCGTCGAGACGCGCCGCGCCGGCGCGCAGCGCGAGGACGAGCAACAGCCCGGCGAACGCGAGGAAGCCGGCGACGAGCCCGAAGCCGAACGCGGTCCCGAAGGCCGACCGCAGCTCCCGCCCGGCGATCACCGCGACCCGGCGTGTCGACGCGAGCAGCGTCAGCCCCGCACGAGTTTCAGGTACGCCTCTTCGAGGCTGCCGGTACGCGTCGCGTCGGTGAGCGCGGCGATGTCGTCGACGGCGAGCACGCGGCCGTGGTCGAGCACGACGACCCGCCTGCACAGCTGCGTCACCTCGTTGAGCAGGTGGCTCGACAGCAGCACGGTCCGTGTCTTCGCCAGGCGGCCGATGAGCTTGCGCGTCTCGACGACCTGCTCGGGGTCGAGCCCCGCGGTCGGCTCGTCGAGCACGAGGACGGGCGGGTCGTGCACGAGCGCCTGCGCGAGTGCGACGCGCTGGCGGTACCCGCGCGACAGCGCGCCGACGAGTTGGTGCTCGACACCGCGCAATCCGGCCTGCGTGACGACGCGCTCGACACGATCGCTGCGGCCGTCGCGAGCGACGCCTCGCAGCTGCGCCCAGAACCGCAGGAACCGGTCGACGCGCATGTCCCGGTACAGCGCGCTCGCCTCCGGCACGTACCCGCACAGTCGCTTCGCGCCCACCGGATCGACCGAGGGGTCGACGTCGCCCACCAGCACCCGGCCCGACGTCGCCCGCAGGTAGCCCGTGAGCACCCGCATCGTCGTCGTCTTGCCGGCGCCGTTCGGACCGAGCAGACCGAGCACCTCGCCGGGCCGCACGTCGAACGTCACGTCCTCGATCGCCACCGCCCGCCCGAACCGCCGGGTGACGCCCTCGAGTTGGACGGCGACGCCGCTCATCGCGCCGAAGGGTAGGCCGCAGCCCTCGCGACCGAACGGCACGTGCGAGGTGCGACGAACTCGGTCGCTCGCGCGCGCGAGGGGGTGAGACGGTCCGCGGCCCCGTCGGTCGGGAGGGCCCCGCCGCCCGGAGCGCAGCGCAGGGTGGTGGGAGGGACCCGAGCCGACACCGTGGCGAAGGGCCGTCCGGGGGACCGCCCTAGCTCCCGTCGTCTTGGGGCGTGTACGGGAACCAGTCGGTCGGGTGGCAGTCGAGCGGCGTCCGTGTCACCCAGCCGCCGGCGGAGTCCTGCCACTGGTGCATCGCGTAGCAGTTCGTGCCCGGCTTCGAGTGGTCGATCGGCTTCCACGAGATGTTGCGGAAGAGACCGACCGCGGCGTACGGGTCCGGCCGCGCGTTCAGCCAGTCGACGAGACCCTTGCGCGTCGGGCCGGCGCCCATCGACGCGACGCCGTCGGTGAAGATCTTGCCGGCGGCCCACCCCTCCAGCGCCCACTGGTGCAGCCGGAAGCCGGGGTCGAACTTCTTCATCGCCGAACGGAACTCGGCGACGGCGGGGTCGCCGGTGTCGGTGTACGACTTCGACTCGGTGTCGACCCAGATCGAGTTGCGGCACGGCGCCGAGAAGTCCTTCAGCTTGTCGCCCATGCCCTGGATCGTCGACACGTTCGCCTTGACCGTGAACGCGTAGCGGTCCATCGCCTGGCACAGCTTCTGGAAGCCGGCGATGTCGATCGAGTTCCAGATGGCGTCGACGCCGCGGTTGCGCATCTGGATGACGTCGGTGTCGAACGTCGGCGCTGCAGGGTTCATCCCGGCCTCGCTGCCGCCGCCGTAGTAGGTGACGTCGATGCCGGCGCGCGTGGCGCCGTCCGCCATCATCAGCCCGGCGGTGCGCGAGATCGGGATGAAGTAGAAGAACACCGCCGCCTTCGAGACGCCGACCTTCTGCTTGTAATACGTGTAGAGGTTCGTCGCCCGGTAGAGCTTCCCGTTGTCGCCGATGCTCTTGCCGTCGCGAGGCGTGTCGGCACCGATGATCGAGAAGAGGTGCGGATACTTGTAGTAGGCGTTGCCGATCGGCTGGCCGCCGACGTCGGGCACGCCCTTCGAGTCGACGTAGCGCGCTGACGCGTACGTGTCGGTCGAGTTGGCGACGAGGGCGAACACCTTCTGGTTCTCGACGAGATTCTGCGCGCAGGCGTTGTCGCGGTCGGACGATTCACGGTCGTCGCACGTCGAGAACCGGATCTTTCGACCGTTGACGCCACCGCGCTCGTTCAGCGCCTGGAAGTACGCCTGGGCGCCGTGGAGCATCCCGCTGAAGATGTCGGGTCCAAGCGGGCCGCCGACCGCGGTGATGTTCCCGACCTTGATCTCGCTCGCCGTCACCCCGACGTCGGACGCGGTGTTGGCGCCGCCGCCGCCGCCGCCCCCGTTCGCATCCTCCAACACACTCGCGTTTCCGGGCCCGTTCGCGGCCGCAGAACGCGAGTCTGTTGGAGAATGCGCGTCGGGCGCGGGCCCGGTGGCTGTCTCGCCGCCGGAGCCGCCGTCGTCGTTCGTGCCGTCGGCGCCTGGCGCGCCGGCGCCGGCGCGGCGGCCGGAGGCGTCGGCACCGGTGCCGGAGCCGGACGCGGTGAACGCGTCGTCGGGCAGGCGCGTCCCGCAGCCGGCCACCACGGCGGCGACGAGGACGAGCGTGAGGAAGAGGAGCGTTGTGCGAGCGCGCAGCATCGAGGGGGGCGAACGTGGAATGACGTGCGTGTCAGGTTTCGCCGCCGCCCCGCCCCGCCCCTGCTGCCTCGGGGCTACGAACCGTCGTCGGTGGGGGTGTACGGGTAGTACGGCATGTCGCCGCACTGCTTCGCCCGCGTCACGAACGTCCCGGCCGAGTCCTGCCACTGGTGCAGGTCGAAGCAGTCGCTGTGCGGCTTCGAGTGGTCGAGCGGCTGCCACGAGACCGGGTCGTCCATCAGTCCGGCGATCGTGTAGTCCGCGTCGTCGCCGATCGAGTTGAGCCAGTCGACGAGGCCCTTGCGCGTCGGCGACGCGCCCATCTTCGCCACACCCTCGGTGAACAGCTTCCCGGCCGCCCACCCCTCGAGCGCCCACTGGTGGAGCCGGAAGCCCGGGTCGAACTTCTTCATCGCCGCCCGGAACTCGGCGACCGGCGCGCTCGTGGTCTCGGCGTACGACTTCGAGTCGGTCTGGGCCCACACGTCGTTGCGGCACGGCGCGCTGAAGTCCTGCCCGACCTTCTGGCTCATGCCCTGGATCGTGGAGACGTTGGCCTTCACGCGGAAGCTGTAGCGGTCCATCGCCTGGCACAGCTTCTGGAAGCCGGCGATGTCGATCGCGTTCCAGATGCCCTGCACGCCCCTGTTGCGCATCTGGATGACGTCGGTGTCGAACGTCGGCGCCGCCGGGTTCATGCCGGCGTCGCTGCCGCCGCCGTAGTAGACGGGCTCGATGCCCTGCTGGCGCAGGCCGTCGGCGATGAACATGCCCGCGGTGCGCGAGATCGGGATGAAGTAGAAGAAGACGGCGGCCTTGTCGATCTTCACCTGCTGCTTGAAGTACCGGTACGCGCCGCCCTGCGCGTAGAGCTTGCCCTTGTCGCCGACGCTCTTGCCGTCGCGCGGCGTGTCGACGCCGAGGATCGAGAACAGGTGGGGGTACTTGTAGTAGGCGTTGCCGATCGGCTGGCCGCCGATGTCGGGCACGCCCTTCGAGTCGATGTACTTCCCGGCGGCGAACGTGTCCGTCGACCCGGCGACGAGGGCGAACACCTTCTGGTTCTCGACGAGGTTCTGCGCGCAGGCGAGGTCGCGGTCGGACGACTCGCGGTCGTCGCACGTCGAGAACTTCACCTTGCGGCCGTTGACGCCGCCTCGCTCGTTGAGCGCCTGGAAGAACGCCTGGGCGCCATGGAGCATCCCGCTGAACGCCTCTGGGCCGATGGGGCCGCCGACCGCGGTGATGTTGCCGACCTTGATCTCGCTCGCCGTCACGCCGACGTCCGACGCCGTGTTCGTCGCGCTCGCACCGGTCCGCGTCGGTTCGCCGGCGCCGGCACCACCACCGTCCCCACCCGCACCGCCGTTCTCCGACGCAGTCGGAGTCTGCGCCCCGTTCTGGGCCCCGGGATCCGATCCTGTTGGAGCACCCGGGGACGCGGTGCTCGTGTCGAGGGCGTCGTCGCCGGCGGCCTGATCGCCGCCCGAGGCAGCTGCGGTGCGACCACCCGGGCGAACCTCGCCCCCCGTGCCGGCGGCGGTCTGGAAGGCCTCGTCGGGCAGCCGCGTCCCGCACGACGCCGCGAGCAAGCCCACCGCCGCCATGACGACCCAGACCGGTCGGACGCGTCGACGCACGGAACCCCCCAGTAAGTCCTGACGTCCGTGTCAGGGTTCGACCAGCGCCTCCGCCTGACCTGCCCGGACGCGGCGGGACTCGGCGACGACGAACGCGACGTCGGCGGGGTAGTGGCGGGCGGCGCCGAGCATGATCACGCCGCCGACGGCGTACACCGGCGTCATCGCCACGAGCGCCCCGCGCAGCCCCATCGCGTCCGCGAGCAGCCCGACGACGAGGGGTCCGACCGCCGACAGCGCACGGACCGTCGAGCGCACCGTCGCCGCCCGCCCGCGGAGCTCGGCGACGACGACGTCGGAGACGAGCGCCTCGGCCGGCGCGACCGGGAGCGTCAAAAGGATGCCGCCGACGAGCAGCAGGGGCGCGGTCACCCAGAGGACCGTCGACGCGAACGCGGGCGCGAGGACGAGCGTCGCCGCGATCGACCCGTAGGCGACGACGTGGACGCGCGCGTTCACCCTCCCGCGGGCGAGGAGGCGGTCGGCGAGGAAGCCCCCGGCCAGGATGCCGACGACGGCGCCGAGGCCGAACAGCGCGGTGACCGCGCCGGCGGCGGCGGCGCCGAGGTGGTGGACGCGCTTGAAGTACTCGACGCCCCAGAACTGCAGCGCGTTCAGCAGGAGCTGCGACACGGTGAGGGCCAGTACGCCGAACCACATGCTGGGGATGCGCAGCAGCTCCCGCCCGACCTCGCGGGTCGTGCAGTTCGAGTAGTCGAGCGTGCCCTCGCGCCGCGGGGCCGGCAGCACGAGCGGCATCGTCGCCAGGTCGACGGTGTCGACGGGCGCGCCGAGCTCGTCGTGGAACGCAGCGTCCTGGTCGCCGCGGACCGGCTCGGGCTGGCGGGCGAGGTAGAGCGCGCCGGCGACGCCGAACGGGATCCACATGGCGAACGCCCACCGCCACCCACCCACGCCCACGGCGATGCCGCCGACGACGAGTCCGACGATCGCGCCGACGAGCGCGCCCGACTGGTACAGGCCCATGACCCGGGCGCGGTCGCGCACCGGGTAGTAGTCGCTCAGCAGCGAAACGGCGGCGGGCCCGTTGGCTTCGACGGCGCCGACGCCGATGCGCCCGACGAACAGCAGCGCGTACGTGCCGGCGAGCGCGTTGGCGCCCATGCACACGGTCCACAGGACGACAGCGCCGGCGAGCAGGAGGGTGCGACGAGCGCGGTCGGCGAGGATGCCGATCGGGAACGCGCCCAGCACACCGACGATCGCCATCGCGAACGGCAGGAAGCCGAGCGCGGCGTCGGTGACGTGGAAGTCGTGTTGGATCCCGTGCACGGCCTGCGACAGCGACTGGCGCTCGCCGCTCTCGAGGGCGGTCGTGACGGCGACGGCGACGAGCGGCGCCCACCCGTAGCGGCGCACCCCCGTGCCCATGACGCGTGACGTTCGACGCCGGGGCGCGGCGCGCCTCCCCCGTGGTTCGCCACGGGAGCCGGCGCTCGGACACAGTTGGCATCTCCTATGCGCGACCGGGTGCGCGGCCTGGCCGCCGACGTCGGGGTGGCGGCGATCCTCGCCGCGGTGACCGTCGTGCTGCTCTGGGACTCGCTACGTCCGGGGCGGACGTTGGTGCCCGCCGACGTGCTCACCGCGGTGACGCCGTACCGGTTGCTGTCGGGTGGCTCCCACCCCCAGAACGCGGTGGTGTCCGACGCCGCGATCCAGTTCTTCCCGTGGTTGCACTGGCTCGGGTCGGCGCTGCGGTCCGGCGGTGGCGCCGGTCCCTTCGGTCTGCCGGGCTGGAACCCGCTCCTTCTGGGCGGGCTGCCGGCGAACCCGAACGGTTTCGTGAGCGTGTGGTACCCGGCCTTCTGGCTCGTCCGGTTCCTCGACCCGTTCGACGCGTACGGTGTCTTCGTCGCGCTCCACCTGTGGTGGGCGGCACTCGGGATGTACGTGCTGTGCCGGTGTGTCGGCGTGCGGCGCCGCTCGTGCGCGCTCGTCGTCGCGGCGTCGACGCTGCTCGCGGGGACGTGGCTGCACTGGTCGCTGCACCTCGTGCACCTCGTCGGCATGGTGTGGCTGCCGTGGGCGCTCGTGTGCGTCGAGCGACTCGTGGTGCGGCCTCGCCTGTCGCGCGTCGTGCCGCTGGCCATCGTCATCGGACTGTGGTGGCTGGGGGGCAACCCGCAGTACGCGTACTTCGGGATGCTCGCGACGGGTGCGTGTGCGCTCGGACGGATGGTGCAGCTCCGCTCGTTCGTCCGCCCGGCGCTGGCGTCGGCCGGTGCGCTGGCGATCGGCGCGTTGCTCGCCGCGCCCGTGCTCGTGCCGTCGTGGCGGATCGGCTCGTCGATCCTGCGCGTCCACGAACCGGTGTCGTCGACCGCGTCGAACGTGGAGACGCCGGACCACCTCGTGCGCCTCGTGGTGCCCGACGCGCGCGGCAACTACGCCGACGACACGCTGTTCCGCACGAACACCGAGTACCAGATGGACTCACCCTTCGTCGGTGTCGCCGTGCTGGTGCTGGTCGGCGCGGGAGTCGCCGCCCGTCGACGGGACCGGTCGCGGGCTACGGAGCCGGCGCCGTGGCTGCTGGCCGGCATCGGCGTGGCGGTGGTCCTCCTGTCGGTGTGGGGGTTGCCGCACCACGCGCTGCACGCGCTGCTGCCCGGCTACGACCGTTTCCGGGTGGGGGCGCGCTGGCTGTCCGTGCTACCGGTGTGCGCGCTGCCGCTTGCCGCGCTCGGGCTCGATGCGCTCGTCGATGGCGACCGCCGCGCCCGGTGGGGCGCGCTCGGCGTCGCCGCGGCGGCCGGCGCCGTCGTCCTCGCGTGGTGGATCTGGCAGTCGTCGGTGCGGGGCGCGCCCCACGACTACTTCGGTGTGCGTGCCGCAGTTGCCGGCGCGTTGCTCGTCGCGTCCGCAGCGGCTGCGTGGCTGGCGATGCGGCGGCCGCGCATCGCCGTTGCCGTGGTCGCCGCTTGCGTCGCGTTCGAGCTCGCGTTCCACGTGCCGCGGTGGTACCCGAGCGTGGTCGAGCGGTCGGCGTATCCGTCGGTGTCGGTGTCGCGGCTGGCGTCGGCGCGTGACGGTCGGGTGCTGCGGGCGGGTCGGGGGAAGTCGCTCGTCTCCACGTTCACCGCCGACGTCCCGATGGCGTACGGCATCGCCGACGCGCAGGGCCAGACCGTGCTCTTCCCGCGTGACTACGACCGGTACCTGCGGTCGATCGACGACTACGGCGACTGGGCGGCGGCGACGAACGTGGCCCCTGACGTCCTGCGTCCCGCCCGGTTGACGTCGCCGCTCCTCGACCTGCTCGACGTGCGGACCATCGTGGCCGAGAGCAACGTGCGCGGGATCCCGCCGTCGCTGCCGGTCCTGGACGCGACGGGCGAGCCGCGGGTGTACGCGAACCCGGGCGCGGTCGCCGCGGTCGTCGTCCGCCGGGCGGTGCCGTCGACGGTGCCGGCGATGTGGTCGTCGCTGGCCCAGCTGCGCGACGTGTCCTCGGTCGCGCACGTCGTCGGTCTGACCCGGGTGGTCGACGGTCGTGGGGGGACGGTGTCGGGTGGTTCCGACGGCGTCGACCACGAGCGCTGGACCGTCGACGCCCCCGCCGGCGGGGTGCTACGGGTGAGCGGCCGGTGGGCGGACGGGTGGACCGCGCGCGTCGACGGGCGGCGCGCGCCCGTGTACCGCGCCGACGGCATCTTCCGTGCGGTCGTGGTGCCGGCGGGCCGTCACACGGTGACCTTCACGTACACGAACCCGGACGAGCGCACCGGTGTCCGTCTCGCCGCATTCGGGCTGCTCGTGCTCGTCGCGCTCTTGTTCGCCGACCGCGTACGGCGCGACAGTCGCCCCGATGAGGACGAACGGGGAGGCTGACGGGCAGGTCACCGCGTTCGTGCTCGGGGGTGGCGGGAACCTCGGCGCCGTCCAGCTCGGCATGCTGCGTGCCGCGCTCGAGCACGACCTCGTGCCGGACGTCGTCGTCGGGTGCTCCGTCGGTGCGATCAACGGCGCCGCGCTGGCCGGTGACCCCACCGTGGAGGGTGTCGAGCGGATGGCCGCGATGTGGCTGGCGCTCGACGACGACTCGCTGTTCCCGTCCGGGCGGTTGTCGCAGATGCGACTGCTGTCGCGGCGGTCGACGGGCATCGCCTCGTCCGCCGGGTTGCGCTCCGTGATCGAGCGGGGTCTCGCGTACCGGCGGTTCGAGGACTCGAAGGTGCCACTGCACGTCGTCGCCACGTCGCTCGCGACGGGGCGTGAGGTGTGGTTCTCGCGCGGCCCACTGATCGAGCCGGTGCTGGCGTCGGCGGCGCTGCCGGCGGTGCTCCCGCCCGTGAACATCGGCGGTGAGTGGCTCATCGACGGCGGGGTCGTCGACAACGTCCCGGTCTGGCGCGCGATCGACCTCGGTGCGACGCGCGTCGTCGTGTTCCACGTAGGGAACTTCGACAAGCCGAGGCCGATGCCGCGCCGGCCTCTCGACGTGCTGCTGCAGTCGTTCTCGATCGCCCGTAACCACCGCTTCGTGCGCGACCTCGACATCGTCCCGCCGCACGTCGAGCTCACCGTTCTGCCGGGCGTCGACCCCGGGTCGCTGCGCTACAACGACTTCCACCGCTCCGCCGAGCTCATCGAGCGGGGCTACGAGTCGTCGTCCGCCGCGCTCGACGAGCTGGCAATCACGGCGGCGAGCCGTGCTGACGCCAGTACGGCCGATCTGGGCGCCGCTTCTCGACGAGGATGACGACGTTGCCCCACGGGTCGGCGAGCCACGTGGTGCGCACGCCGGCGACGTCGGCGACATCGCTCGTCAGGAAGGTCACGCCTGCGGCTCGGAGCCGATCGCGCGTCGCGACGATGTCGTCGCACGTCAGACCGAGGTGACTCAACCCGGGCTCGACCACCGGGCGGGGGACCGGCGCACCTTCGTCGCCACGTTCGACATTCGGGTACTCGAGGAGCTCGAGCACGTGGTCGTCGTCGCCGACGCCGACGATCGCCGCCTTCACGACCACGGGTGACGGCACGAGCTCGCCCATGTCCCGTTCGATCGCGTTGCCGGCCATGCGGTACGGCGGCGACAGGAGACGCAGGCCGAGCACCTCGGTGTACCAGCGCACCGCGGCATCGACGTCCTCGACGCACACCCCGGTGTGCGCGACGCCGGTGATCTCGCTCACGCCGAGCCGGCGAGCGCCGCAGCTGCCCGCAACGCCAGCGCGACCAACGTCAGCGTCGGCCCGTAGCCGGCGCTGGTCACGAACACCGACGAGTCGGCGACGACGAGGTTCGGCACGGACCACACGCGCTGCAGCGGGTCCACGACCGACGTCGACGGGTCCGACCCCATGCGCGCCGTCCCCATCACGTGCTTGCTCACCGGCCACGCCGAGATGTCGCCGGGCGCGGTCGCGGTGACGGTCCATTCCGCGCCCGCCTCGCGCAGCGCCCGGTCCAGCAACACCGAGTGGTGCGCGGACGCGGCCTGCTCGTGGACGTGCGGCGAGTACGTCACCCGCGCCACCGGTACACCGCGGATGTCACGCACCGACGGCGAGAGGTCGATGCGGTTCGACGTCTGTGGCAGGTCCTCGCCCTGCATGCAGAACCCCCACATCCGCTCGCGCATCGCCGAGTCGCGCATCGCCGCCACGTGCGCGGCGCCCCACGGGTAGAGCTTCGCCTCCTGGATCGGGTGCGCCGGGCCGGCGTGCTCGACCATGCCGCCGCGCAGCCACGGCAATCCCGCCGACTTCGCCGCCGCCCGGGCGTCGGCGTCGACCACCACGTGGTCGTCGTGGACGTGGGTCACCGCCCGCCCGCGGTGGGCGTGCAGTCGCTGCGCCAGCGAGCCCATCACGAACGTCTGGAAGTGGCACATCAGGTGCCGCCCGATCAGCGGGTGATCGAGTCCGCTCAGCAGCAGCAGGCGCGGAGTCTCCATCGCGCCGCCCGCGACGACGACGGCGCGAGTGGCGCCCTCGAACCGCACGACGCCGTCGAAGGACTGCCACTCGACACCGACGGCGACCCCGTCACGCACCACGACCCGGGACACGAACGAGTCCGGGCGCAGTTCGCACCGCCCTGTCAGGAGTGACCGTTGCAGCATCGCCACCGGGTCGCCCTTGGCGTGCACCGGGCACCCGTAGAACGCGCAGAACCCGCAGTTGATGCACGCGGGCCGCCCGCCGTACGGCATCGAGTTCGCTGCGGTCGGCGCCGCGTAGGGATGCAGCCCGACCCGCTCGCACGCCGACGCGGTGATCGTCGACGCGTACATCGGCGGGCCCGGTGGCATCGGGTAGGGGCCCGACCGCCACGATGCGAACGGGTTGGCGGCGGCGTCGCCGGCCACGCCCACGCCGATCTCCGCCGCGGTGTACCACGGCTCCAGCTCGTCGTAGCTCACCGGCCAGTCGTCGACCGACGCGCCGTCGATCGGCCCCAACAGCGACCGCAGCCGGAAGTCGTCCTCGCGAAATCGCGGGACCTTCCCGTCGGCGTGCACGCCCCCGCCGCCCACCGTGGCCGGCAGGTCGTTGACCTCACCCACGTGCTCGTGGTCGACGTCACCGTCGGCCGACCGCCGGAACGTGCGCGGCTCGACGAGCGGATCGGGCCCGAGGAAGTGGCGCTCGGTGAACTTCAGCTCGTCGTTGGTGAAGTGGTCGAGGAGCCGGTGCGGGTCGTCGAGGTCGATCAGGTGGTTACGGCCCCGTTCGAAGATGCACACCGACCACCCCGCCGCGGTCAACACGTCCGCGGCGGCCGCGCCGCCGGGCCCCGACCCGACGACGATGGCGTCGAAGTCGTGCGTCCCGCCGGCACCGGTCAGGGGAGCGCCACCTCGTCGTCCGAGTAGCCACGGGGAGCGACGTCGCCCTCGAACCCGATCGTCCGCCACCCGACGAGATCCCGGTTGCCGCCGTACGCGGGCGCGCCGTACATCCCCTCGCAGGCGTGCTCGTACAGCAGCGACGTCAGCGCCGGTTGCGCCCGCAACCGCGCGTCCTGCTCGTCATCCGACGCCGCCGCGAAGTCGTCGCCCAGCAGCGGCAGCTCGGCGTCGTACCGCGCCTGCCAGTCACCGATGCGCCGCCGCCACGCGACCTCCTCGAACGGCGACAGCTCGTGGAAGGCCGACCCTCGCGGCGTGACCGCCCACACGCGTGGGGGCGACACGTCGAACGCCCCCAGGAGTCCCTCGATGTAGTCGACGACGCCGGCCGCGACCGACCCGGGGATGAGCCGCCCGCACGCAGCGGTCACGATCGAGCGGTGCAGCGGGGACAGGCTCACCGGTGGCTCTTCGGCACCGCGAACCGACCGGCGACGTCCATCGCCTCCCGCACGCCGACGAGTGACGCCAGCCGGGCGACGCCGAGCACGCGGGGCACGGCCGCGACACGCGGCCACGGCGAGGTCAGGCAGCGCTCGATCTGGCGCGCCACCGCGCCCGCCGACACCCCGGTCGCGTCGCGCTGCTCGGTCGATCCGGGCGTCGGGTCGAAGCCCTTCGCTCGCGGCGCCCACTCCGTCTTCACCGGGCCGGGGTTGATCTGGTGGACCTTCACCCCGCGGTGCCACATCTCGCGGCGGAGCCCCTCGGTGAAGCCGTTCACGGCGAACTTCGTCGACGAGTACACCGTGTTGGGCGGGAGGGCCACGTAGCCCGCGACCGATGACACGTTGACGATGTGGCCGCGGCGGCGAGCGAGCATGTCCGGCAGCACGAGGCGGCACAGGTCGATCAGTCCGACGACGTTCACGTCGTACAGGTACTCGATGCGCTCGGCGGGCATCTCCTCGAACGAGCCCATCCACCCGAGACCGGCGTTGTTGACCAGCGCATCGACACGCCCGTGCACCTGCAAGGTGTGCGCGACCAGTCCGGCCCGGTCCTCGGGTGACGCGACGTCGCAGCGCACGGCGTCGATGCCGTCCACCTGCTGCAGCCGGTCGACGTCACGGGCAGCGCCGACGACGACGGCACCGTGGTCGCGCAGCCGCGTCGCCGTGTCGCGGCCGATGCCGGCACTGGCGCCCGTCACGATGACGACCCGGCCCGCCACCTTCGACGACGCCATCGCTGTCACTACCTCCCGCTGAAGTTCGGGTCGCGCTTCTCGCGGAACGCGGCCATTCCCTCGACGAGGTCGGCGCTCGCCGTCGCCAGCGACTGGTACGCGCCCTCGAGCTCGAGCGACGTGGTCAGGTCCGTCTCGAACGTGCGGTTCAGCAGTTGCTTCGACAGGCCGAGGCTGCGCGTCGGGCCGCCGGCCAGGCGCGACGCCAGTGCACGCGCCTCGCCGTCGACGTCGTCGACGCACTTGTACGCCAGTCCCTCACGGACGGCGTCCTCGCCCGATCGGACGCCATCGCCCAGCAGCACCATCGCCTTCGCGCGTGGCAGGCCGACGAGGCGGGGGAGCAGGTACGCACCCGCGGCATCGACGACCAGTCCCCACTTCGCGAAGGACCACAGGAACCGCGCCGCCGGGGACACGACCACGACGTCGCACGCCAGCGCGAGGTGCGCACCCGGGCCGACCGCGGCACCGCCCACCGCGGCGACGGTCGGCTTGTCGAGCTCCCAGAGCTCTCGCACGAGCGTCTGCACACCGATGCGCAGTGCCTCGGCCGTCGAGCGGGGATCGAAGCCGGGTGTGCCCGCCTTCGTCACCGTCGACTCGCGCAGGTCCATGCCCGCGCAGAACGACGCGCCCTCGGCCCGCAGCAGCACGCAGCGCGTGTCGGGGTCTCGCCGCGCCTCGCGCACTTCGCGCACGAGGTCGTCGCGCATCTCGACCGTGAGCGCGTTTCCCGCGTCCGGGCGCTGGAGGGTGAGGGTCCGGACGCCGTCCGCCAGCTCGCTGAAGATCACGGTCGTCCCCCCGGATTCTCGTCACGCCGAACAACGACAGTTGTGGCCGGCCGTGACAAGAAGCGGAGGTTCACGCGTTCCTCGTGAGGATGTTGACGACGCTGACGCCGGAGCCCCGGCCGCCGACGTTGTGCTGGAGCACGTTGCCGTGGCGGATCTCGACCTGGCGCTCGTCGGCCTGCTCCCGCAGCTGCCACCAGCACTCGGTGAGCTGGGCGACACCGGTGGCGCCGATCGGGTGCCCCTTCGCCAGCAGCCCGCCCGAGGTGTTGACCGGGATGCGGCCGGTCAACGACGTCTCGCCCTCGAGCGACGCCACGCCGCCCTTGCCCTTGTCGACGAAACCGAGGTCCTCGATGTCGAGGATCTCGGTGATCGTGAAGCAGTCGTGCACCTCGGCCATGTCGATGTCGGACGGGCCGACGCCGGCCATGTCGTACGCCCGCCGCGCGGCCGCCGTCGTCGCCGCCAGCCCGACGTACGACGACTTCTCGTGCATCCACGGGTGGTCGGTGGCGACGCCGAACCCGGCGACGTACACGGGCCGGTCGGTGAACTCGTGTGCACGATCAGCCGGCACGAGCAGGGCGGCCGCGGCGCCGTCGGTCTGCGGGCAGCAGTCGAGCAGGTGCAGCGGGTGGCACACGGGCGGCCCGTCGAGCACCTGCTCGATCGTCACCTCGCTCTGGAAGTGGGCGTACGGGTCGAGCGCGCCGTTGTGGTGGTTCTTCACCGCGACGCTGGCGAGCATCTCGCGTGTCGTGCCGAACTCGTGCATGTGGCGGGTGGCGAACGGTGCGAACAGCGCCGGCGCCGATTCGCCGCGCGTGTAGATCGGGTGGCCGCTGGCGGCCCGGCTCAGCAGCCCTTCGTCGGCCGACTTGTCGCGCATCTTCTCGACGCCGATGACGAGCACGACGTCGTGGACGCCGGACGCCACGGCCATGGCGCCGATGCGGAACGCGTCGCTGCCCGACGGGCACGCGTTCTCGACGCGCGTGCAGGCGATGCCGTTGAGGCCGAGCGCCGACGGGATCGTGTTGCCGGCGATGCCCTCCTGGCCCCACAGCGTCCCGCGCTGGGTGGCGACGACGGCGAAGTCGACGAGCGCCGGGTCCATGCCCTTGTCGACGGCGCCGAGCGCGGCCTGGAACGCGCCCATCGCCATCTGCTCGTAGCTCTGGTCGAACAGCTCGCCGAACCTGATCAGCCCGGCGCCCACGACCGCGACGCGGTTCCAGCTCACTGGTGCACCATCGTTCCGATGTTGCACCAGCGAGCGCCGTGAGATCCGGCTACCGCCGGACCACGCGTTCGACATGATTCGCTCGCAAGCTCGCTCATGCTTCTGTCCTCTTCACCTTGAACCCGTACACGGGGACGCCGCGCTCGACGGCGTAGCGGCGCAGCTCGAGCTCGACCCGATCGCCGATGCGCAGCGCGTCGGCGTCCTCGGGCAGGCCCTGCAACTGGAGGCGCGCCCCGTCGTCGAGGTCGACCACGACGAGGGGCAGTGGCGCCACGAACGGCGCCGGCATCGTGTGGTTGACGACGAACGTCTGCACGGTGCCGGTGCGGGCGAGCGGCTGCTCCTCGAGCTTCGTGCCGCCGCAGTTCGTGCACGCCGGGTGGACCGATGGCGGCGTGCTGATCGTCCCGCAGTCGACGCAGCGGGCGCCGTGGAGCCCGAGGAGCTCGACGTTGCCGCGCACGAAGCCGGCGCCGCCGGGCGGGACGCCCATCGCCACCGTCTCGCCGTTCGGGACGAGCTGCGCCCGCGCCCGCAGCACCTCGGCGTACGTCGCGGCCCGTCCGGCGGGTGCGACCGCATCGAGTGGACCGGCGCCCGGCACGGGCGACGCCACGTCGACGACGACGGTCGTCACGCGCCCGCCGCCGTACCCGACGATGCCGACGCGGCCGCCCGCGGCGGTTGCCAGTGCGGGGACGGCGCCGAGCACGGCGGCAGCCGCGCCGGTGTCGCCGACCTTCCGGAACGCCCCGAGCGACGCCTCGGCGTCGCCGCCAACCTTCTTGGCCAGCGAGGCGCCCAGTCGGCCGTCGGGGTCGGGGAGCGACCACGCGGTGATGCCATCGCCCGCCGCCCGGCACGCGTCGGTCAGCAGCGGGAGGAACACCTCTTCGCGGAACAGGCGGGGGTCGTAGAGATCACGGGTGTCGGTCTCGTCGTCGCCGCGGTAGCGGTCGAGCACAGGTCGTGTCACCACGCGGCGCGCCGCGAGCGTCGCCGGCCCGCCACGGTCGCTCGCAGACCTGAGGACGACGGCGACGGCGGCGGCGCCGACGCGTGCTTCCCACGCCGTCCCGAGTCCGGGCGTGATCGCATCCGACGCGACCACGAGTGCGCACGACGCCGACCCGGCGGCGACCGAGTCCCATGCCGCGAGCAGCGCGTCGAGCCCCGCGGACGCCGACCCGGCGACGAGCGCGCCGCCGACGGTGTCCGGCAGGCGCAGCGACGCGGCGAGGAGCGCCAGCGACGGTCCTTCCGCGAACGGGGGGCGGCTCGTGCCCCACCACAGCGCATCGACGTCGTCGGGCGACAGCGCGGCAGCGTCGAGCGCACGCATCGCCGCGCGCCACGAGAGCGTGAGGGTGTCCTCGTCGGGTGCGCACACCGCCGCCGTGCCCTTGCCGCCCCTTCCGCCCCACGCCGCGCCGACGTCGGCCGCCGCCAGCCGCAGCGTCGGGAGCGCGGCCCCTGCCGCGACGAGGGAGACCGGTGTCGTCACGAAACCTGACAGTAGCGTCAGCTTTCTTGGTCACTCATATTGGAGGGCGGGCAGCACCTCGGTCCGCGCCGCTCGCCACGCCGGCCACGACGCGGCGACGAGCACGAGGGCGAGTACGACGACGCCCCACGCGACCGGCGCGAGCAGGTCGAAGCGCAGTGGGTCCTGGAACCCGATCACGACGGCGACCGCGTCGCCCATCGCCAGGATGAACCCGATCGACGCCACCGTGCCGAGCACCGCGCCGATGAGCGCCACCGCCGCACCTTCGGAGATCACCATCGCGGCGATCTCGCTCGGCCGCATGCCGATGGCGCCGAGCACGCCGAGTTCGCGCCGGCGCTGCACGGCGCTGAGCAACAGCGTGAACAGCACTGCCACGAACGCGACGACGACGAGCGACCGCTGCAGCGCCCAGAACGGCGACACCTGCGCCGACACCTCGCCGGCGATCGTCTCGGCGATCTCGCGCGGCGGCGACGCCTCGAGGTGCGGCTGGAGATGCGCGGCCTCGACGGCGCGGGCCACGGCGACTGGGTCCGCGCCCGGCTTCACGAGCAGGCTGACGAAGGCCGGCGGCTGCTCGCCGTAGAGGCGCGTGACCATCGACATCGGCATGCGGACGAGCGTCCCGTTGAAGTCGCCGAACTGCTCGACGCCCTGCACGGTGACGTCGACGACCCCGTCGCGACCGGCGATCGCGATGCGATCGCCCGGGTGCACGTGGAAGCGGCGGGCGAGGTTGGGTCCGATGACGACCTCACCGCGAGCGAAGCGCGCTTGGTCGGCGGTGCCGCGCACGAGGTCGCCATCGAGCCGCAGTGGCGGGTCGCCGTCCGAGGCGCTGACGCCGATCGTCGACCCGTCGGGCTGGCGGACGAGCATGACGACCTGTTCGTCGACGGATGCGACGCCTGGGATCTTCGCGAGCGCGGCCATCGTCGACGGCCACGGCTTGCCCTCGATGTTGATCGAGTTGCTCACCGGGACGGTGTTGATCGAGACGCGGTCGCCGCTCGACAGGATGTCGGAGGTGACCGCGTCGTGGATCGACCGTGTCGTGCTGGCGATGCTGAACGCCACGCCGACAGCCGATGCGACAGCGATCGTCATCACGCCGGTGCGACGGGAGCGGGCGACGTTGGCGATGCCGAGGCGTGCCGCGCCGGGCGCGCCGTGCAGGACTCGCCCGACGAGCGTCGCGACGATCGGAGCGAGCGTGCCGACGCTGCCGATCAGCCCGACGCTGGCGACGACGACGCCGAGCTCGGTGGCGATCGGCTGCCACGGTTCGAGGCCGCCGCCCGACGACGCGACGTGAGCGGCGACGACGCCGGCGACGCCGATGGCGATCAGGATCGCAGCCCGCTTGACATGCGTGCTGACCGCCGCCTCTTCGGCGGTGTCGCGGCTGCTCAGCTCGGCGGCGATGTCGAGGCGGGCGGCCTGGCGGGCCGGACGCCATGTCGCGAGCACGGCGGCGCCGAGGCCGAGCGCGATCGAGAGGCCGATCACCGCGGGGCTGGCGTGGACCGTCAGGTGCGCGCCGATCGCCCGCGCCACGAACCGGTCGATGCCGTCGAGCACCGGCTTGGCGAGCAGCACGCCGCCGAACGCACCGATCGCGCCGCCGGCGGCGCCGACGATCGCGACCTCGGCGAGGATCCCGGTGGTGAGCATGCGGGGCGTCGCGCCTACGGCGGCAGCGACCGCGAGGTCACGCCGCCGCTCGACGAGCGAGAGCACGACGCTGTTGCGGGCGAGCATGCCGCCGACGGCGAGGGCGAACAGGCTCAGCAACCCGAGCAACGCGAGGACGAACGCCGCCGCCGACTTCATCCCCGGCGGAGGATCGGCGGAGGACAGCACGCCGTTCTGCGGGCCGACGGCGTCGGCGAGGCGCGCCCTCAGCGTCTCGACGGGAGTGCCGGGCGCCGGCGTCACGTAGACGACGTCGACCGCGCCCGGCCGGGCGAACAGCTGCTGCGACACGGCGAGCGGGTAGATGACGGCGCTACCGCGGTTGATGCCGTCGAGCCGCGACGACGTCGTCGCGCCGTCGAGCGGCACCGACCGTACGTCGGAGCGCAGTGTCGCGCCCGGGCCGAGCCGTCTCGCCAGCCGGGCCGACACGAGCGGCGTCGCCGCCGCGCCGTCGCACCCGAACCGCCCGAACAGCGCCTCCATCGAACAGTCCGCGCCGATCGCCGTCACCAGCTCGCTGCGCTCGCCGTCGGCGCTGTCGGCGATCGTGACCGCCTGCACGAGCGGTACGGCGACGCCGACACCTGGCACCGCGCGGATGCGGTCGACGACGCGCGCGTCCAGCCCACCGCGCGCCGCGGGCCCGACGACGCGCAGCGGCGCCGGGCCCGCGAGCGTGCGGCCGAACGACGTGATCGACCGGTCGAAGCTCGTCTGCACCACGACGACCGACACCGCGAGCGCGACGCCCGCGGCGATCGACAGTGCGGTGAGGATGGCGCGGGCGGGGTGACGCCGGAACTGCCGCAGATGCAGGACCCGCAGGAAGCCGGTCACGGCTGATGCGCAGCCACGTCAGGCCGCGGCGTCGATCGAGAGCCGCCCGTCGGACAGTGTCAGCGAGCGGTCGGCGCGCGCTGCGACCGTCGGGTCGTGCGTGACGAGCAGCAGCGCGCACCCGCTGTCGCGCACGCGCTCGCAGAGGGTGTCGAGCACGGCTGCGGCGGTGGCCGAGTCGAGATTGCCGGTCGGCTCGTCGGCGAGCAGCACGCCCGGCCCGTGCACCAGCGCTCGTGCGATGGCGGCGCGCTGCATCTCGCCGCCCGAGAGCTCGCCGGGAAGGTGGTTGGCGCGATGCGACAGGCCGACGGCGTCGAGCAGGACGCGGGCACGCGCCTCGGCGTCACGCCGGCGGTCGAGCACGAGCGGGAGTGCGACGTTCTCCGTGACCGACAGGGTCGGGATGAGATGGAAGAACTGGAACACGAAGCCGACCTCGCGGCGGCGCAGCAGCGCGCGGTCGCCGGCGCTCATCGCGGTGACGTCGCGTTCGCCGAGCACGACGCGACCGGCGTCGGGTACGTCGAGCCCACCGCACAGGTGCAGGAGCGTCGACTTGCCCGACCCGCTGCGCCCGACGAGGGCGACGAACTCGCCCGCCCGCACGTCGAGGTCGACACCGTCGAGTGCGACGACCGTCTCGTGCCCGCGTCGGAACCGCTTCGAGAGGCCTTCGACGCGCAGCAGTGCAGGTGGCGCCTGCGTCGTCGGCCCCTCGACGAGCGTCGCGACCTTCGTCCTCGTTCGTGCCACGACCCACCCCCAGCGCGTCGGCAAGTGGACGTTCGGCACGTGACCGTCCGTCTCCTACGTGACGAGCGGCACGACCTCCGCCTGGAAGCGCGAGAGCGACTCGTCGCCCGGGAAGTCGCGGAACCACAGGACGAACTCGGCGCAGCCGGCGTCGACGAACGCCTGCACCTTCTCGGCGACCTCGGCCGGCGTGCCGACGAGGTTGTCCCGCACGTACTCGTCGTCGGGCTCGCGCCCCCAGTGGTCGCCGCCGGCGGGGGAGTCGAGCCAGCGGCGGCGGTCGGCATCGGAGTCGAACAGCATGCAGTCGGGACCGTGCGTGCGGGTGATCGTCGCCGGGTCGCGCCCGATGCGCTCGCAGTGTTCGGCGAGGACGCCCGACTTGCGCACGAAGTCGTCGATGCCGACCTGCCAGTTCGTCGCGTCGGCGTGCTCGGCGGCGATACGCAGCGTCACCTTCTCGCCACCGCCGCCGATCCACAGCGGCGGGAGCTGCCGCAGCGGCTTCGGGTCGCAGTGGGCGTCGTGGAGCTCGACGAACTCGCCGTAGAAACGCGTCGTCTCCTGCGTCCACAGTGGACGCACGACCGACGCGGTCTCCTCGAGGATCTTCAGCCGGTCACGCGCAGACGGGAAACCCCACCCGTACGACTCGTATTCGGCCTCGTACCAGCCGCCGCCGAGCCCGAGGATGAGCCGGCCGCCGCTCATGACGTCGACGCACGCCGCCTGCTTCGCGAGCAGGCCCGGGTTGCGGTAGCCGGCGCAGGTGACGAGCTGGCCGAGCTCCACCGACGACGTCACGTGGGCGAGCGCGGCCATCATCGTCCACGCCTCGAACACGTGCGTCGGCGCGCGCCGCGGCACGGTCTCGACGTGGTCGTAGACCCAGAGGTGGTCGTAACCGAGTGACTCGGCTCGCTGCGCCAGCTCGACCGACCGTGCCCACGCGTCGGCCGCGCCGACGCCGGTGTACTCGAGCTTCCACCCCTGCGGGACGAACGCGCCGTAGCGCGTCACTGCTGGAAGGCGAAGTGCTGCACCTCGACCATCATCGGGAGGAGGAAACCGACGTAGAAGCTCGTCAGGTCGAGGCCCGGGTGGTGCTCGGTCTTCTTGTCGATCAGCTCGACGCGGTCGTCTTTCTCCCTGTACGCCTTCGCGCTCGCGAGGAGGTCGTCGAGCTCCTGCATCGAGCCGACACCCATCCCGAAGTGGTCGAGTCGCGGGCACGCCATCGGCGTGTCGTCGGCGATCAGGAACACGAACTGGTCGTACCGGTAG
The DNA here is from genome assembly GCA_035700105.1 of Acidimicrobiales bacterium. Classification (GTDB taxonomy): domain Bacteria; phylum Actinomycetota; class Acidimicrobiia; order Acidimicrobiales; family DASSOZ01; genus DASSOZ01. The sequence continues at coordinate 84,080 of DASSOZ010000029.1, forward strand.
GCGGAGAGGACGAGCTTGTGGCGGTCGACGGTCTCGGTCGGCAGCTCCTGCCACCCGAAGACGTTCGAGTAGAAGTCGACGAGGTCGCGCCGGCCGCTCTCGTCGAGGAGGTCGGCGGGGACGCTCATCGCCACGTGGTTGAAGCGGGGAGTGCTCATCGGCTCACGTTCGGTTCGCTCATTGCGGCACCACCAGGACCTTTCCTGCGAGCTCTCCGGCGGCGAGACGGGCGACCGCGTCCTGCATGCCGGCGAGCGGGACGTCGTCGGGTTCGATGAGCTCGTCGGTGGGGAGCGCGCCGCGCGCCAGCAGCTCGAGCGCACGGTGGTAGTCGTCCGGGACGTACTCGACGGCGCCGGTGACGACGAGCTCGTTGAGGATCACGCGGTTCGAGTCGATGCGCGGGCGCTTCATGCCGGTCCCGCTGAGGACGAGGCGCCCGCCGCGTCGCAGCAGCGCGAGCGCGTGCTCCATCGCGTCGGCGCGACCGCTGCAGTCGATGGCGG
>DASSOZ010000030.1:0-2548 GCA_035700105.1 Acidimicrobiales bacterium
TCCAACAAAACGTCAGAAAGCCACTGGCACACAACAAATGAGTCATGTGTCCGGAAACAACAAACAAAACGACGAGAAAACCACTCTCGCCCACACGAACATCGGCGCTCTTCTGCTCCGTTTTCAAAGAACAACCCGCCACCGGGGACACACCTCTCCCGCGCAGCGGGAGCGTCCGTGTCGACCGGTGGTCGCTGGCCGGAGGGTTCTCCCGCACTGCGGGGCACTTCCTCGGGCGGTCCGGGGGGTCGAGGACCCGTCCGGAGCGAAGGACCATGGTAGCGCGCCGGGTCGAGGATGCAAACCGGCAGGCCCGGCCGGTGTTGCGTTCAGCGGCGCTGCGTGAGGTACGTCGCCGCCGTCGAGCGCGACGAGCGCCGCTCGCCCGCCGACCGGGTCGCCACGTCGACGCCGGCGGCGCCGGCCCGCGCCCGCAGCGCGCCCACCGTCGAGCCCGCCGGGTCGATCCCCGCCGACGAGAACGGGTCGTACCGGAAGTGGCGCATGGCGTTGCGGTGGGTGATGCCGTCGATCGTCGCGTCGTCGAGCCCGGCGGGCGCGATCGTCGCCCACAGCGTCTCGGGCGAGACCGGCCACGTCGAGTCCGAGTGCGGGTAGTCGGCCTCCCAGCACACCGAGTCGACGGCCATGCGGTCGAGGGCGGCCACGCCGGCGGGGTCGTCGATGAAGCAGGTGACGATCCGGGACCGGAAGACCTCCGACGGCAGCGACGCGCCGTAGTCCTGCCCGGTCCACGCCCGGTGGCGGGTGTAGATCCAGTCGAGGCGGTCGAGGAAGTACGGGATCCACCCGATGCCGCCCTCGCTCAGCGCGAGCTTCAGCGTCGGGAACTTGCGCAGCACGGGTGACCACATCAGGTCGGCGGCGGCCTGGACGATGTTGATCGGCTGCAGCGTGATGAGGACGTCGACCGGCGCGTCGTCGGCGGTGATCACGAGCGACGACGACGAGCCGATGTGGAGGCAGACGATCGTTCCCTCGTCCTCGCACGCCGCCCAGAACGGGTCCCAGTGGTCGCTGTGCAGCGACGGCAGCTTGAGCTTCGCCGGGTTCTCGGAGAACGACACGGCGTGGCAGCCCTTCGCCGCCATGCGCCGCACCTCGGCGCCCATGAGCTGTGGGTCCCAGATCGGCGGCAACATCAGCGGGATGAAGCGGCCCGGGTAGGCGCCGCACCACTCGTCGACGTGCCAGTCGTTGTAGGCCTGCAGGATCGCCAGCGCCGCGTCCTTGTCCTTCGACCGCGCGAACAACTGACCGCAGAGGTTGGGGAACGACGAGAAGCACAGCGAGCCGAGCACGCCGTTGGCGTCCATGTCCCGCACGCGCTCGTGGATGTCGTAGGTCCCGGGGCGCATCTCGTCGTACGAGGTCGGTTCCATGCCGTACTCCTCCGGCGGGCGGCCGGCGACGGCGTTGAGGCCGATGTTCGGGATCTCGCGGCCCTCGTAGAGCCAGACGTCGGTGCCGTCGTCGCGGCGGACGACCCGCGGGGCGACGTCGCGCCACTTCGACGCCAGGTGCCCGTCGAACATGTCGGGGGGCTCGACGACGTGGTCGTCGACGCTCACGAGGATCAGGTCGTCGATCGTCTCCATGAGAAAGCCTGACGCTAGCGTCAGTGAATGCGCGTCGGCCTGCTGTTCGACTTCCCGCAGCCGGACGGCGGCGACGCGGTGGCGACGGCCGTGCAGCTCGGGCTCGGGGATGCCGAGCCCCGGGTCGACCTGGTGCGCGAGCTCGCCCACGGGCTGCCGGGCGGGAGCGCCGGCGAGGTCGAGGCGGCGTTCGACCGGCTCGTCGCCGCCGGGTGCACGGCGGTCGTGGGTCCCTCGATCAGCGACAACTGCGCGATCGCCCGCGACCTCGCCGACGCCGCCCGCCTCCCCTGCATCAACTACAGCGGCGGCGCGTTCACCCGCAGCGAGTGGATGTTCCACTACCAGGTGGGCTCGCTCGAGGAGGAGCCGGTCGTGATCGCCGAGCACCTCCGAACGCGCGGGCTCGCGTCCGCCGCGGTGCTCTACGACCGGTCGCACGTCGGCGAGGGCTACGTGGCCCACCTGCCGCGGTGGCTGGAGGTGACGTCGCGCGCCGGCGTCGACCCGCTCGCCGAGGAGGCGGTCGCGGACGTCGAGGCGGCGCGCGCGTCGTCGCCTGACGCACTCGTGTACCTCGGGCTCGGCGTCGTGGCCCGCACGGTCGCGCTCGCCGTGCACGAGCTGGCGTGGGACGTGCCCGTCGTGTGCAACTCGGCGCTCATGTTCGGCTACGGCCGCAAGGACTGGCGGGCGGGGTGGGACGGCTGGACGTACGTCGACACCGTCGCCGACGACAACCGCGTGCGGGCGGCGCTGCGGGAGACGTCGAAGGCGACGGCCGCCGGGCCGATCGGCGTCGCCGCGTACGACATGGGCCGGTTGCTGGCGGAGGCGATCGCGTGGGCGCCGTCGGCGACCCCGGCCGGGTTGCGCGACGGGCTCGAGCACGTGAAGCGGCTGCCGGCGGCGTCGGGTCACGACGGGAC
>DASSOZ010000031.1:0-20758 GCA_035700105.1 Acidimicrobiales bacterium
ACGGTGGCTGCACCGTCGTGTAGCGCATCAGGTCGGGCCGCTGGATCGACTCGATCTTGACGACATCGGCGCCGAGCGCGGCCATGGCGTGCGTCGCCGCCGGACCGGCCCAGAACGCGGTGAAGTCGACGACCCGCACGCCGGACAACGGCAGCGGACCACCGGCCGGCGCATCCGCCGGCGCCGCGGGCGATCGCCGGTGCTCGCCGGTGCGGTGCAGCCGGTACGGCACCCGCGGGTGCAGCACGCCGCCGTCGCCGTCGCGGACGAACACGCCCCGCTCCCGGAAGTGCTCGAACTGCGTGACGTTCTCGCCGTTGCCGATCGGCACGATCGGGATGCGCAGCAACGACGCCCGCTCGATGACGTCCGCGGTCGTGTGCTTCGTCGTCCACTCGGCGATGATCGGCAGGAACTCGTCCATGCGCTTCGCCCGTCCGAGCGCGGACGCGATCTCGGCGTCGCCGATGAGGTCGGGGCGCTCGATGAGGACGAGGAAGTCCTGGAACTGCTGTGCGGTGATCGCGCAGAACCCGACCCAGCCGTCCGCGGTCGGCTCGATCGACGGGATCTCGATGCTCCGGGCCGGCGCCCGCGGCGCCGGCCACCCCGTGAACGACCCGAACAGGTACGGATAGGCGACCATCGTCACGGTCATGCACTCGAGCAGCGACACGTCGACGTGCTCGCGCTCGCTCGTCCCGTGGACCGTGCGGGCGGCGGCGAGCGCGGCCATCGCGCCGTACGTGCCGCCGACCCACAGTCCGATGCGTCCGCCGGCAGCGACCGGCGGCCGGTCGGGTGTCCCACGCGAGCCGATCGACCCGCACCACGCCTGCAACGTGAATTCGGTCGCCGGGCGGTCGGCCCACGGGCCGTCGACGCCGAACGGGGTGATCGTCACGACGACCTGCCCGGGTCGTGCCTCGGGCAACAGCCCGCGGACGTCGGTGACGACGATGTCTGCACCGCTCGCGGCGCCGACGTCGGAGGTGACGTCGTGGCCGGCGTGCAGGAACCGGAACAGCGCGCCGTCCTCGCCGTTGGGGCGCGCCCCCGACGCCGACCAGTCGCGCAGCGGGCTGCGGCCGCCGTGGCGGTCCGGCGGCTCGACGAGCGTCACGCGCGCACCGGCGTCGCCGAGCAGCTTCGCGCAGTAGCCGCCGGCGATGCCCTCGGTGATCGCGGCGACGGTCAGTGTGTCGAGGAGCGGCACGGCGGCGAGTCTGCCAGCGTAGGTTGCTGCCGATGAGCGACCAGATCCTCGACGTCGACCTCCTGGCGTTCGAGCGCGGCGACGCCGGGCAACGGCGGGCCGTCGTCGACGGGGTGATGCGCAGCCTGGCGTCGGGCTTCGTCTACACGAGCCACGACGTGTCCGACGCGCTGCTGGACGACGCGTACGGCAAGCTCGCCTCGTTCTTCTCGTTGCCGGCCGACGTGAAGTCACGGTCGGTCGCACCCGGGACGCACGGCCAGACGGGCTACACGGGCTTGCTCGTCGAGACCGCGGCGGTGGCCGACGTGCCCGACTGGAAGGAGATGCTCAACTGGGGTCGCGCCGTCCCCGAGGGCCACCCGCTGCGGCGCAAGTACCCGCACCGGTACCACGAGCCGGTGCTGCCGGACGCCGACGTCCCGGGCATCGGCGACGTCCTGCTCGAGTTGCACGACCGGTTGCTCGAGCTGCAGCGGCGGTTCCTGCGCATCGTCGCCGTCGGGCTCGGGTGCCACGAGTCGTTCTTCGACCGGTTGCTCGTCGACGGCCCGACGCTGTCTCGCGCGATCCACTACCCGGCGATGTCGTCGGCGCCGGCCGCCGGGCACGTGTGGGCCGGCGAGCACGCCGACATCAACCTCATCACCGCACTTCCTCGCGCCACCGAGCGGGGCCTGCAGGTGCGCGCCGCCGGCGGCGAGTGGGTCGACGCCGCGCCGCCCGCCGGTCACGCCATCGTCAACACCGGGATGATGCTCGAGCGCGTGTCGAACGGGCGCGTCCCGGCCGGCTGGCACCGTGTCGTCGCCGACCCGTCGTTCACCGGCGACCGCCTCTCGGTCGTGCAGTTCTGTCACCCGACGCCGTGGACGGTGCTGTCGCCGGTCCTTACGTCGGTCGACACCGACCACCCGCAGCGCTTCGCCCCGATCGAGGCCGGCGACCTCCTCGACCAGGTGCTCTACGAGATCAACCTCGTCGAGGACGCGCCCCGCGTCAGCGGTGCGACGCCGTAGCCGATCGCTTCCGCCGGCGGAGGTACCAGGCGAGGAACGCGACGCCCGGGAGCACGGGCACGATCAAGAAGTAGAACGTCGAATCCCACTGTGACGGGTCGGCGACCGCCGTGACGACGACGAGCCCGCCGATGACACCCACCGGGAGCCCGACGAGCCACGGCCAGCGCCGGGAGGCCCGCAGCGCCACGATCGAGCCGGCGGCGCAGCCGACGGGGAGGCCGGCGACGAACGCCGTGAACCGGTTCCAGCCGAACCCCGGGATGATCTCGCCCGCACCCGCTCCCGTCGGCGCCCCCAGCACCGTCGCGAGAAGTCCGAAGGTCATCCCGCCGGCGACGGCGCCCCAGCTCCCTCCGGCGACGACCGCGAGCACGTCGACGACGCGCCACGTGCCGCGGGGACCGGTCGCGTGGCGCGTCACGACGAGAGCATCGCCGACTCAGACCCCCAGGCGGGTCGCCAGCGTGCTGTGGTCGGCGACGGGGAGCACGGACCCGGCGAGGCGCCACACGGCCTCGAACACCGGTGCCGGCGCGTCCGCCCGCATCCCGCCGAGCAGCTCGGTCCGGTCGTCGACGTTCATCGCCGGCAGCATCAAGGCCAGTGACCGCATCATCTCGTCGGGGGACAGGCTGGCGATGACCGCCCCGTGGATCGCAACGACGGCGTCGAGGCCGATCGCGGAGTCGAGTGCGGGCATCACGAGCCGCTCCTCGAGGTCCTGGTGGGCGAGGTACGCCGACGTGAACGACGCCAGCTCGAGGTACACCCGGTGCAGGTCGAAGCGGCCGGCGGCGTCGGCCGCGAGCGCGCGCAGCGTGTCCATCCGCGCCTCCAGCCGGACGTGGTCGGACGCGATGCGCTCGGCGAGGTCGGGCAGGTGCGCCTCGATCGCCGGCTGCACGTTGGCGTCCTCGTGTTCGGCGTGCGACACGAGGTAGGCCACGACCGAGTCGACGTGCGCAGCGAGGGCGGTGCGGTCGGCGGCGCACGAGGGGTCGGCCCGTCCCGCCTCCTCGGTGACCGCGAACAGCTCGGCACGGATCGACTTGTGGATGTCGCGATACAGGTCGAACGTGACCGGTGCCAGCGCGGCAGCGGGGGTCGCGGGGATGTCGGTGTCGTCGATGATCGTCATGGCGACGATCGTGAAGGACCGCCACGCATCCCGCTCCTGAAAGGCGCGTACCTGTTTGCTAAGAACTTCGTACGCATGCTCGACGAGGCGACACGGGTCTTCCGGAACGGCAGCCGGGCGCTCATCGTCGCCGCCGTCACGCCCGACGGCGCTCCGCACGCCACCAGGGGCTGGGGCATCTCGCTCGACATGGACGAGCGCACGGCGCGGTTGCTGTTGCCAGCGGATGACGACGTCGTGATCGCCGCGCTCGGCGCACGCGATGCGCGGATCGCGGTCACGGCAGGCGACATCGACACCCTCCACTCGACGCAGATCAAGGGCCGGGCACTGCACATCGAGCGTGCCACGGAAACGGACGAGCTGACGGCCGCCGAGTACGTCGACGGCTTCGCTGCCGCGGTCGAACGCGTCGACGGCACGCCCCGCACGCTGATCGAACGCCTCGTCCCGACTGCCTTCGTGGCGTGCACGATCACGATCGACGACGTGTTCGACCAGACGCCCGGCCCCGGTGCCGGCGCGTCCGTGACAGGCAACCGATGACGACGTCGCTCGACGAGCTGCGCGACTGCTTCGAGGGCGTCGTTCCTGCGGTCGTCGCCACCGCCGCCGCCGACGGCACCCCGAACGTCACGTACCTCTCGCGCGTCCGCCTCGTCGACAGCGAGCGCGTCGCGCTGTCGAACCAGTTCTTCTCGAAGACCGCCCGCAACCTGGCCGAGAACCCGCGCGCCAGCCTGCTCATGATCGACCCCGTCAGCTACGAGCAGTACCGGCTCACGCTCGTGTACGAGCGCACCGATCGGCGAGGCCCGGTGTTCGACCGGCTGCGGGAGGACGTCGACTTCATCGCCGCGCTGCAAGGTATGCAGGACGTCTTCCGCCTGCGTGCGGCCGACATCTACCGCGTGACCGACGTCGAGCACCTCGAGGGGCGACCGGCGACGCACACCCCCCGGTCGCGGCGCGACGAGCCCGTCGACGCGCGGCGGGTCGCCGAGCTGAGCGCCCGCCTCAGTCGCTGCCCCGATCTCGACACCGTCGTCGCCGCCACGGTGACCGGGCTCGCCGACCTGTTCGGGTACGAACACTCGCTTCTGCTGCTGCTCGACGAGGACGGGACCCGCCTGTACACGATCGCCAGCCATGGTTACGACGCCGAGGGTGTCGGTTCCGAGGTCACCGTCGGCGAGGGCATCATCGGCCTCGCCGCCGAGCGGTGCTCCCCGGTGACGCTCGGCAACGTCCGCCAGATGGCGAAGTACTCGCGCAGCGTCCGCCGCGCCTACGAGGACTCGGGCGACATGACGCCCGGCCGTGACATCCCGGTTCCCGGGCTCCCGAACGCGGACAGCCGCGTCGCGGTGCCGGCGATGGCGCTCGGCGAGCTCGTCGGCGTGCTGACCGTCGAGAGCCCGCACAGCGTCGCGTTCGGGCCGGATGACGAGGCGGTGCTCACGGTCGTCGCCTCGCTCGTCGCCAACGCCATCGAGGTCGAGCGCTCGCGTGAGCGCAGCGCGGAGGTCGCGCCGGCGACGCCACGCGACGAACCGCGTGCCCGCCCGGATGCGGCGGCGGCCACGCACGTGCGGTTCTTCGAGGTCGACGGCAGCACGTTCGTCGACGGCGACTACCTCATCAAGGGTGTCGCCGGCCGCATCCTCTGGGCGCTCCTCGGACATCACGCCCGCGACGGCCGCGTCGAGTTCACCAACCGGGAGGTGCGCCTCGACCCGACCCTCGAGCTTCCGGAGTTCCGCGACAACTTCGAGAGCCGGCTGATCCTGCTCAAGCGCCGGCTCGACGAGCGGGCGGCGCCGATCCGCATCGAGAAGACCGGTCGGGGCCGGTTCCGTCTCGCCGTCGACCGACCCGTCCGCCTCGAGGCGGCTCCGGCGTCGACGCGCTGACGAGCATGGACGTCACCGGCGCATACGTGTCCTTCACCGAGGTGACGGCCGACGGGCACGAGACGTACAACCGATGGCACCTGTTCGACCACCTGCCCGAGCAGTACCGCCTGCCCGGTATCGCCCACGGTCAGCGGTGGGCGGTCACGTCGGCCGTCGCCGCGGAGCCGCCGCTCGACCGCGTCCACTACGTCACGCTCTACCTGCTCACCGAACCGTTCGACGAGAACGTCAAGGCGTTCTGGGCGCTCGGCAAGGAGCTCGCCGACGCCGGTCGCTTCGACGACCATCGCACGTCGCACCTCAACGGCGCGCTCCGCATCCGCGACCAGCGCACCGCGCCGCCGAACCCGCTCGATCCACGCGCCGTCCCGTTCGCACCGCACCGCAGCGTCCGCGTCGTCCTCGACGGGCGGGACACCACCGGCAGCGACATCGAGATCGACGGCGCGGTCGGCACCTGGACGTTCGACGGCGTCGACGCGATCGCCGGCCGCACGCTGACCGTCACCTGGTCGGAGGCGGCCGACCCGCCACCCCCGCAGCCCTCGGGCGCCGCCGCGTTCGACGCGGTGCTGCGCACGATCGACCCGTTCGACCCGACGCCGCACCGCCGCCCGGGGCACCACACCGTCACCCCGCGCATCGTCGTCGACGACCCGGCCGCCGAGGTCGCGTTCCTGCGGGACGTCTTCGGCGCGACCGGCGACGTCGCCTACGGCCGCCCCGCCGAGGTCCGCATCGGCGACTCGCTGGTCCTCGTGAGCGACGGCGGTGGCGTCCGCGACCCGCAGCCCGCCTTCCTCTACGTCTACGTCGACGACGTCGACGCCGTACACGGGCGCGCCGTCGACGCCGGAGCCGAGACGATCGAAGCGCCGCTCGAGACGCCGTACGGCGACCGCCGGGCGATGGTGCGCGACCCGTCCGGCAACCTGTTCCAGATCGCCGTTCGGAGACGCTGAAAGGGAGCGGGCGTCACCGGGGAGAACCTTGGACGCATGCGGCGGTCACTCGCTCTCGTCGCCTTGGCGGTGCTGCCCGCCGCGGTGCTCCCGGTCGCGGCGCTCGCCAGCCCCGGAGCCGGGGTCGAGAAGTGGGCGGTCGTCGTCGGCATCGACCACTTCGAGGGCCGCACGCGACCGAACGTCGGCGCAGTGGGTGACGCCCAGGACTTCCGCGACATGCTGTTGCGCACCGGCTGGCGATCCGACCACGTGCTCGTGCTGACGGACGCCAACGCGACGCAAGCGGGCATGCGGAACGCGTTTCGATGGCTGGCGACGAAGGCGACCGACCGTTCGTACTCGGTCGTGCACTACTCCGGCCACGTGAAGCAGGTGAACGGGCACGAGTACCTCTGGCCGCACGACAACCGGTTCATCGCCGACACCGAGTTCGGTCAGGCGATGCGCGCCGTGCGCGGCTGGCTGTGGGTCGACGTGTCCGGCTGTGAGGCCGCCGGGTTCGACGAGGGCATCAGTGCCCGGAACCGCTTGTTCACGGCGTCATCGCGTGGGAACGAGAAGTCGTACGAGTACCCGTCCTGGCGGAACTCCGTCTACACCGGCCTGCTCGCCGACCAGGGCGTCCTCCAGCGCCGGGCCGACTACAACCACGACGGTCGGATCTCGGTGACCGAGGCGTTCCGCTACGCGTGGGAACGCGCCCCGGCGATCACCGCCCGCCAGTCGAGCGGGCCACAGCATCCGTACGCCGCGGGTGGCGACGGCACCGAGTGGTTCCTCGACGCGCCGGCGCCGCCCGCACGCCAGGTCGCCCCGGCACCCACCCCGGCACCGCCCGAGGGTGGAGCGCCACCGCGGCACTGCACCCCCCTCTGCATCGGCTGACCCGCCCGTAGCTCAAGTGGGCTAGTTCCCGCGTCGATACGACTCCCGGTTCCAACCGAGCTGGGAGACGGTCGATGAGGGCGATCCTGAAGGTCGGCGCACTGCTGGGTGCGCTGCTGACGACGGCGGCGGTGACCGCGCTCCCCGCGCACGCCGACACCGCGCCGCCGGACACGGTGGCGATGGAGCAGCAGTTCGTCCAACGCATCAACGACGCCCGCGCTCGCAACGGCGTCGCGCCGTTGACCGTGCGCGACGACCTCACCGCCATCGCCCGCCGCTGGTCGACGAAGATGGCGGCCGACGGGACGCTGTCGCACAACCCGAACCTGCGCAGCGAGGTCCCGCCGAACTGGCGAAAGCTCGGCGAGAACGTCGGCGAGGGCTCGACCGTCGACAGCCTCGAACGGGCCTTCGAGAACAGCCCGCACCACTGGGCCAACATGGTCGACCCGGCGTTCAACACGATCGGTGTCGGCGTCGTCGTGGACGGCGCCGGGACGATGTGGGTCACCGAGGACTACATGCAGACCGACGACGCCCGTCAGCCGGCGGCGAGCCCGGCGCCGGCGCCGGCCGCACCGGCACCCGCACCGGCGCCTGCGCCGGCACCTACACCGGCACCAGCGCCGGCGCCCGTGATCGCGGCGAGGCCCGCCCCGGCGCCCCGTCCGGCTGCATCCGCGCCCGCGCCCGCGCGGCAGCCCGCGGCAGCCGTCCCGTCGACGACGCCGCCATCGCCGCCGGCGCCGGCACCTCCCGCGGCATCCGCGCCGGCGCCGGAGGGATCCGTCGCCGACCTCGCCGTGGCCCCCGGTGTCGCGGGCCCGGCGCCGTCGGTGCCGGCATCGTCGTCAGGGTCGCCGGCGATCCCGCCGCTGGTCGTCATCGGCGCCGTCGCGGCGCTCGGCGTCGCGACCGAGCTGTCGGTGCACGCGTGTGCACGCGCACACCGACAGCGCAGGGTCCTGCGGGTCGGCTCCTAGGCCCGGCCGCTGCCGAGGAGGCGCCGGCGGTGGGCGGTGACGACCGCCGCGAGTGCCAGGAACGCGAGACCGAGGGCGGCGTACGGACGACCCGGACCGGTCTTCGGGAGCTCGGTCGCGGCGAGGACGGTGTCGACCTTCGGGCCGGACACGGCACCGGCGCCGGTGATCGGCTGGCCGACCTTGTTCGTCGCTGCCGTGCCCGTTCCGGTGATCGTCGCGATCTGGCCGACGATGTCATTGCCGGCGGCGCCGCCCGTGCAGTTCCCGAGCGTCGCCGTCACATCGACCGTGTTGCGGATGACGCCCGCGCCCGATGTCGGCGGCACGTGGCCGTTGATCGTGACCGCGAGCGGTGGTGACCCCAGCTTGTAGTTGCCGAGGTTCGTCCACGTCACCTTGTTGTTGCCGGTGACCGTGCCGCCGTTGGACGCACCGGTGATCTCCCACTTCGGGCTGCCCGACTCGACGGTGACGTTGTCGATCGCCGAGATGTCGACGAGGTCACAGGCGATGGCGGCGAACGCCTCGGGCGACGACGGGATGTTGATCGTCCACACGAAGTCCTGACCCGCCGACACCGGGTTCGGGTTCGCCGTCTTCGACACCGGGATGTGGCACGTGATCCCACCAGCGGGGGTGAGCGACTTCGCCTCCATGTGACCGATGCGCAGCTCGAGGGCGTGCATGCCGCCCGTGGCGTCCGGCTGGAGCAGGTTCACGCGCACGACGTCGACGGCCGCCGCCGCGTTCGTGCCGTCGGCCGACGTGACCGGCGCCGCCTTCGGGTCGGGGATGGCACCCGGCGCCGCGATCTTGCGCGGCTTCTCGCCGATGCTGATGTCGACGAGCGGGTTCGCGGGGATCTGCACACCCGTGTCACTCAGGAGCTGCTGGAGCGTGAGGATCGTCGTCGTGGGCGTCTGCGCGTTCGGCTGGATGATGCGCAGCACCGGCGTCGTCGGCGTGGGGGACCCGCCCGGGGCGTACTCGATCTTCGCGCCGCCGGCCTTGCCCGTCGTGCTCGCCCGGAGCACCCACTCGCCGAGCGCCTCGATCGTCACCTCGTTGGCCGTGCCCTTGAAGAGGGTCACCGGCGCGATCGTCTGGTGCGTCTCGCTCACGACGCCCCACGTCCCGTCGCCGTTCGGCTTGAGGTAGGTGAACGACTTCGACTGCGACACGGCGCGGGCGTTCTGCGTCGTGTCGGTGGCGAGGACCGGCTGGCCCATCGAGCCGTCGGCGTTGGCCTTGCCGGCGTCGAGCAGCTGGGCGTCCGCCGCGAATCCCAGGCCGTACGCCAGCGGCTGGCCGATCGTGCAGGTGTTCGGGTCGAAGACGGCGCCCGCCTGACCGCGCAGCAGCGATGCGTACGCGACCGGGTCGGCCGGGATCGGGCCGCCCTCCTTGGTCACGAGCGGTCCGATCGGCGGTGCGGTGGCCTCGGCCAGACCGGCGATGATCGCCTGGTTGGCGTCGGGGTTGTTGGGCGTCGTCGTCCCGAGACCGAGCTCGAGCCCCGCGCCACGCCCGTAGGCGTTCTTCCCGGCTGCCACCGGCTGCACGGGCTCGTTCATCTCGTTGTTGATCGCCGTGCCGAGCCCGCTGGACAGCGCCGACGCGCCCGAGAACGCGACCTCGCCGTCGACGACCCTCGGCCCTTCGGCCGCGGCCTGCAGCGCGTCGGCATGCAGCACCGTCCCGGTGCTGTAGCCCCCATACGGGCCGGACGCCGTCGTCTGTGCGCCCGCACCCGTCGCGGCGATGCCCGTGAGCGCCGCCAGCATGGATGTCACCAGGGTCCCAACCGCCAGTTTCCTCATTGCCAACCCCTTTTCACCGCGCTTCGTGGCGCGAGCCGCGCGGGTGGTTTCGCCTTCCGGCCCGCCAGACCCTTCCGATTCGGACTAGTCAGAACTGACTATGTCGCCTGGCCGAGGATCATGCCGCCGGCAACCGTAGCGTTCGTTCCCTCGTCGATGAGGATGAACGAGCCGGTCGACCGGTTGCGGCGGTACTCGTCGAACAGCACCGGCGACTGCGTCCGCAGCTGCAGCCGGCCGATCTCGTTGAGGGCCAGCGCGTGCGGCGACTCCTCGCGGTGCAGGGTGTTGACGTCGAGCCGGTACTGCAGCTCGCTCACCAGGCACTTCGTCGTGCGGGTCGTGTGCTTCAGGAGGAAGCGCCCGCCCGCCGACAGCGTCGAGCGCTCGGAGAGCCAGCACACCATGGCGTCGATGTTCTGGGCGACCACGGGCTTGTTCTGCGGCCGGCAGATGAGGTCGCCGCGAGACACGTCGAGGTCGTCGGTCAGCCGGATCGTCACCGACATCGGGGGGAACGCCTCGGCGACCGGGCCGTCGAAGGTGTCGATGGCGGCGATCGTCGACGTGAATCCCGACGGCAGCACCATCACCTCGTCGCCCGGCTTGAACACGCCACCGGCGACGGCGCCCGCGTAGCCGCGATAGTCGTGCCACCGGTCGTCGCGAGGCCGGATGACGTACTGCACCGGGAAGCGGGCGTCGATGAGGTTGCGGTCGGACGCGATGTGCACGTGCTCGAGGTGGTGCAGCAGCGACGGGCCCTCGTACCACGGCGAGTTCGCCGAGCGGTGGACGATGTTGTCGCCGTGGAGCGCGCTGATGGGCACGAACGTCAGGTCGTGGATGTCGAGGCGCGTCGCCCACGACGTGAACTCGTCCTTGATCGAGTTGTAGACGTCGGGTGACCACTCGACGAGGTCCATCTTGTTGATGCAGACGACGAGGTGGGGGATGCCGAGCAGCGACGCGAGGAACGCGTGCCGGCGTGACTGCTCGACGAGACCCTTGCGGGCGTCGACGAGGATCAGCGCGAGGTCGGCGGTCGACGCACCGGTCACCATGTTGCGCGTGTACTGCACGTGGCCCGGCGTGTCGGCGATGATGAACTTGCGCGTCGGCGTGGCGAAGTAGCGGTAGGCGACGTCGATCGTGATGCCCTGCTCGCGCTCGGCGCGCAGCCCGTCGGTGAGCAGCGCGAGGTTCACGACCTCCTCGCCGCGCTGGCGCGACGTCCGCTCGATCGACTCGAGCTGGTCCTCGAAGATCGCCTTCGAGTCGTAGAGGAGGCGGCCGATGAGCGTCGACTTGCCGTCGTCGACCGACCCTGCTGTGGCGAACCGCAGAAGCTCGGACATGGCGCTAGAAGTAGCCCTCCTTCTTGCGGTCCTCCATGCCGGCCTCGCTGATGCGGTCGTCGGCGCGCGTCGCGCCCCGCTCGGTGATGCGCGTCGCCGCGATCTCGGCGATGACGTCGTCGAACGTCGACGCCGCCGACTCGACCGCGCCCGTGCACGTCGCGTCGCCGATCGTGCGGAACCGCACCTGCGCCTCGAACGGCTCGTCGCCGTCGGCGACGCCGAGGTGGCGCGTCACCGCCAGCAGCATCCCGTCGCGCCGCACGACCTGGCGGCGGTGGGCGAAGTAGATCGACGGGATCTCGACGTCCTCCTGGGCGAGGTACTGCCAGATGTCGAGCTCGGTCCAGTTCGACAGCGGGAACACGCGGATGTGCTCACCGCGCTTGTGGCGCCCGTTGTAGAGGCTCCACAGCTCGGGCCGCTGGTTCTTGGGATCCCACGCGCCGAAGTCGTCGCGGAAGCTGAACACGCGCTCCTTGGCCCGCGCCTTCTCCTCGTCCCTGCGCGCGCCGCCGAAGACCGCGTCGAACCGGTTCTCCTCGATGCCGCGCAGCAACGTCGTCGTCTGCAGCCGGTTGCGGCTGGCGCCGGGGCCCGTGTCCTCCACGACGCGCCCGGCGTCGATGTCGTCCTGCACGTGCGCCACGACGAGCTGCACCCCGAGCCGGGCCACCTGCCGGTCACGGAAGTCGATGACCTCGTCGAAGTTGTGGCCGGTGTCGACGTGCATGACCGGGAACGGGAGCGGCGCCGGCCAGAACGCCTTCTCGGCCAGCCGGAGCATGACGAGGGAGTCCTTGCCGCCCGAGAACAGCAGCACGGGGCGCTCGAACTCGGCGGCCACCTCGCGGAAGATGTGGATCGACTCCGCCTCGAGGGCGTCGAGATGCGTCAGCTGCAGCTCGGATTCGACCATTCCACCCTCTCGATTCGGCGGCCGGAGAACCCCGACCTGAGAGGTCAGGTTTTCACGAGCGTACCGGGCGCCGCCAATCGTCGTGCAGACCGCGCTCGAGCGCGACCTTCTGCGCCCGCAGCGTCTGGCCGTTGCACGCGGCCACATCGGCGTCGTCCGGTGGTGCCGCGCACAGCCACGCGATGACGGCGGCGGGCACCGAAGGCGGCGCGCCCCTGTACACGTCCTCGTAGCCGAGGGCCCGCTGGTTGATCTCCATCCGCTCGGTCAGGACGTAGCCGGGCTCGATGTTGTACGCCCGGATGCCCCGGTCGCCGAGCTCGACGGCGAGGATGCCGGCGAGGCGGTGGAACGCCCCCTTCGTCATCGCGTAGCCCGCGCCCCAGCCGCCGCTACCCGCGGGCGCGGGCGGGTCGCTGATGGCGACCGCCGAGGTCATGTTCACGATGGTCCCGCTCCCGCGCTCGAGCATGTGCGGCAGGACCGCCTTCACCAGCACCAGTTGCGACACGACGTTGGCCTGCAGCTTCGTCTCGAGGACGTCGATCGGGAGATCCAGGACGTGCTCCATGCTCCCGGCGCCCGTGTGCACGGCGTTGTTCACGAGGACGTCGATGCGCCCCCATTCGTCGAGGACGCGCTCGACACCGGCCGTGAGCGTCGGCCGGTCGAGCAGGTCCATCCTGACCGCGAGCGCGCGTGCGCCGTGCCGCTCGACGTCGGCGGCGGTCGTGTCGAGGCTGCCGGGGATCGCGCGGCCGGCGCCGGTGTCGGAGTCGTCGACGCCTTCGCCCTCGTGCAGCGTGCGGGCCGTGACGGCGACGTCGAACCCCGCCGCGGCGAGTGCGACGGCCGTGGCCTTGCCGATCCCGCGGCTGGCGCCGGTCACCAGTGCGATCTGACGGTCCGTCACAAACCGACGCTACCCTCCCGCACGATGGGTTCCGAGCCGGTGATCCTCGTCCACGGGTTGGCGTCGTCGTTCGACCACGGGTGGCGTGACACCGGCTGGGTCGACCTCCTGCAGGACGCCGGGCGTGCGGTCGTCCGCTTCGACCTGCCGGGCCATGGGCAGTCGACGCACCCGCCCGAGAGCGACCCGTCGGACGCGTTGCGCGACGCGCTGCCCGACACGCCCGTCGACGCCGTGGGGTTCTCGGCCGGCGCGCAGACGCTGTTGCGCCTGGCATCGGTCGAGCCGTCGCGCTTCAACCGGCTCGTCCTCATCGGCGTCGGCGAGAACGTCTTCCGCCAGGACGACTTCTCGTACCTTGCCGACGCCTATGAGGCAGGGGACGCCGCCGACCCGCGCTGGAAGGTGTTCGTCAACCTCGCGGTGTCCGCCGGAAACGACCCGAAGGCGATGGCGACGTACCTGCGCACGCCGAAGTCGCGGATCACGGACGAGACGCTGGCCGGGGTGAAGGTCCCGGCGCACGTGATCATCGGCGACAAGGACTTCGCCGGCCCGGCGGACACGCTCGTCGCCAAGCTGCCCGACGCGTCGCTCACGGTGCTGGCGGGCGTCGACCACTTCCAGGCGCCCCGCGACTTCGGGTGCATCGACGCCGCGCTGCGCTTCCTGGAGGTCGACGGCTGATGGCGCCGAAGGCGGGGACGGGCACCGTGCGCGCCACCGACGGGCGGGTCCCCGGCCGGCGCGGCATCGCCACCCGCCAGCGGCTGCTCGACTGCACGCGCGAGCTGCTGTCGAAGCGGACGTACCGCGAGATCAAGGTGATCGACATCGCCCGCGAGGCGGGGACGTCGCCCGCGACCTTCTACCAGTACTTCCCCGACGTCGAGCAGGCGGTGCTCCTCCTCGCGGAGGGGCTCGACGCCGACGTCCTGCCGATCGCCGAGCTGATCCGCGCCGGCGACTGGTCGTCGGCCGGCGGCCCGGACACGGCGCGCTCGGTCGTGCGCCGCTTCCTCGAGTACTGGGACGCGCACCGGTCGATCTTCCGCGTCGTCGACCTCGCGACCGAGGAGGGCGACCTCCGCTTCCAGCGGCTGCGGGTCCGGGCGCTCGGAGAGATCACGAACGCCCTGGCCGAGACGATCGCCGACCAGCAGCGCGCCGGGCGCCTCGGTCCCGAGGTCGACGCAACCGCAGAGGCGTTCGTGCTCATCGCGATGCTCGCCCACTGCGCCGCGCACCAGTACGGGTTCGAGTTCTGGGGCGTGCGCACGAGCGCGCAGGTCGAGACGATCGCCCGCATCCTCTACGACAGCATCACCGGCGAGCGCATGCCGGCACCGGCGCGTGGTCGCTGACGCCGGCGGCGGCGCCGCGGTCCCGCACGTCGTCTTCCTGTGCACAGGCAACGCGGCGCGGTCGGTGATGGCGGGCGCCATGCTCGGCCACCTCGACGCCGAGCTGCGGATCACGACCGCGGGCACCCACGTCATCGAGGGCCAGCCGATGTCGTGGCGCACCCGCGACGCGATGGGCGCGCTCGGGTACGCGGCGCCGCGGCACCGGAGTCGCCAGCTGACCGACGTGCACGTCGAGGACGCGGACATCGTCGTGGCCCTCGCCGTGGAGCACGTGACGTACGTGCGCCGCACGCATCCGGAGGCGGCGTGGCGGACCGGGACGCTGCGCCGGTTGGTGCGCGACCTCCCCGGCGGGCCCGCGCCGCTTGCCGATCGGGTGCGGTCGCTGTCGCTCGAGACGGTCGCGCTCGAGCCGTGGGAGGACGTCGCCGATCCGGCGGGCGGCGAGATCGACGACTACGAGGCCTGCGCCAAGGAGGTCGAGTCGCTCATCCTCGACCTGGCGCCGCGCGTCCGCTGACGACGACCGGGAGGTGGCCGGCGACCCGGCCGGCGACCGAACGGCACGCCTGCACGAGCGGCACGGCGAACGCCGTCGACGC
Organism: Acidimicrobiales bacterium; assembly: GCA_035700105.1. Lineage (GTDB taxonomy): Bacteria > Actinomycetota > Acidimicrobiia > Acidimicrobiales > DASSOZ01 > DASSOZ01. The sequence continues at coordinate 15,111 of DASSOZ010000031.1, forward strand.
GCAGATGGTGTGGCCGCCCTCGACCGGATGGACCGACGCGCCGGGGATGCGGCCGGCGAACGCCAGCTGCCCCGCGGGCGGCAGCGCGCTGTCGCCCATGGTGACGAGCACCGCGGTGGGGACGTCCATGGTGCCGATCCAGGCCCGCGCGTCGTAGGAGCCGAGCGCCCGTCCCGCCGAGAACACCGTCCGCCAGTCGTGGCGGCGCATCTCGTCGAGTGCCCACCGCTCGATCGTTCGCGCCCGCCCGCGGTCGCGCGTCACCCGCGCGAACCGCTCGCCGACCCGGGGGACGCCGAGTGCGTACCCGGCGCCGCCGGCGAGCCCGGCGGCGGCGAGCATCATCGAGGTGAACACGACGCGGTCGCGCGTCCGGTCGACGAAGCAGTCACCGGTGGCGGCGAGGACGAGGCCGTCGACGAGGTCCGGGTGCCGGCGCCACACGAGTTGGGCGACCGGCCCGCCGAGCGAGTAGCCGACGACGATGGCGTGGTCGATCTTCAGGACCGCGGCGAGCGCGGCGATGTCGTCGGCGCAGTCGGCGAGCCGGAAGCGCCGCCGCGAGCGGATGCCGCGGCCGTGACCGCGCAGGTCGGGGGCGACGATGCGGAAGTGCTGGGCGAGCGCCGGCATCGTCGTGAACCAGTTGAGGCCGCCGCTGGCGATCCAGCCGTGGACGAGGATGACGGTCGGCGCGCCGGGCGGGCCGTCGATCTCGCGGACGAACGTCGTACCTCGCCCGGGCAGGTGCACCCGGCGGCCGTACGGGATCGGCAGTTCACCGTCAGTGGTCAACGACACGCACGTTACTGACTCTCGTGTCAGGGTTCGCGGTTACGGCCACGCGCGACTACCAGGCGATCTCCATGCGCAGGCCGCGCTCGTCGGTCGCCGTGGGGTCGCCGAGCCGCTCGGCGGTGCCGTCGGCGATGCGCCGCGCGGTGTGGACGAGCGCGAGCGCGTCGAGCACGTCGTCGGTGCGGGCGCCGGCAGGCGGGCGCGGCGGCGCGCCGAGGCCGAGCAGCCGGGCGCGCTGCGCCAACCCCTCGGCCGTCCTCTTCGCGGTTCGGACCTCCGAGCCGCCGTGCAACCGGGTGAAGGCCAGTTCGGGATGCGCCTCGACGACCCGGTCCTGGAGGGCGGCGTCGACCAGGCGGTCGACCTCGGCGATGCGGGGGAGGAGGTGGAACGCCTGGACGGGCATGCCCGTCACGTCCGCGAAGGCGCTCGCGCCGAGGAAGCAGCGAGCGGGCGCGGGGAACACCGACGAGCGCCGCGCGCCGAGGAGGCGCCGGGCCGCGACGTCGCAGGCCCGCCGTTCGCCCGGTCGGGCCGGGAGCCCGATCGGCATGTCGACGGCGACGGCGTCCAACCGGCCGGCGCGCACGTCGGCGATCACGTCGTCGAGCGCGTCCACGAGGTCGACGGAGCCGTCGTCCCCGGCCACGACCCAGCCGCGGCGCGCCCCGTCGACGCCTGCGACCCGCACGGAAATGGTGGTACATCAGGGGCATGGCCGACGTCCACCAGTGCCCCCGCTGCGAGCTGCGGTTCCAGACGAAGAACGAGCTGCAGGACCACTTCGACCGCGAGCACGCGTCGTTCGACGACCCGCTGAAGACGGGGAAGGTGCACGTCCTCACGGCCGACGAGATCGCCAACGCGCTCGGCAGCTTGCCGGGTTGGGAGTACGACGGCGAGGTCATCACCCGCGCGTTCGAGCTGCCGTCGTTCCGCGACGCGATCACGTTCGTGGGGCGGATCGCCGACGCCGCCGAGGCCGCCGACCACCACCCCGACATCGACATCCGGTACGACAAGGTGCGGGCCGCGCTGGCGACCCACTCCGCCGGCGGCATCACCGCCAAGGACGTCAAGCTCGCGACGACGATCCAGTCCCTCGCGCCGGCCGAGTAGCCGGGCAGCCGGGCAGTCGTGGAGTCCACGTCGGTCACCGTCGAGACCGGCAGCCGCCTCGTCACCGACATCACCGCCGACGTCGAGGCGTTCTGTCGTGGCCGCGGCGACGGCCTCGTCCTCGTGTTCGCGCCGCACGCGACGGCAGGCATCGCGCTGATCGAGACGGGATCGGGGTCCGAGTCCGACCTCGCCGATCTGCTCGGGCGGCTCCTGCCGAGGGACGACCGCTACCGCCACGCCCACGGGTCGACCGGGCACGGCGGCGACCACCTGCTCCCGGCGCTCGTCCCGCCGTCACTGACGCTCGCGGTGCGCGCCGGCCGCCCGCGGCTCGGCACGTGGCAGTCGGTCGTGCTCGTCGACCCGAACGTCGACAACCCGACGCGCACCGTCGAGCTGTCGTTCGTCGCCGGCTGACGAGAACGCCGGGGCCGGTCAGGTGCCGGCGAGCTCGGCGACGACGGGTGCCATCCGGTCGAGGTCGTCGGCGCCGAAGATCACGTAGGAGAACCCCCACCGTTCACGCCGGGCGCGGATCGTCTCGATGATCTGCGCGGTCGTCCCGACGAGCGCGAACGGGATCTCCAGGGCGTCGCTGGGCGCGACACCGAAGCCGGGGGCGAGGCGCTCGGCCATGCCCTCGCGGTCGTCGGTCACGACGTTGACGAACACGCGGATGTTGAGCTCGAGGTCGTCGAAGCGGTCGCCGGCGGCGGCGCGGATGATGTCGATCTTCTTGTCGACCTCGGCGGCGGTGCCCGTCGACGTCGTCGCCGCGTCGACCGCGCCGGAGCGAAGGTCGAAGTTCACGCCGACGATGTCCGCTTCGCGCGCAGCCAGCGCCAGCATGCGGGGGCCACCGCCGCCGACGAGCAGCGGCACGTGCGCCTGCACCGGCTTGGGCGTCCCGTCGAGGTCCGTGACGGTGTAGTGCTCGCCCTCGAAGCTGTAGGGCCCACCGGCGAACAGGCCTCGCACGATCGTGAGCCCCTCGAGGAAGCGGTCGATGCGCGTGCCCGGCGGGTCGTACGGCATGCCCGACTTCTCGTAGTCCGTGCGCTCCCAGCCGGCGCCGAGGCCGAGCTCGAGCCGGCCGTCGGACAGCAGGTCGAGCGTCGCCGCCTCCTTGGCGAGGACGACGGGGTGCCGGTAGTCGTTGTCGAGCACGAGCATCCCGACCCGCAGCGTCGTGGTCGCGTCGGCGGCCGCCACGAGCGCGGGGATCGGCGCGAACTGATCGCTGAAGTGGTCGGGCATCGTGAACGTCGAGAAGCCGAGGTCCTCCGTCTTGCGGGCGAGGTCGGCCCACCCCTTCGCGTCGGCTGCCTTCGAGACCTGCACGCCGAAGCGGAACGGGCGATGAGTGGCGGACATGGGGGGCGACGGTAGCGTCGCACGGGTCTATGCGGATCGCCGTCCTCGTCAAGCAGGTCCCGAAGTTCGAGGCGATGTCGCTGGGCGCCGACGGGCGGCTCGTGCGCGAGGGCCTCGAGCTCGAGATGAACCCGTACTGCCGCCGGGCGGTGGCGAAGGGCGTCGAGCTCGCGGCGTCGTCGGGCGGGACGTGCACCGTGTTCACGCTCGGACCGCCGCCGGCGGACGACGTGCTCCGCGAGGCGATCGCGTGGGGCGCCGATGGCGCGGTGCTAATCACCGACCCGGCGTTCGCCGGGAGTGACACGCTGGCGACGGCGCGGGCGCTCGCCGCCGCGCTGCGGTCGTGCGGCCCGTTCGATCTCGTGCTCGCCGGGCGCAACTCCGTCGACGCCGACACGGGCCAGGTCGGCCCGGAGGTGGCCGAGTTCCTCGACGTGCCGTTCCTGGCCGGCGTGAAGGAGCTGTCGATCGACGCGCGGTCGGGCGCGGTGCAGGCGCGCTGCGAGTACGACGACGGGTTCGTCGTCGCGGCGACGACGCTACCGGCGTTGCTCTCGTGCGCCGAGCGGTTGACCGACCCCGCCAAGGTGCCGCCCGAGGGACGCGCCGCCGTCGACGCGTCGCGGATCCGGCGCCTGTCGGCGGACGAGCTCGGCGACGGGCCGTGGGGCCAGGCCGGCAGCCCGACGTCCGTCGGCCGGGTGGAGCAGCTCTCGGTCGAGCGGTCACGCGTCGTCCTGTCGGGCCCGGTCGACACGCAGGTCGCGCGGGCGGTCGCCCTGCTGCGCGACCGCGGGGCGCTCGACCCGACCCCCTCCGACGTTTCGGTGACAACGGCCCGCCAGGCGGTACCCAACTCACCGAAAGCCGGCGATGGAACGCGGGTCATCGCAGTCGTCGTCGAGCCGCGGCGGGAGCGCACGGCGCGCGAGCTGCTCGCCGCCGCAGCCGGGCTGGGCGGGCGCGTCGTCGCCGTGACGTTCGACGGCGTCGCCCCGGCCGCGCTGTCGTCGTTCGGTGCCGACGCCGTCGTGCGCGTCGACGGGGTGTCGGTCGAGGAGGACGTCGCCGGCGCGCTCGGCGACTGGGTGGACGAGACGCGGCCGTGGGCGGTGCTGGCGCCGGGGACGATGTGGGGTCGCGAGGTCGCGTCGCGCGTCGCCGCCCGGTTGGGCGCGGGGCTGACGGGTGACGCCGTGGACCTCGCCGTCGAGGGCGACCGGCTCGTCGGGTGGAAGCCGGCGTTCGGCGGCGCGCTCGTCGCCGCCGTCACCGCGTCCTCCGACGTGCAGATGGTCACCGTGCGGCCCGGCGTGCTCCCGCTGCCGGAGCCTCGAGCGGGCGACACGAGCATCGACGTCGAGGTGCGGAAGGCGACGTCGCGCGGCCGCGTCCGCCATCTCGACGCGGGGCGCGACGACGACCTCGACGCCCTCGTCGCCGCGGACGTCGTCGTCGGTGTCGGGACCGCGGTCGCGCCCGACGAGTACGACGAGCTTCGACCGCTGCTCGACGCGCTCGGCGCCGAGCTCGGCGCGACCCGGAAGGTCACCGACCGCGGGTGGCTCCCGCGGGCGCGCCAGATCGGGATCACCGGCCGCTCGATCGGGCCACGGCTCTACGTCGCCGTCGGCCTGTCCGGGAAGTTCAACCACATGGTCGGCGTGCGCGGCGCCGGTTGCGTGCTGGCGATCAACACCGACCCCGACGCGCTCGTGTTCGGCGCGTGTGATGTCGGCATCGTCGCCGACTGGCGCGACGTCGTACCGCTCCTCGTCGACGCCGTCGACTACGGGCGGGCGAGGATCTCGCCGTGAACGACCGCGAACCAGCCGTCGTCGTCGACTGACCAGCTTCGCCACGCCGCCGCCATCGCATCGAGGTCGTCGGGCGTGGCGAGACCGCGGTCGACGGCCTGGTCGCCGAGCGCCGACGACGTCACCCGGTCGGCCCACAGCCCGCCCCACCACGCGCGGTCGTCGGGCGTGGCGAAGCACCACACGGACGCGCTGGGACGGACGTCGGTGAGGCCGGCGGCGTGCGCCCACGCGAGGAGATGGCGGCCGGCGTCGGGTTCGCCCCCGTTCTGGCGGGCGACGGTGCGGTACACGTCGAGCCACCGGTCGAGCAGCGGATCGGCCGGGTGCCACGTGAACGCGTCGTAGTCGCTGTCGCGCGCGGCGATGACGCCCGTGCCGGCGCGGCAGACCCGCGCCATCTCGCGCAGCGCGGCGACGGGATCGGCGAGGTGCTGGAGCACCTGGTGGGCGTGGACCACGTCGAACGTGCCGTCGTCGAACGGCAGCGCGTAGACGTCGGCGGCGGCTCGGTTGCGGGCACCGGTCATGACG
>DASSOZ010000032.1:0-38335 GCA_035700105.1 Acidimicrobiales bacterium
GACGGACACGTCGAGGTACGCGCCCTCACCGGTGCGCGATCGGCGGACGAGCGCGGCGAGGATCGACATCACCGCGTGCATGCCGCCCGCCGCGCTGTCGGCGATCGTCACGCCGGGGATCGGCGGCTGCGCGGCATCGCCCGCGCCGGCCGGCTGTGAGCAGTCGAGGAAGCCGCTGACGGCGAGGTAGTTGAGGTCGTGCCCGGCCCACTGCGCGTGCGGCCCGTCCTGGCCGTAGCCCGACGTCGAGCAGTACACGACGCCCGGGTTGCGCGCCGACACGTCGTCGTAGCCGATGCCGAGCCGCGACACGACGCCGGGCCGGAACGACTCGATGACGACGTCGGCGCGCTCGGCCAGGCGCAGGAACGCCTCACGTCCGTCGGGCGCCTTCAGGTCGAAGGCCGCCCGCTTCATCCCGCGGTGCCCGCTGTACGCGTAGAACACCGGCACGATCTGCACGCCCTCGCGCGACGCCACCGCACCGACCTTCACGACCGTCGCCCCGTAGTCCGCCAGCCAGCGCGACGCCCGCGCCGCGGGACCGACGGTGGCGAGGTCGAGGACGGTGACGCCGTCGAGCACTAGGCGGCCACCCCCCTGCGCTTTCGGTCAGTTGGGTATCGCATAGCGGGCCGAAGTCACCGAAAGCTCGTGGGGGGCGGGGGTCGGGGCCATCAGAAGTTCTTCGGGAGGCCGAGGCCGCGGCGGGCGATGATGTTCTTCTGGATCTCGCTGCCGCCGCCGCCGACGGTGTCGATGACGGTGTAGCGGTACGTCGACTCCGCACGCCCCTTCATCGGCGCCTCGGTGGTGCCGACGCGCAGCTGCGAACCGGGCGCGCCGAGATCCATCGCCGCGTTCGCCAGCCGCTTGGAGAACTCCGTGGCGTACAGCTTGTACTCGGCCGCATGCACCGTCGGCGGTGCACCGCCCTTCATCGACGCGGCGACGAAGCGCAGACCCATCACCCGCGTCACCTCGGCCTGCGTCACCAGCTGGGCGATGCGCTGGCGAACGACGGGGTCGTCCTTGAGCGGCTCGTCGTCGACGGTCGTGTTGCGCACGTACTCGCACAACAGGTCGACGCGCTGCTTCATGGGGGCGAACGTGAACATCGTGAAGCGCTCGAGGTCGAGCGCCTCGGAGATGTACTGGAACCCCTTGTTGACGTCGCCGACGACGTAGTCGTCGTGGACGAAGACGTCGTCGATGAACACCTCGTTCGTGCGCTCGTCGCCCATCGTCCAGATCTCCTTGATGGTGATCCCGGGCTGATCGAGGGGGACGAGGAACAGCGTGATGCCGCCGTGCTTGGACTCGTTGGAGGTGCGGGCGCCGAGCCAGTACCAGTCGGCGAAGTGTGCCGACGTCGTCCACGTCTTCTGCCCGTTGAGCCGCCACCCGTCGCCGTCCTTGGTGGCCTTGAGCTTCATCGACGCCGCGTCGCTGCCGGCGTCCGGCTCGCTGTAGCCGACGGCGAACTCGATCTCGGCGTTGAGGATCTTCGGAAGGAACTCCCGCTTCAGGCGCTCGTTGCCGTGGGCGAGGATCGTCTTGCCGATGATGCCGACGCCCTTGCCGATCTGCGGGCCGCCCCGGCCGGCCAGCGCCTCGTTGAGCAGGTACTCGTAGACGCCGTCGCTGGCGGCACCGCCGTACTCCTTCGGCCACGTCAGCCCGAGCCACCCCTTCTCGGCGACCTTGCCCATGAACGCACGCCGCTTCGGCGTGTCGCAGATCTGCGCCATGTTCTCCCGCGTGAGGTCGAAGACCTCGGGGTCGTCGTGCTCGTCGAGGAAGCGCTCGACCTCCTCGCGGAACGCGACCTGCTCGTCGGAGAAGTCGAAGTCCATGGTGGGCGAGCGTATCTGACGGTCCGTCAGGTCTTTAGAGTGGGGCGACGATGCGCCTGGGCGAGGTCACCAACGAAGCCGCACTCCCCTTCGGCAAGCCCCTCGACGGCGTCCGCATCCTGGCGCTCGAGCAGATGCAGGCGCTCCCGTTCGCCACGCAGCTGATGGCCCGCCTCGGCGCCGAGGTCGTCAAGGTCGAGTCACCCACGGGCGGTGACAGCGGGCGCACCGGACTCCCGGCGTTCACCGACGCGCACGGCCAGTCCGTCGGCGCCACCTTCAGCCGGAACAACCTCAACAAGCGGTCGATCACGGTCGACCTGAAGTCGCCCCGCGGGCGCGAGCTCGTGCTGGCGCTGGCACCGCGCTTCGACGTGTTCGCGCAGAACTTCAAGGCCGGCGCCATGACTCGCCTCGGCCTCGGCTACGACGACGTCGCCGCCGTGCACCCGGGCTGCGTGTACGTCTCGATCTCCGGGTTCGGCACGTCGGCGCCGTCGCCCTACGACGGGTGGCCGGCCTACGCCGCGATCGTCGAGGCGATGTGCGGGCTCTACGACTTCACGTTCGCCGACGCCCAGCCACCCGTTCCGTCACCGATGGGCGGGCTCGGCGACATCGGCACCGCGCTGTTCGCCGTCATCGGCGTGCTCGCCGCGCTGCGCCACCGGGAAGCGACCGGGCTCGGGCAGCACGTCGATGTGGCGATGCTCGACGCGATGGTGTCGATGGGCGACGTCGTCCCCAACCTGTGGTCGCTCGGCGTCGAGCGCGGCGGGGCGCGGTCGAACATCATCCTCGACTCGTTCCGCGCGTCCGACGGGTGGTTCGTCGTGCAGGTCGTGCGCGAGCACCAGTTCGAGCGGTTGGCCGCCCTCGTCGGTCACGCGGAGTGGGTGGACGACCCGAGGTTCGCGACCCGTCACGGATGGGCGGCGAACCTCGACGCCGTGATCCGCCCGGCGATCGAGAAGTGGGCGGCGGCGATGTCCCGAGTCGCCGCGTGCGCGGCGCTGTCCGAGGCGGGCATCGCCGCAGGGCCGTGCTTCCAGCCCGCCGAGGTCGTGCGTGACCCTCACGTCATTGCCCACGACATGCTCGTCGAGCACCCGCGGTCGGACGGCGTCGACCACCCGGTGCTGATCCCCGGCAACCCGATCAAGCTGTCGCGGGTCGCCGAGGGGCCCGAGACGCCGTTGCCGGGCCTCGGCGAGCACACGGACGAGGTCCTGTCGTCCGAGCTCGGGCTGTCGGCCGACGAGGTCGCGTCGTTGCACGCCGACGGCGTCATCTAGCCCGGCCGCGCAAGACCGAGCGCCTTCGTGCGTTCCTCCGGTGGAGGGCACCGACGAAGGAGACATTGCTTGAAGCGCATCCGTGTGCTGGGGTTCGGGGCGGCGCTCGCGCTGGTGGCGTCCGGCGCGGTGTCGACCGTGGCCGCCGCCCCCGCCGGCTCGGCCTCGTGGGCACCCGCTGCCACCGCGACGATCCACCCCGGCGTCCAGACCTACACCAACGGCGGACAGTGCACCGCCAACTTCATCTTCACCGACGCCACGAACACCTACATCGGCCAGGCGGCCCACTGCTCGAGCACGGGGTCGAACACCGACACCGACGGCTGCTCGACGCAGTCGCTCCCGCTCGGCACGCCGGTCACGATCCTCGGCGCGAACCACCCGGGAACGCTCGTCTACAACAGCTGGATCGCCATGCAGCAGGCAGGCGAGACCAACCCCGACGTGTGCGCCTACAACGACCTCGCGTTGGTACGCATCGACCCGGCCGACGTCGCCAACGTGAACCCGTCGATCCCCCACTGGGGCGGCCCGGTCGGGCTCAACACGTCGGGCACGACGGCCGGCGAGTCGGTGTACTCGTACGGCAACTCGATCCTCCGCCTGGGCGTCACGCTGCTGTCGCCGAAGGTGGGGACGAGCTCGGGTGACATCGGCAACGGGTGGTCGCACGGCGTGTCGACCGTGACGCCCGGCATCCCGGGTGACTCGGGGTCGGCGTTCCTCGACTCGGCCGGTCGGGCGCTCGGTGACCTGTCGACGCTGAGCGTCGGCGTCCCCGACGGCGTGGCGAACAACGTGAGCGACCTGTCCCGTGAGCTGTCGTACCTCGCGGCGCACGGCGGCTCGGCCGCAGGCGCCCGGCTCGTCTTGGGCACCGAGCCGTTCAACGGCGGGCAGGTCCCGCTGGACACGAACCACCCCGTCGACGACCCCGTCGGCGGCCTGTCGAACTTCCTCGGCCTGTAGGGCGGCGGAGCGCTTCTGGTCGCAGGATCCGCACGGAACCCGTGCGGATCCTGCGACCGAAACGTCTAGGGCACGTAGATCTTGTCGCCCGCCGGCGCGGTGCCGCCGAGCGGCTGGGGCATCTGGACGTTCACCTGCACGGGCGCGGGCGCCTTCACGTCCGCCTTCTTCACGTGGTCGTACCCGAGCCAGCCGAGGGCGGCGACGATGGCGAGGGCGATCAGCGCCTTCATTGCCGGCGACGGTACGCCGATCGCCGCCGGCGTCAACGGAAGTCGCGTGACCGGATCGGGCCCGTCATCGGGAGTGGCTCGATCCGGTCGGCGACGAAGTTGACGACGCCCTCGGCGGACTCGACGACGCCCCGGATCACGAGGGCGGGCGACGAGCGGGCGACGCGGCGGTTCCTCGACCACAGCCCGACCGAGCAGATCACGTTGACCAGGCCGGTCTCGTCCTCGAGGTTGAGGAACGTCGTGCCCGAAGCCGTGGCCGGTCGCTGGCGGTGGGTGACGACGCCGGCGACACGCACCCGCGTCCCGTCCTCGACCGACGACAGCGCGGCGGCGGTGAGGACGCCGAGGCGGTCGAGGTCGGCGCGCACGTGCACCATCGGGTGCGAGTCGGGTGACACGCCGGTGGCCCAGAGGTCGGCGTCGGTGAGCTCGGCGTCGGACATGCCCGGCAGCGCGGGCGCGTCGACGCCGGTGACGACGCCGGCGAGGCGGTCGGGTCCGGCCTCGGCCAGGGCGCCCGCGGTCCAGAGCGCGGCGCGGCGGTCCCCACCGACGTGCTCGAAGGACGAGAACGCACCCGCGGTGGCCAGCGCCTCCATGGCGTCCGCCGGTGGACCGACGCGACGCACGAGGTCCTCCATCGACGCGTAGGGCGCGCCGGCGGCGATGCGCTCGGCCAGGTCGGCGCCGACGTGGCGCACGTACGACAGACCGAGGCGCACGACCTCGCCGCCGTCTTCGAGCGTGGCGACCGCCGACGACAGGTTCACATCCGGGCCTCGCACGACGACGCCGTGCCGCCGGGCGTCGCCGACCAGCGACTGCGGCGACCAGAACCCCATCGGTTGCGCGTTCAACAGGGCGGCGCAGAACGCCGCCGGCCAGTGGTGGCGCAGCCACGCCGACGCGTACACGAGGTAGGCGAACGACACCGAGTGGCTCTCGGGGAAGCCGAAGCTCGCGAACGCGGCGAGCTTGTCGTAGATCTGGTCGGCGACGTCGCCGGTGATGCCGTTGCGGGCCATGCCGTCGTACAGCCGGCCCCGCAACCGCTCCATCCGCTCGGTCGAGCGCTTCGACCCCATCGCCTGGCGCAGCTGGTCGGCCTCGCCCGGCGTGAACCCGGCGACGTCGATGGCCATCTGCATGAGCTGCTCCTGGAACAGCGGAACGCCCAGCGTCTTCGCCAGCGACTTCTCGAGCAGCGGGTGCAGGTACGTGACCGGCTCCTGCCCGTTGCGCCGGCGGATGTACGGGTGCACCGACCCGCCCTGGATCGGCCCGGGCCGGATGAGCGCGACCTCGACGACGAGGTCGTAGAACGTCGTCGGCCGCAGCCGCGGCAGCGTCGCCATCTGCGCGCGCGACTCGACCTGGAACACGCCGACGGAGTCACCCGTCGACAGCTGCGCGTAGACCGCGTCCTCCTGCGGGATCGTGGCGAGGTCGACGTCGACACCGAAGTGCTCGCGCACGAGGTCGACGGCGTAGTGGATGGCCGACAGCATCCCGAGGCCGAGCAGGTCGAACTTCACGAGCCCGGTCGCCGCGCAGTCGTCCTTGTCCCACTGCAGCACGGTGCGGCCCGGCATCCGCCCCCACTCGACCGGGCACACCTCGACGACGGGCCGGTCGCAGATGACCATGCCGCCCGAATGGATGCCGAGGTGGCGCGGGAAGTGCTGCAGCTCGCGGGCGAGGTCCATCACCGGCTCGGGGATGTCGTGGTCGACCGTCGCCGAGAGCGGCCCCCACCCGTCGACCTGCTTCGACCACGCGTCGAGCTGCCCGGGCGCGTGCCCCATCGCCCGGCCCATGTCGCGCACCGCTGACTTCGGGCGGTAGGTGATGACGTTCGCGACCTGCGCGGCGTACTCGCGTCCGTAGCGCTCGTAGACGTACTGGATCGCCTCTTCGCGCCGGTCGGACTCGATGTCGAGGTCGATGTCGGGCGGGCCGTCGCGCTCGGGTGAGAGGAACCGCTCGAACAGCAGCCCGAGGCGGACGGCGTCGGCCTTCGTGACGCCGATCGCGTAGCAGACCGCGCTGTTCGCCGCGCTGCCGCGACCCTGGCAGTAGATGTTCGCCTTGCGACAGAACTCGACGAGGTCCCACACGATGAGGAAGTAGCCGGGGAAACCCAGCGCCTCGATCACGTCGAGCTCGTGGTCGATCTGCGCCCACGCGCCGGGGACCTGGTTGCTGCCGCGTGGGCCGTAGTACTTGTGCGCACCGTCCTCGGCGAGCCGGCGGAGGTACTGCATCTCGGTGAGGCCGTCCGGACACGGGAACGGTGGCAGGTTCGGCGCGACGAGCTTCAGGTCGAACGCGCAGGCGAGGCCGAGCTCGGCGGCCCGCTCGACGACGCCGGGGTAGCGGATGAAGCGCCGCGCTTGTTCGCTGCCGCTGCGCAGGTGCGCGCCCGGACCGGCGGGGAGCCAGCCGTCGATCTCGTCGAGGCTGCGCCGCGCGCGCACCGCGGCCATCGCCGTCGCCAGCCGTCGTCGCCTCGGCGCGTGGTAGTGGACGTTGCCGGTGGCGACGACCTCGACGCCGGCATGTTGCGCAAGCCTGACGAGTTGGTCGTTGCGAGCGGAGTCGAGCGGGTCGCCGTGGTCCCACAGCTCGACGAAGACGTTGTGCTGACCGAACGCCACGACGAGGTCGGCGAGTGCGCGCGCCGCCGCGGCCGGTCCGTCGTCCGTGAGCGCGGCGGGGACGGTGCCCTTTCGGCACCCGGTGAGCACGGCCCAGTCACCTTTCGGCGCCGCCGCCGCCAGCTCGGACAATCCGAGCTTGGGAAGGCCCTTCTCCCCGCCCCTCAGGTGCGCACTGCTGATGACGCGGGCGAGGCGCGCGTAGCCGGCGGGCGAGCGGGCGAGGACGACGAGGTGACGCCCGGCGGGGTCGGGCTCGCCGACCTGCGCCCTGGGGAGGTCGAGCGTCAGCTCGGCGCCGAAGACGGTGGGCAGGCCGACCTCGCGCGCGGCCTCGGCGAACCGCACGATGCCGTAGAGCCCGTCGTGGTCGGTGAGGGCGAGCGCCTCGAGACCGAGCCGGGTCGCCTCCTCGGCCAGCTCCTCGGGATGCGACGCCCCGTCGAGGAAGCTGAAGTTCGAGTGGCAGTGCAGCTCGGCGTAGGGGACCTCGCCGTGCTGTCGTCGCCGCGGTCCCGACGAGATGTCGGCTGGTGGCGTGTACGGCGTGCGCTTCCACGACGTCGGCGCGTCTCCGTTCGGGCCCGGTGGGCGCCCGCTCAGCCGCCGTTCGAGCTCGCTCCACGGCATCTCGGGGTTGTTGAACCCCATGTCGCCACGGTATCGAACGTGTGTTCGTCTACGCCAGCGTCAGCGCTAGTGGCCGTGCCGCTTCCCCCCCTGGGGTTTCGGTGAGTTGGGTACCGCAGAGCGGGCCGACGTCACCGAACGCGCAGAGGGAGAGGCAGAGGCCGGGGGCGGGGCCAGGACCGGCGGGGCGACCGGGAACGGGAACGGCTCGGGAGCGACACCGGCGAGCGCCGTCACCATGAAGTCGCGCCACAGCGGCGCAACGACGGTGCCGCCCGTCGCGCGCGGCATCGGCACCCGACCGACCGCGTGCCCGGACCACACCGCGGTCGCCAGCGACGGCACGCCGCCGACGAACCACGCGTCCGCGCTGTCCTGCGTCGTCCCGGTCTTGCCGAACGGCTCCCAGCCCGGCAGCTGCGCGGACGTACCCGTGCCCCGGCGCACGACGTCCTGCATCATCGACACCACCTGGCCGGCGATGTCGGGCGAGATCGCCGTCGTCGCCGCGTCCTTGTGCGCGTAGATCTCGTGGCCGTCGGAGTCGAGGACGCGCGCGATGAGGAACGGCTCGTGGTGCACGCCGCCGGTCGCGAACGTCCCGTACGCCGACGCCATCTCGAGCGGCGACACGCCGTGCGCGAGCCCGCCGAGCGCCACCGCGGGACCGCGCGCCGACGGCGGGCCGAGGTCGCGGTCGACGTCGAAGCCGAAGCGCTTCACCGCGTCGACGATCTTGTCGGTACCGACCTGCACCGCGAGTGTGGCGAAGGCGGTGTTGACCGAGTGCACGAGCGCCTCGCGCATGTCGATGTTGCCGCCCATGCTCTCGCCCTCGTAGTTGTCGACCGTCCACTTGTCGGGCCCGCCGTAGTCGAGCGTGACCGGTCCGGTGCCCGGCAGTTGCACCGTCGGCGGGATCCCGTTCTCGAGCGCGGCGACGGCGGTGAACGGCTTGAACGAGCTGCCCGGCTGGCGGCGTCCCTGCGCGGCAAGGTCGAAGCGCTGGTCGGCGCCGCCGAACAGCACCCGGATCGCGCCGCTGCGAGGGTCGACGCTGGCGATCGCACCGGTCGGGCCGTTGGGATCGGGGAAGCGCGAGCGGACGATGTTCTCGGCGGCGCGCTGCAGGTTGGGATCGAGCGTCGTCTGGATCGTGAGCCCGCCGCGGAACAGCTTGTCGACGCGCTCCGCTCGCGTCGCGCCGAACGCGTCGTTGGCGAGGAACGCCCGTTTGATCGTCTCGACGAGCGGCGAGTCGGGCAGCGGCTTCGGCGGCGGCTGCACGCCGAGCGGCTGCCGCAGGGCGTCGGTCACCTTGTCCCTGGCGACGAGTCGCTCACGGGCCGCGGCCCGCAGGACCTCGTTGCGCCGTGTCTTCGCCGCGTCCGGGTGCGCGCGTGGGTCGAGCGCGGAGGGCGAGTGGATGAGGCCGGCGAGCAGCGCGCCCTGCGCGACGGTGAGCTTCTCGACGGGGACACCGAAGAACTCCTGCGCGGCGGCGGACACGCCGTACGCGCCGGCACCGAAGTACACCTGGTTGAGGTAGCGCTCGAGCAGCTTCCGCTTCGGGAACTCGTCCTCGAGCGCGACGGCGTAGACGACCTCCTTGCCCTTGCGGACGAACGACTGCTGGTCGCCGACGAAGTTCTGCTTGGCGAGCTGCTGCGTGATCGTCGAGCCACCCTGGACCACGCCGCCGGCGCGGATGTCGGCCATGAGCGCGCGACTCATGCCGGCGAGGTCGTAGCCGTCGTGCGTCCAGAAGTCCTTGTCCTCGGCGGCGAGGACGAGGTGCACGAGATCCTTCGGGATCCGGTCGTAGGGCACGACCTCGCGGTCGAACTTGCCGTGCAGCGTCGTGATGGTCTCGCCGTCGGCGGCGACGACGCGGCTGCGCTGGGCGAGCGGCTCGAACCCCTTCTGCTTCACGTCGTCCTCGACGAAGTGGGCGGCGAGGTTCAGCGCCGGGCGCGGGAGCTGGGTGACGACGAGCCCGACGACGACCGCGGCGATGCCCAGCGCGGGGAGGCGCTTGGCGATCCCGCCGGCCGCGTCGGCGACGACGGAGGTCGCCGGCCTCGCCGCGTGCGCCGTCTTCCTCGCGGTTCGCCGGGCGCGGTGCTCGACGGCGGCACCGGCCAGCATCCCCTTCACCGTCACGTCGGGCGCGCGCCGGCGGGCGAACCGCGCCGACGCGGTGACGTGCCGGCCGATGCTTCGCGCCGGTGGGCCGGCGAGCGTGCCCACCGCGTCGCGCACCGCCGACGCCGCCTCCGCGGATGCCGACGCCACCAGTGCGGCGCCGTCGGCGAGCTTGCGGGCGGCGATGCACAGGCCGATCCACACGAGATCGAGTGCGACGGCCACTCGCTCCATGAGGAGACGTGCTACCGATCCGGGACGCTCGGCAAACGCTCAGTCGTACGTGGCCTCGACCGACCACCTCCCTCCCTCGACGAACAGCAGGTGGGCGGCACCGTCGGCGGTGACGACCTGCCATCGGGCGCGGCGGCGGTGGGTGGCACCGTCCCACCACCGCTCGTCGAGCAGCCACGGGCCGGCCCAGGCCGTGACCGCCTTCCATGCGCCTCCCGCGATCGAGAGGCGACACGGCGCGCCGGTCGGCAGGCCGCGACCGCCGACGGTGAGTGCGGTGCCGGCGTCGTCGACGACGTCGGCCGGCACCGCGATCTGGTGGACCGTGGCCGGTGCGGGCTCCGGGATCGTCCCCGGCCACGGCGGGTCGGGGGGACGGGTGAGCGGGGGCTCACGCGGGTCGCCCCAGGGGACGAGCGCCGCCCGATCTACCGGGCTCCGGCCGCCGGCGGCGACCGCGGTGGCCACGGCGTCGGGACCGAGCAGCCCCTGGACGCGGGCGAGGGCCCGGGCGGCCCGGTCACCGGCGGCCCCACCGCCCCAGAACCCCTGCTGGCGTCCGGTGTCGGCGTGCGTCTCGTCGGGGGCGAGGCGAAGGAGCGTGATGCCGCCGAGGTGGGCGAACTCGGCACCGCCGCGAGCGGTGAGCCACCCGTCGAGCTGCCAGCGGACCCGCTCGGCCATCGCCGCCGGCGTGAGCGCGCCGTCGTGGCGCCACAGCCGCGACAGCGACTCGCCGTGCTCGGTTTCGGCCTCGACGACGATGCGGGCACACGCCAGGCCGCGGGCGGCGAGGCGGGCGGCGAGGTCGTCGGCGAGCGCCTTGGCGGCGAACGCGGCCTGGTCGACCCGCTCGACCGGTGGGTCGAGCTCGACGCTGACGACGAGATCGGGCGGCGGTGTGCGCACGGCGAGCGGGCGCTCGTCGCCGCCGCTGGCGAGCCGGTGGGCGACGGCGCCCTCGGGGCCGAAGCGGGCGAGGACGTCCGTGGCGGGCAGCGCGGCGAGGTCGCCGAGGGTGCGGATGCCCAGCCGGCGGAGGAGGTCGACGAGGTCGGCGCGAGTCGCGCCGAGGACGTCGACGCCGAACGGCGCCACGAACGCGGCCGAGCGACCGGGCTCGACGACCCTGCCGCGGCGGGCGGCGAGCGTCGCCGCGAACACGCCGTCGGCGATGCCGACCCTGGCGTGGACGTCGACCTCGGCGACGGTGGCGTGGACCCGCTCGACGAGCGCGCCGTCACCGCCGAAGTAGCGCGACGGCCCCCGCGTCGGGAACGCGCACGCGCCCGGCCGCAGGACCTCGACGGCGGGGACGAACGTGCGCTCGAGGTGGGTCACGACCGGCTCGAACGCGCGGGCGTCGCGGGACGGGTCGGCGGGGACGACGGTCGCCTCGGGGCAGCGGCCCTGCGCCTCGCGCCGTCGCAGCCCGACGCGCACGCCGTCGTGGCGCGCCGCCGCCGAGCACGCGACGACGAGGTTGCCCTCGACGACGACGACGGGGTCGTCGCTGCTGCGGAACCCGGCGGCGGCGACGGGCCAGTCCGGGCACCACACGACGAGCGTCCTCATCGCAGCGTTCATCGCGATCCTCCAACACCCTCGCGTTTTTCGGCCTCTCGCGGCCTGAAAACCGCGAGTGTGTTGGAGGATGCGAGCTCGGCGAGCGCAACCCCGCCGCCGTCGGGGGCGGGCAACCACACGCGCACGCGCCGTTCGCGCGACGCGGCACCGCGCCCGCCAGCCACGACATCGACGACCCGACCGGTGAGGTGGCCGTGCCCGTCGCCGAGGCCGTGCCACTCGGGGCGCTCCGTCGTCAACCGCACGTCGGCGCCCTCGACGTCGGCACCGACGTGGACCAGCACCGCGCCCCGCTCGCGCGCCCGGGCCGACAGCCGGCGCGCGTCGCCGAGCCGCAGCCCGCGACCCGGGCGGCCCGGCGCCCGCACGAGGACGACGTCGAACGCGTCGAGCAGCGCGGCCACGATCGTCGGTCCCTCGGACGGCGCCGCGCCCGACGGCCACGCGACGAGCGGGAAGCGCTCGAGCGCCACGCCGAGCTCGGACGCGGCGGCGACACCCAGCGACGGCCACCCGACGGCCGCGCACCACGACCCGAGCGACGACGCCGCGGCGACGACGGCGAGCGCCAGCGACGACGCCGCCGGCCCGCCGCCGACGCACACCGTCGACCCCCGGCGGAGGCCACCGTCGGGGAACAGCGGTGCGAGCGCCGGCACGACCGGCAGCACCCGCTCGCCGGCGAGCACGACCGGGCGCGCCCGGTCGGCCGCCTCACGCAGCTGACGAGGATCGGGGGCTGCCGCCCGCACCGCAACCACACCCAGACTGTACCGAACACACGTTCGCCTCAGTCAAGAGGCACACCCTCGTCGTTCTGGTACCTGGAGCGGGGCCCGTTCGGCGCCGTTCCAGGTACCAGAACCGGTTCCGACTCGGCGCGCGTCACGCGCAGCGACAGCGCGACGGACACCCCCAGCACGGCGGCGATCACCGCCAGCGACAGGGCGATCGGGATGTGCCACACGTCGACGAGCAGCATCTTCACCCCGACGAACACGAGGATCGCCGCCAGCCCGTACTTGAGGTACACGAAGCGGTCCATCAACCCGGCGAGCAGGAAGTAGAGCGCCCGCAGTCCGAGGATCGCGAACGCGTTCGACGTGAACACGAGGAACGCCTCGTCGGTGACGGCGAAGATGGCGGGGATCGAGTCCACGGCGAACAGCACGTCGGTCGTCTCGATCGCGACCAGCACCGCGAAGAGCGGGGTCGCCCACGTGCGACGGTCGCGGCGGACGAAGAAGCGCGTGCCGACGTACGAGTCGGTCACGGGCATCACCCGCCGCAACAGCCGCAGCATCGGGTTGCGCTCGGGGTGGACCTCGGCGTCGCCGTGCCGGGCCATTCGCACACCCGTCCACACGAGGAAGCCGCCGAACACGTAGATCACCCAGTGGAAGTTCTCGAGCAGCGCGGCCCCGGCGGCGATGAACAGGCCCCGGAAGACGAGCGCGCCGAGCACGCCCCAGAACAGCAAGCGGTGCTGGTATGCCGCCGGCACCGCGAAGAACGAGAACAGCAGCGCGAAGACGAAGATGTTGTCGACCGAGAGGCTCTTCTCGATCAGGTAGCCGGCGTAGTACTCGCCGGCCCGGTCGCCGCCCCACACCATCCACACGACGGCGCCGAACGCCAGCCCGAGCGCGACCCACATCGCGCTCGACGTCGCCGCCTCCCGCATCGTGACCTCGTGTGCCTCGCGGTGGAACACGAACAGGTCGAGCAACAGCATGGCCACGATGAGCGCGCCGACCGCGCCCCAGGCCCACAACGGCACGTCCACGAGAAGGTCTCCTCCGGCTGGTCGTACAGATTCGAGTGACGATCAGCCGAAGGTCTCCCCCGCCACCGAAGTGGCCGGCGCCGCCGAGTCCGCACAGGACCGTGATGACGACAGCGCCGCGAACGGGGTACTCCCCTCCGACGCCGTGGAGCGTACCGGACGTGCGGTACTAAGAATGGTCGGCAACGCACAACGACGCACCGAGCCCGAGGGAGAAGCGCATGCAGGACCGAGACCGGCTCTACATCGGCGGATCATGGGTCCCGTCGGCGGGGTCGAACACGATCGACGTCATCGACTCGGCGACCGAGGAGGTGATGGGCCGGATCCCCGAGGGCACCGCCGACGACGTGGACAAGGCGGTCCAGGCGGCCCGGGCCGCGTTCGACGAGTGGTCGCAGACGCCGAAGGAGGAGCGGGGCAAGTACCTCCAGCGCATCACCGAGGGACTGCAGGCGCGCATGGACGAGATCGCGGCGACGATCGCCGGCGAGGTCGGCATGCCGCTCACGCTCTCGAAGATCATCCAGGCCGGCCTGCCCATGGCGACGTTCGGCTCGATGCCCGGGTTGATCGACGACTTCGCCTGGGAGGAGAAGGTCGGCAACTCGCTCGTCGTTCGCGAGCCGGTCGGCGTCGTCGGCTGCATCACGCCGTGGAACTATCCGCTGCACCAGATCGCAGCGAAGGTCGCGCCCGCTCTCGCTGCCGGCTGCACCGTCGTGCTGAAGCCGAGCGAGGTCGCGCCGCTCAACGCGTTCATCCTCGCCGAGATCATCGACGAGGTCGGGCTGCCCGCGGGCGTGTTCAACCTCGTCACCGGCACCGGTCCCGTCGTCGGCGAGGCCATCGCTGCGCACCCCGGCGTCGACATGGTGTCGTTCACCGGTTCGACGCGCGCCGGCAAGCGGGTGAGCGAGGTGGCCGCGGCGACGGTCAAGCGCGTCGCGCTCGAGCTCGGCGGCAAGAGCCCGAACGTCATCCTCGACGACGCCGACCTCGAGAAGGCCGTGAGCGACGGCGTCGGCAAGTGCTTCCTCAACTCCGGCCAGACGTGCTCCGCGTTGACGCGCATGCTCGTGCCGCGGTCGAAGCTCGCCGAGGCCGAGGACATCGCGGCGCGCACCGTCGCCAACTTCCCGCTCGTCGACCCGTCCGACCCGAACTCGTTCGGCCTCGGCCCGCTGGTGTCGGCCGTCCAGCGCGACCGCGTGCGCGGCTACATCAACAAGGGCGTCGAGGAGGGGGCGAAGCTCGTCGTGGGCGGCGCCGAGCAGCCCGCCGACAAGACCAAGGGCTTCTACGTCCAGCCGACGGTGTTCTCCGACGTGCGCTCGGACATGACGATCGCGCAGGAGGAGATCTTCGGCCCGGTGCTGTCGATCCTGCCGTACGACACCGAGGACGAGGCCGTCGAGATCGCCAACGACACGGTGTACGGGCTCGCCGGCGGCGTGTGGTCGGGTGACCCCGAGCGGGCGCAGAAGGTCGCCCGCCGGATCCGCACCGGCCAGGTCGAGATCAACGGCGGTGCGTTCAACGCGCTGGCCCCGTTCGGCGGCTACAAGCAGTCCGGCCACGGACGAGAGCTCGGCAAGTTCGGCCTCGAGGAGTTCCTCGAGGTGAAGTCGCTGCAGCTGTAGCCACGACACCCGCCGCTTTCGGTGAGTTGGGCCTCCTCTGGCAGGCCTCACTCACCGAAAGCCCGGATGGGCGTTGCTACGGGAACAGGCCGCGGGCCTCGATGGCCTCGGCGACCCGCTCGACGGCGAGCGCGAACGCCGCCCGTCGCAGCGGGACGCCGAGGGCGTCGGCCTTCGCCCACACCTCGCGGAACGCCGTGTCCATGACGGTGCGCAGGCGCTCGGCGACGAGCCCCTCGTCCCAGGCGTAGCCCTGCCGGCTCTGCGCCCACTCGAAGTACGACGTCGTCACGCCCCCGGCGTTCGCCAGGATGTCGGGGACGACGACGATCCCCCGACGCTCGAGGACAGGATCGGCCTCCGTTGTCGTGGGTCCGTTCGCCGCCTCGACCACCACCTTGGCGCCGAGCGTCGACGCGACGGTGTCGTCGATGGCGTTGTCGAGCGCGGCGGGGATCGCCAGCTCGCACGGCAGCGCCCACATGTCCGCCTCGCTGATCGGCTCGCCACCGGCGAACCCCGCAACGGTTCCCTCACGGGCGACGTGGTCGGCGAGATCGCTGGGGTCGAGGCCACCGCTGTTGTGCACCGCGCCGCCGATGTCGGCGACGGCGATGACGCGCATGCCCGCGGACGACAGGAGGAAGGCCAGCGGCCCACCGACCTTGCCGAAGCCCTGGATCACCGCACGCGACCCCGTCATCGCCATGCCGAGCTCGCCGAACGCGGCGCGCGTCACGGTCAGCACGCCCGACGACGTCGCGCCCGCGTGCCCACGCGTCCCACCGAGCGACAGCGGCTTGCCCGTCACCGCGCCCGGCACCGTCTCGCCGAGCGCCATCGAGATCGTGTCGTAGAACCACGCCATCACCCGGCCGTCGGTGTTGACGTCGGGCGCGGGCACGTCCTTGTCGGGCCCGAGCAGCGGCATGATCTCCCACGTGTAGCGGCGGGTGAGCCGCTCGAGCTCGCCGAGCGACAACGAGCGCGGATCGCAGCGCACACCGCCCTTGCCGCCGCCGAACGGGATGTCGACGACCGAGCACTTGAGCGTCATCGACGCCGCCAGCGCCGACACCTCGTCGGCGTCCACGTCGGGGTGGAAGCGGATGCCGCCCTTCGCCGGGCCGCGCGTCGTGTCGTGGTGCACGCGCCAGCCCTGGAACACCTCGACGCGCCCGTCGTCCATGCGCACGGGGACGGCGACCTCGAGGATGCGCTTGGGCCGCCGGAGGATCTGGTGGACGTCCTCGTCCAGGCCGATGAGCTTCGCCGCGTCGTCGAGGCGCTCGAGCACCGCCTCCCAGGGCCGTGACATCGCGCCCCTGTCTACCCGCTCTACGGGGTGGCCGGTGTGACGCCCTCGCGGTAATACAGGAAGAGGTCGCGGATGAGGTCGGCGATGCCGCTCGTGTCGGCGCCGGGCGCGAGGTCGATCGTCACCATGTTCGAGTAGACGTGGACCGTCTCGATGCCGCCGCGGTCGAACAGCCGGCGGGCGAGCTCGTCGGGCGGGCGGGTCCCGACCGCGTCCTCCCGCGACCGGTACACCTCGTGCCCCATCCCGGTGAGGCTCCGGTTGAGCTCGAACCGGGCGACGTCGTGGCGCAGGCCGCGCTTCTCGGTCACGGTGATCGACTGCCCCATGGCCGACGGACGTTAGCGTTCGCCTTCGATGGAGCCTCAACCAGCCGGACCCCCCGCCCGGCCGGTCCCGTGGCGCACGATCTTCGCGACGGTGGCTGTCGTGCTCGGAACGCTCGCCGCCATCGTGATCGTCCGCGAGCTCCACAAGATCATCGGCTGGTTCGCCATCGCCGCGTTCCTCGCCGTCGTCCTGAACCCCGCGGTCGACTTCCTCGAGCACCGGGCGAAGATCCGTCGCGGGCTGTCGACGCTGATCGTGTTCATCGTCGGCTTCTCGCTGTTCTCGGCGATGATGTACGCCTTCATCCGGCCGATCGTCGACCAGAGCCAGACGTTCGCCGACCGCTTCCCGACCTACGTCGAGGACGCCAAGGCCGGCAAGGGACCCGCGGGCAAGCTCGTCAAGAAGTACAAGCTCGACCAGTGGGTCGAGGACAACCAGGACCGGCTCCAGGAGTTCGCGTCGGGCGCGGGAAAGATCGCGCTGAAGAACGCGCCGAAGGCAGCCAGCTTCGTCGCCGCGTTCGTGACGATCCTCGTCCTCGCGTTCCTCATGCTCGTCGAGGGCCCCGACATGCTGCAGGGGTTCCTCAACGCGCTCTCACCACCGCACCGTGAACGGGTGCGGCGCGTCGCCAACGACTGCGCGCGCGCCATCACCGGCTACATGTTCGGCAACCTGCTGATCAGCGTGATCGCGGGCATCGCGACGTACGTCGCGCTCTGGGTCGCCGACGTGCCGTTCCGCGGCGTGCTCTCGCTGTGGGTCGCGTTCGCCGACCTCATCCCGCTCGTCGGCGCCACGCTCGGCGCCATCCCGACGATCGCGGTGGCCTTCCTGCACTCCGTGCCGGCGGGAATCGGCATCGTGATCTTCTACGTCGTGTACCAGCAGTTCGAGAACCACGTGCTGCAGGTGACGATCATGGCCCGCACGGTCGCGCTCAACCCGCTGCTCGTGTTGGTGAGCGTGCTCGTCGGTGTCGAGCTGCTCGGCGTCGTGGGCGCGCTGCTCGCAATCCCCGCCGGCGGCATCATCCAGGTGATCGGGCGCGACCTGTGGGACGAGCACCGCGGCCGGCCGAAGCCCGAGCCGACGGTCGGCGCCGACGAGGTGCCGGTGGAGGTGGCCGATGACCGCCCGTGAGACGGTCGAGCTGCGCGGCCACATCGTCGACTCGCTGCTGCTTCCGAAGGTCCTCGACGCCATCGTCGACGCCGGCGCCGACTACCGCATCGTCGACTTCGACATGGGCCGCACCGCGACGGACCACAGCCTTGCCCGCATCGAGATCACCGCGACCGACGACGCCTCGCTCGAACTGCTGCTCGAGGAGCTCCAGGTGCACGGCGTCAACCTCGAGTCGCAGACCGACGCCGAGGTCGTCCCCGCCGATGTCGACGGCGTGCTGCCGGCTGGCTTCTACTCCACGACGAACCTCCCGACGCAGGTGCGCGTCGGCGGGCGGTGGGTCGACGTCGAACGGCCGGAGATGGACTGTGCCGTCGTCGTGTCGTCCGAAGGCGGCACCGCCGTCGCGCGGACGACGCCGATGCACCGCGTGGCGCGCGGCGACCGCATCGTCGTCGGCTTCGACGGCGTGCGGGTGACGGCGCCGGAGAAGCCGCGTGGTGTGACGCCGTTCGAGTTCATGGCGTCGGAGGTGTCGTCGGAGAAGCCCAAGGCGCTGCTCGTCTCGCGGGTCGTCGACCGGGTGCGCGACGCGAAGGCCGCCGGCGGCAAGGTCCTCGCGGTGTGCGGCCCGGCGGTGATCCACACCGGTGCCGGGCCGGACGTCGCCCGTCTCGTGCGTGACGGCTGGGTCGACGTGCTGTTCGCCGGCAACGGGTTCGCCACGCACGACATCGAGTCGAACGTGCTCGGGACGTCGCTCGGCGTGTCGGTGCACGAGGGCGCCCCGGTCGAGCACGGCCACGCCAACCACCTGCGCGTGATCAACGAGGTGCGCCGGCGCGGGTCGATCGCCGCCGCCGTCGGCGACGGGTTCGTGACGGGCGGCGTGATGTACGAGTGCGTGCAGCGGGGCGTGCCGTTCGTCCTCGGCGGGTCGGTGCGCGACGACGGCCCGCTGCCCGACGTCCACACCGACGTCGTCGACGCCGCCGACGCCATGCGGGCGCTGCTGCCCGGGGTCGCGGTCGCGCTGATGCTGGCGTCGACGCTGCACGCGATCGCCACGGGCAACCTGCTGCCCGCCGGCGTCGAGACGTACTGCGTCGACATCAACCAGGCGGTCGTCACGAAGCTCGCCGACCGCGGCTCGCACCAGGCGCTCGGGCTCGTCACCGACGTCGGCCTGTTCCTGCGCGACCTCGTCGACGGGTTGTGCGGCGCCGACTGAGCGTGCTTTCGGTGAGTTCGGGGCGCTCTAGGCGGCCGACGTGACCGAACGCACGATGGGGTCGGGGTTGGAGTGGGGCCGCCGTTTCCTGATGTGCCCGCCGGAGCACTTCGGCGTGCTGTACGAGATCAACGCGTGGATGCACACGGAGGTCGCCGTCGACCTCGACCGTGCCCGGTCACAGTGGCAGTCGCTGGTCGCGACGCTGCGGGCCGCCGGTGCCGACATCGAGTTGCTCGACCCGCACCCCGGCGTCCCGGACATGGTCTTCACCGCCAACGCCGGGCTGGTGAACGGCACGCAGTTCGTGCCCTCGCGCTTCCGGTTCGTCGAGCGCCAGGCCGAGGTGCCGCACTACGTCGAGTGGTTCTCGTCGCACGGGTTCACGATCGACGAGTTGCCGCCCGGCGTGTCGCACGAGGGTGCCGGCGACGCGCTGCCGTTCGGCGGCGTGCTGGTGTCGGGCTACCGATGGCGCTCCGACGCCGCCGCCCACGCGTACGTGTCGACGCTCACCGGCGCGGCCGTCCGGGCGGTCGAGCTCGTCGACCCGCGGCTGTACCACCTCGACATCACGTTCTGCCCGCTCGACGATCGCCGCGCCCTCGTCGCGCCGGTGGGGTGGGACGCGTACGGCCGCCGCGTGATCGAGTCCCTGGTCCCGGAGCCACTCGTGCTCGACGACGACGCCGTGTTCGCGTTCGCCTGCAACTCGGTCGTCGTCGGTTCGACCGTCGTCATGCCGACATGCCCGGTCGACGTCGGGCGGCAGCTCGAGGCGTGGGGCTTCGACGTCGTCGTCCTCGACATGGGCGAGTTCCAGAAGGCCGGCGGCGCCTGCCGCTGCCTGACGCTGGCACTCGACGTGACCCTGGCGTGACGGGCGCCGAGCAACGGAATCGGGGGCCAGGGGCACCGCTTTCGTTTCATGCAACGAAAGCGGGGGGTGCTCGTACGACCACGGGCGTAGCCGCCGCTGCGCCTCCGGGCTGACGCCGCGGCGCGGCGCCACGCGTACCGTCGTGGGCATGGAGCCGAGGACGCGCGCCGGGGTGTGGCTGACCGCGCTCGGGCTCGCCGCGTTCCAGGTCGCGGGCACGTTCGGGGCGTCCCGCAACCAGCCGGGGTTCCGGGACCTCGACGCGCTGGCGATCGCGCTCGCGCTCGCCGGCCCCGCCGCACTCGCGTTCCGCGACCGCCACCCCCTCGTCGCCGTTGCGGTGAGCACCGCCGCCGCCGACCTCTACGTCGCTCGCGGCTACGCCTACGGCCCGGTCTTCGTCAGCGCCGTCGTCGCCCTGTTCGTCGCCGTGCAGGCAGGGCTGCGGCGCCAGACGTGGGTACTGGCCGGCATGGCCTTCGCCGGGTTCGTCGTCGCCGACCGCGACGCGGGTCTCGGGCACCTCGGGTTCGTCGTCGGGTGGCTCGTCGGCGTCGTCGCCGTCGCCGAGGTCGTGCGCACCCGCCGGGAGCGCCTCGCCGACGAGCGGCGGCGGGCGCAGGGCGAGCAACGGCTCGCGCTCGCCCAGGAGCTGCACGACGTCCTCGCCCACCACATCTCGCTCATCAACGTGCAGGCCAGCGTGGCGCTGCACCTGCTCGACGAGCAGCCGGACCAGGCGCGTCCGGCCCTGACGCACATCAAGGCCGCCAGCCGCGATGCGTTGCACGAGCTGCGGACCGCGCTCGACCTGCTGCGCGGTGCCACGGACGCCGGCGCGCCCCGCGCGCCCGCACCGACGCTCGCCGACCTCGACCACCTCGTCGACACCGTCCGGGCCAGCGGGCTCGACGTGCGCCTCGAACGCCCCGACCAGCTCCCGGCCGTCGCACCGGCGGTCGAGCTCGCGACCTACCGCATCGTGCAGGAGGCGCTCACGAACGTGACCCGCCACGCCCACGCGCGGCACGCGACCGTCCGCCTCGCGAACGCCGGCCCAGGCGGCGGCATCACGGTGGAGGTCGTCGACGACGGCACCGGCGCCAACGGCGAGGGCGACGTCGAGCCGGGCAACGGCCTCGCCGGCATGCGCGAGCGGGCCGCAGCCCTCGGCGGGACGGTCGACGCCGGGCCCCGACCCGACGGCGGGGGCTTCCGCGTCCGAGCGGAACTGCCGACGTGATCGACGTCGTCATCGCCGACGACCAGGCGCTCGTGCGGGCCGGGTTCCGCGCCCTGCTCGACGCGCAGGACGACGTCACGGTCGTCGGCGAGGCGGCCGACGGCGACGCGGCGGTGCGTCTCGCGCTCGAGCACCGGCCCGACGTCGTCCTCATGGACATCCGCATGCCGCACACCGACGGGCTCGAGGCGACCCGGCGCATCGCAGAGGACGACCGCCTGCACGACGTGCGCGTCGTCATCCTCACGACCTTCGACCTCGACGAGTACGTCTTCGAGGCGATCCGCATCGGCGCCAACGGCTTCCTCGTCAAGGACACCGAGCCCGCCGAGCTCGTGCGGGCGGTGCACGCCGTCGTCGCCGGCGACGCGCTGCTGTCGCCGTCGATCACGCGGCGGCTCATCGAGGAGTTCGCGACCCGCGCCAAGGAGCCGTCACGGGTCCCCGCCCTCGACGCCCTCACCGACCGCGAGCGCGAGGTGGTCGCCCTGGTCGGCGCCGGGCTGACCAACGACGAGATCGCCGAGCGCCTCGTCATGAGCGCGGCGACGGCGAAGACGCACGTGAGTCGGGCCATGGTGAAGCTCGCCGCGCGCGACCGCGCCCAGCTCGTCGTGTTCGCGTACGAGTCCGGACTCGTGCGACCCGGCTGGCAGCACTGACGCGGGTACCACGCGCGGAGTAGCGCGCGAGCCTCCGCCCGGGCGACGACGGCGGCCGCAGCGACGCGGACGATGGACGGCATGACCACCACCAACGCCGTGTCCGTCACCGGACTCACGAAGCGCTACGGCGATCGCACGGTCGTCGACCACCTCGACCTCGAGCTGCCCGCCGGCGTCATCGCCGGGTTCGTCGGCCCCAACGGCGCCGGCAAGACGACGACGATGGCGATGCTGCTCGGTCTCGTCCGCCGCAGCGGCGGCACCGGCACCGTGCTCGGCCGCCCGATCGACGACCCGGCCGCGTACCTGCCCCGTGTCGGGGCGCTCATCGAGAGCCCGGCGTTCTATCCGTCCCTCTCGGGCGCGGAGAACCTCCGCGTCTTCGCCACCGTCGCCGGCCACGACGACGTCGCCGGCCGCATCGACACGCTGCTCGACATCGTCGGGCTCACCGGCCGTGGCGACGACCGGTACCGCAGCTACTCGCTCGGCATGAAGCAACGCCTCGGCATCGCGGCCGCGCTCCTCGGCGAACCGGACCTGCTCATCCTCGACGAGCCCGCCAACGGGCTCGACCCGCAGGGCGTGCGCGAGATGCGCGCGCTCGTCGGCAGCCTCTCCGCCAGGGGGCGTACCGTCCTCGTCTCGTCGCACGACCTGAGCGAGCTCGAGCAGGTGTGCGACTGGCTGGTGCTCATCGACACGGGCCGGTCGCTGTACCAGGGCCCGACGGGCGCGCTGCTCGGCGGCGTGTCCGACGGGCTCGCCGTCGCCCCGCAGCACGACGGCGATCGCGTCCGCCTGCACGACGTCCTCGTCGCCGACGGCCACGACGTCACCGGCCGGGACGGCGACAACCTCGTGATCGACGTCAGCGGCAGCCGCGTGGACGACGTCGCCGCCCGGGTCAACCGCGCCGCGTTCGACGCCGGCATCGTGCTCGTCGAGCTCAGCCCGCTCCGGACCTCGCTCGAGGACCGCTACCTCGCACTCGTGAACGGAGGATCCCGATGACCCGAATCGTCCGCGCCGAACTGCAGCGCGTCCTGCGTCGCCGCACGCTGCTCGTCACCGCGCTCGGCTGTCTCGCGTTCGCCGTCGTCAGCGCCCTGACCGTGTTCGCCAACGCCGAACCGTCGGCCGGCGGCACCACCGTGGTGTCGCGTCGCGGCGCGCCGCCGCTCGCCGCGCTCACCGGTCACGGCGGCGGCACCGAGGCGTTCGTGATCGGCGCGTCGTTCATCGGATTCTTCGTGTTCGTGACGTTCATCGCCGTCCTCGCCGGTGAGTTCTCCGGTGGGACGTTCCGCGCGCTGCTGCTGCGCGATCCCCATCGCCGGCGGCTCATCGTCGGCAAGCTCCTCGGCCTCCTGCTCGTGGCCGCCGGCGCCGTCGCGCTCGCGGAGGCGCTGACCTTCGTCGTCTCGCTCGCCGCCGCGCCCGGCAACGACATCGCCACGTCGCAGTGGTTCACGCTCACCAGCGCCGGCGACGCGCTGCGTGACTACGCGACGGTGTTCGCCGGCGTCACCGGTTGGGCCGTGTTCGGGACGACGCTGGCCGTGGTCTTCCGCTCGACGCCGCTCGCGCTCGGCGTCGGGTTCGCGTGGGCGGGCCCGTTCGAGAACATCGTCGTCGACTCGTGGACGACGGGATACCGGGTCTTCCCCGGTCAGGTGCTCGGCTCGCTCATCCGCGGCGGCACCGTCGAGCTCGGGCTCGAGCGCGCCGTGCTCACCGCCGCCGTCTACGCCGTCGTCGCCGCCGCCGTGTCGCTGTGGCTCGTCTCGAGGCGCGACGTCACGGCGTGACCGTCGAGCAGGTCGTGCGCAGCAGCGGGCAGCCCGCGGGCGACGTCGGCGAGCACGCCGATGACGTGGTCGGCTTGGGCGACGAGGCGGTCGACCACGCTGCGCCGCTCGTCGGGCGTGAGCGTGTCGAACGACTGCTGCAGCGTGTGGGCTGCGCCGGCGACCACGCTCATCGAGCCGAGCAGCGCGTGGGCGACGACCGCGGCGACGTCGATCGAGCTCGCCGTCGCGGGGTCGATGGCGGCGGGCGCCGGTGCGGGTACCCCCGCCTCGCTCCGCACCGGCACCATGCGATCGTCGTCGGCGCCGAGCCGCCGGAACGCCCCCGCCAGCACCACGGCGGCGGCGGCCGAACCGGCCACCCACCCGACGACGACCCCTGCCACCAGCCCCGGCCCCATGTGCCGACTATCGGGGCGAACGGCCGCCGGAGCATCCCGGAAGTCAGGTATTCGACAGCGGCCGGCGGCGCAGCCACACGCTGCCGGGCCGGTTCACCGCCGGGTCGAACGACCGGATGGCGGTGTCGAGCTCGTCGGCGTGGAACGCGCTCATCCAGCCCGACATCCAGACGACCTCGTAGGCGTCGTTGAACGCGAGGAACGCCTGGAGCACGTACTGCTCGTTCCAGAACCGCTTCTCCGCCTCGACCCAGCTCTGCGGGTACTCGTACGGAAGGAAGATGTCGTGCACGTGGACGAGGACGCCGGGCGCGAGGCGCGGCAGCACGTCGAGGAACTCGTACTGCACGTCGCTGCCGATCCGGCACACGTGGGACGAGTCGACGAACAGCACGTCGCCGTCGCCGAGCGCGAGGAAGACGTCGAGCGGCACGCGCTGCACCGGCTCGACGACGAGCTCCACGCGCCCGCTCTCGGCGGCCAGCTCGAGCGCACCACTGGGGTACGGCTCGCACGCCGTGACCGCGCCCGGCCGGCCGTCGGCGGCGTTGCGCTCGAGGGCCTCGAGGGCGAGCAGCGTCGACCAGCCGCTGCCGATCTCGACGATGCGCGCCGGGCCGGTGCGGCGGATGAGTCCGTAGGCGATCTCGGCGTCCACCGACTCGAACGTCATGTTGCGCAGCTGGAAGCGCGAGGGGTCGTCGGCGTACTCGGGCAGCGCATCCCACTCGGCCCCGTACGCCGCCCGCAGCTCGTGCAGCAGCGCGACCTGTGCGTCCTCGCGGACGTCGATGCCGGGCAGGTCGGAACGTCGGGTCCAGATGTCGTCGGGCAGGTCGTGGATCGGCGGGATGGGTGAGTAGAACCCGGCCTCGGTGAGGTTGAAGCCGTTGCGCTCCCAGTCCTCCCAGCTGCACTGGTCCGCGACCGCCTGGATGGCGTAGTCACGACGGTGGGTCAGGAACCAGCGGAACGCCCGCTCGAGGGCGCGCTCGCGCAGTCGGTCGAGGCGGGCCGGCATCCCGTCACCCTGCCACGTCGCGAAGGCGCGCGAGCGCGTCCCACACGTCGACGAAGCGGGTGTACAGCGGCGCGATCCCGAGGCGGATGACGTCGGGCATGCGGAAGTCGACGACGACCCGCGCGTCGCGCCACAGCCGCGCTGCGATCTCGGCACCGTCGGCGTGGCGCACGGCGACGTGCGACCCGCGCCGCGCGCTGTCGCGTGGCGAGCCGAGGCTGAACCCGCGGTCGGCGAGCCAGGCGTCGAACAGCTCGACGGCCAGATCGGTCTGCGCGATCGACTTCGCCCGCAGCGCGTCGATGCCGGCCTCGATGGTCAGCGCGACGCCCTCCCGGATGGCATGGAGCGCGAGGACGTTCGCTGTCCCCGTGAGGAACCGCCGGATGTCGGGTTGCGGGTCGTACGCCGGGCCCATGACGAACTGCTCTCGCTGGCCGAACCAGCCGTGGATCGGCTGGTCGAGCGCGGCCTGGAGGTCGCGCCGGACGTACAGGAACGCCGGCGAGCCCGGCCCGCCGTTGAGGTACTTGTACGTGCACCCGACGGCGAGGTCGGCACCGGCGCCGTCGAGATCGACGGGCACCGAGCCGGCGGCGTGGCTGAGGTCCCACAGGGCGAGGGCACCGGTGTCGTGCACGCGTTGCGTGATCGCGCGCAGGTCGCGCAGTTCGGCGGTCCGATAGTCGACGAGGCTGTAGACGACGAGCGCCACGTCACCCGGCGCGAGCGCGGCGTCGAGGTCGGCCGGCGCCGCCCACCGGACCTCCGAATCCGGGGCGAGACCGGCGAGCACGTAGCGGTCGGTCGGGAACTCGCCCGGGTCGACGACGGTCACACCGCGTCGGTGGCGGGTCGCCGCGACGGCGAGCTTGTAGAGGTTGACCGTCGTCGAGTCGCTCACCGCGACCTGGCCCGGCGCGGCACCGACGACGCGACCGATCTCGTCGCCGACCTGCACGGGAAGATCGATCCAGTGGTCCCACGCGCCGACGAGCTCGGTGCCCCACTCGCGCCCGACCGCCTCCTGCAGTCGCCGGGCGGTGGCGAGCGGGAGGCGGCCGAGGGAGTTGCCGTCGAGGTACACGACGTCGGGGTCGTCGACGAGGAAGCGTTCGCGGAACGGGGCGAGCGGGTCGGCGGCGTCGAGTGCCTCGGCGTGCCGCCGGTCGATCCCTCCCGCTTCGCTCACTGGTCCAGTCTGGCGCTCCGGATCGTCGAGGCCAGACCGGCGACGCCGAGCCCGATCAGCAGGATCGGCGCCACCCAGCGGACGTCGAGGTCCACGGCGTCCAGGCCGTCGGCGAGGAACAGCAGGCCCAGCAGCGCGAACACCACCCCGCCGCCGAACGACGTCGCATCGAACTCATGCCGCATCGCGGACCACCTCCACCTGACCGATGCCGACCCGGACGTCGAGCGTGACGTGCGGGCCGAGCTCGCTACCCGTTTCGACGACCGATCGCTCGGCGTCGCTGCCGTCGGCCGTGCGGCCGAGCACGCGGACCTCGCCGAGACCGGCGTGGGCGTCGACGTCGACGGTCGCGTCGTGCGGGACGAGGACGCGCAGGTGGCCGATGCCGACCGACGCCTTCGTGTCGACGCGGTCGGCGGCGACGTTCGTCAGGTCCAGCGTGGCGTCGCCGACGCCGAGCCGGTACGCGGGACGCACCGACGCGACCGGGTCCCACGTGCGGTCACCGACACCGCCCTTGACGGGCACGTCGACGAGGGATGCGGCGGCGGCGAGGACCGTGAACAGGACGCCGAACACGATGAGGCCCTTCGCCCGTCCCCACCACGCGCCGACGAACAGCGCGGCGGCGACGACGAGCAGCCCGATGCCGAACGCCGCCTCCACGTCGTGGCCGCCGACGTCGTTCGCCTGCCCGGCGAGCGCGAGCGCCACGCCGGCGCCGACCAGCAACACACTCAACGTCAGCCGGCTGAGGATCGACCTCGGCTCCGGCTCGGCCTCCGCTTCGCGATCCTCCCACAGGATCGGAGTTTCGAGCGTCCGCGGCGTCGAGAACTCCGACTGTGTGGGAGGATCCGCGGGGCTGTCGGCATCCGCGGCAGCGGGCGGGGCGGGCGTGGGGGTCGTGGGCCGCCCGCGCGGGTGGCGCTGCTCGTGCGACCAGATGAGCCAGCCGGCGCCGAGCAGGACGATGACGCCCCAGCCGAAGCCGAACGGACGGTTGTGGAAGCCGTCGGCGAAGCCGAGGAACAGCAGCCCGAACGCCAACCACCACACCCAGTGCGGCATCCGCCGGGGCAGGCGGAGGCCGGGGCGGTGCGAGCCCTCCTCCGGGACCACGACCGCGGCGACGATGTACGCGACGATCCCCGCGCCGCCGGCGAGCGTGGCGACGGCGAAGCCGATGCGGAAGATCACCGGGTCGATGTCGAAGTAGCGACCCAGGCCCTCGCAGACGCCGGCGATCATCCGCCCCGCCCGCGCCCGTTCGAGCCGCCGGGTCGTCCTCGGTTCGTCGTGCATCGTGTTCACCGTGCCTCCTCGAGCAACAGCAGGACGGCGAGCACGCCCACGACGAGCGCCGTGAATCCGTCCGCAGGGTTCATGCCGCCACTGTGCGACGACGCCGGCTCCTCCACCATCGGGGACATCCCTGAGCCCGCCCCCGATGGATCCGGGAACGCGAGGTGCGATCATCGGAGCATCGCCACCGTCCACGATCGCCCGTACCGCCGGCTGTACCGCAGCGCCGACGACAAGCTCGTCGCCGGTGTCGCCAGCGGCCTCGCCGAGCACCTGCGCGTCGACGTCATGGTCGTCCGCATCGCGTTCGCGCTGCTCGCCGCCGCGGGCGGTGCCGGCATCCTCGCCTACGCGGCGTTCTGGGTGTTCGTGCCGATGGCGGCGCCGTCGGCGGCCGGCGCCGGCGCGCAACCGCAGCACACGGGACGCGAGCAGCTGCCGGCGATCGTCGCGCTCGCCGCCGGCGGGATGGTCCTCGCCGGCATCAGCGGTGTCGTCTTCGACTCGGCGATGGCGTGGTCGCTCGTCGTCGTCGCCGTCGGCATCGGCCTGATCTGGCGCCAGGCGGACGACGCGCGGCGGGCCCGGTGGGCGTCGCAGGCGCGCAGCCACGCCGGCCTCCGCCTGGCGCTCGGCGCGGTGTTCGTCGGCGCGGGCGTCGCCGCGTTCCTCGCGTCGACGAACGAGCTCGAGGCCGCGCGCGACGGTGTCGTCGCCATCGTGGTGGTGCTCGTCGGGCTCGCGCTGATCCTCGGACCGTGGTGGATCCGCCTCCTCGGCGACCTCACCGAGGAACGCCGCGAGCGCATCCGGTCCGAGGAGCGCGCCGAGGTGGCGACCCACGTGCACGACTCGGTCCTCCAGACGCTCACGCTCATCCAGCGCCACGCCGAGGATCCCGGCGAGATCCGCCGCCTCGCCCGCATCCAGGAACGCGAGCTGCGCTCGTGGCTCTACGCGCCGTCGACGACGCCGCGCCCCGAGGGCGGGCTCGTCGCCGCGCTCGAGGCCACCGCCGCCGAGGTCGAGGACCGCCACCGCGTGCGCGTCGAGGTGGTGGCCGTCGGCGACACCGCGCTCGACGACACGCTGCAGGCCGTCGTCCTCGCCGCCCGCGAGGCGATGGTCAACGCCGCCAAGTTCTCGGGGCGCGACCGCGTCGACGTGTACGCCGAGGTCGAGCCCGCCGCCGTCACCGTGTTCGTGCGCGACACCGGCGCGGGGTTCGACCCGGCCGCGGTCCCGCCGGACCGGCGCGGCATCGCCGAGTCGATCGTCGGGCGCGTCGCACGCGCCGGCGGGACGGCGACCGTCCGCAGCACCGCCGAGACGGGCACCGAGGTCGAGCTGGCGATGCCGCGATGACGGACGCCGCCGCGAAGCCGCGCGTGTTCCTCGTCGACGACCACGACCTCGTCCGCACCGGCGTGAAGGTCGAGCTCGGGGATGCCGTCGACGTCGTGGGCGAGGCGTCCGACGTCGACGCCGCCGTCGAGATGATCCTCGAGCGCGGACCGGACGTGGTCCTGCTCGACGTGCACATGCCCGGCGGGGGCGGGCTCGCGGTGCTCGACGGGGTGCGGTCGTCGCCGGAGGGCGGCGACGTCGTGTTCCTGGCGCTGTCGGTGTCCGACGCCGCCGAGGACGTCATCAGCCTCATCCGCGCCGGCGCCCGCGGCTACGTGACGAAGGCGATCACCGTACCGGAGCTCGTCGACGCCATCCGCCGGGTCGCCGACGGCGACGCCGTGTTCTCGCCCCGCCTCGCGGGGTTCGTGCTCGACGCCTTCCGCGAGGGCGACGGCGCGCCCCCGGTCACGGATCCGGAGCTCGACCGGCTCACGCCGCGCGAGCGTGACGTCCTGCGCCTCATCGCCCGCGGCTACTCGTACAAGGACACGGCGTCGCGCCTCGAGATCTCGGTGAAGACCGTCGAGACCCACGTGTCCGCCGTGCTTCGGAAGCTGCAGCTGTCGAGCCGCTACGAGCTGACCCGCTGGGCGTCCGACCGGCGGCTCATCTGACGTGCCGCAACAGATCCTGCTGCTGCGCCACGGCGAGACGGAGTGGAGCCGAGACGGCAAGCACACGTCGACGACCGATGTCGCGCTGACAGAGGCCGGCCTCGCCGAGGCGATGGCGCTGCGCCACGTCGCCGCGAGGTGGACGTTGGCGCTCGTCGTCGTGTCGCCGATGGCGCGAGCGCGCGACACCGCGCGCCTCGCCGGCCTCGACGACCAGCGTGTCGAGGTGAGCGGCGATCTCCGCGAGTGGGACTACGGCGAGTACGAGGGCCGCACGACCGCCGACATCCGGGCGACGCGTCCGGGGTGGTCGGTGTGGACCGACGGCGCGCCCGGCGGCGAGTCTCCAGCGGACGTCGCCGCCCGCACCGACCGGGTCATCGCCCGGTGCCGCGCCGCCGACGGCGACGTCTGCCTCGTCGCCCACGCCCACGTGCTGCGCGTGCTGGCGGCGCGCTGGATCGGTCTCGACGCCTCCGACGGCGCCCGCCTCCGGCTCGACACCGGCACGTGGTCGGTGCTCGGTTACGAGCGGGAGGCGCCGGTGGTGCTGCGCTGGAACGTCCCCGCGTCGTGAACCTCGCCCGAGTGACCGGCGCGGCCGCGCCGCGCGACCCGCCAGATGGCGACGGCGAAGGCGACCGACACGACCGCCAGCACGGTGTGGACGGCCTTGAACCCGAACCCGTGGTCGTCGTTCCAGATGTTCCAGATGCGCGTGCCCCACACCCACACGGTCCAGATCGCAGCGGCACGCAGGATCAGCGCATCACGACGGCTCATGCCGGCCGACGGTACCCGGGTCCTCGACGAAACGCCGAAGCAGCTCGAGCGCCCGCGCTGCGTAGAACCCGTCCTCGACGCGCTCGTCATAGGTGAACCGCAGCGTCACCCACGGCACGCCGTGGTCGTCGTGCGCGACCCGGCCGATGGCGCAGAAGATCGGGACGTTGCCGTAGTCGTAGAGGTGGTGGAACGCGGCGTCGATGCCGATGCTCCCGAGGTTCGTGACGAACACGCTGGCGAAGAACGGGTCGGGCTCGACCCAGGATGTCGGCAACAGCCCGAGCGCGTCGACGCGGTTGACCGCGAGGACGGCGGCGCGGCGCAGCGTGTGCGGGAGCTTCAGGAGCAGCGCGAGCTCGCGGTCGGTCGCCGACTCGGTGCCCCCGGCGGCGCGCATCGCGTCGACGTCCTCGCTCACGAGCTTGACGAGGTCGACGAACGACACGTCACCATCGAACCGCCGCTTCAGCTCGACGAGGGGTGCGTCGTCGTCGAACGCCGTCTTCGCGGTGTACGAGACCCAGATGCCGTCGCGCTGCCACAGCCGCCCGCCGGCCACGAACCGGTTGAGGCGCGGCCGTTCCGCCAGCGTCCGGACGAACGCCCACAGCACGACGTGGAACAGCGACGCGTGCTCGTGGTCGTCGACGAACGGCAGCGTCCGGTCGAGCCGGGCCCGCTGCTCGAAGAAGACCGTGGACCCCGCCCGCGTCGGCATGAGCGCGGGCATGAACCGCCGGTACCCGGGGACGTCGAGCGCAAGGGTCCCGTCCGGACGCGTGAGACCGATCATCACCCGACGGTGCGCCGGCGTCGCGACCGGCGATAGGGCTAAAGGACCTTCGACAGGAACGCCTTGGTCCGCTCGTGGCGCGGACTGGCGAGCACCTCGCGGGGCGGGCCGTGCTCGACGACGACGCCCCCGTCCATGAACACGAGCTCGTCGCCGACCTCGCGCGCGAACCCCATCTCGTGCGTGACGACGACCATCGTCATCCCGGCGCGCGCGAGGTCCTTCATGACGTCGAGCACGTCACCGACGAGCTCCGGGTCGAGGGCCGACGTCGGCTCGTCGAACAGCATGAGCTTCGGGTCCATGGCGAGTGCCCGCGCGATCGCCACCCGCTGCTGCTGCCCGCCGGAGAGCTGCGACGGGTACGCGCGGAACTTGTCGCCGAGCCCGACCTTCTCGAGCAGGTCTCGGCCCAGCCCCATCGCCTTCGGCCGCGCCATTCCCTTCACCTGCACGGGTGCCTCGACGACGTTCTCGAGCGCGGTCATGTGCGGGAACAGGTTGAATCGCTGGAACACCATCCCGATCTGCGCGCGCCGCTCCGCCACCTCGCGCTCGCGCAGCTCGTAGATCTTGTCGCCCGCCTCGCGGTAGCCGACGAGGATGCCGTCGACTCGGATGCGTCCCGCGTCGATCTTCTCGAGGTGGTTGATGCAGCGCAGGAACGTCGACTTGCCGCTGCCGGACGGGCCGATGACGACCATCACCTGCCCTGGCTGCACGACAAGGTCGATGCCCTTGAGTACCTCGTTGCGCCCGAACGACTTGTGCACGCCCTCGGCGAGCACCATCGGCTGCGGCGACGCGGCGACGTCCGTCACGGCTCCACCCGCGCCCGGGTCCACAGCGACAGGTTCCGCCGGATCCGCTGCACCGGCGTCTCCGGCAGCTCACGCGCCGAACCGCGCGCGAACCGGCGCTCGAGGTAGTACTGCCCGATCGACGCGATCGTCGTCAGCACGAGGTACCAGAAGGACGCCACGATCAGCAGTTCGAGGTTCTTGAAGTTGGCGGTGTAGACGTTCTGCGCCTCGCGCAACAGCTCGCCCAGTAGCACGACCGACGCGAGCGACGTCGTCTTCAGCATCGAGATGAACTCGTTGCCCGTCGGCGGGATGATCACGCGCATCGCCTGCGGCAGCACGATGCGCCGCATCGTCAACCCGGGCGTCATCCCGAGCGCGTGCGCCGCCTCGACCTGGCCCTCGTCGACGGACAGGATGCCGGCGCGCACGATCTCGGCCATGTACGCGCCCTCGTTCAGGCCGAGCCCGAGCAGCGCGGCGACGAACGACGTCATGAACGTCACCATCGGCTTCTCGTAGAACGTCACGTGGGTGAACGGGATGCCGAGGGAGAACGTCTTGAACGCGAGCGGCACGGCCGCGAACCAGAACAGCAGCTGCACGAGCACAGGCGTGCCGCGGAAGAACCAGATGTAGCCCCACGCCGTCGTGGACGTGACCGGGTTCTTCGACAGGCGCATCACCGCGAGCACGACGCCGAGCACGATGCCGATGAGCTGCGCGAGGACGGCGACGACCAGTGTCGTTCGCAGACCGTCGAGGATCAGCCGGTTGAAGAGGTAGTGGCGGATCGTGTCGGCGTCGACGACGCGCGCCACGCCGGCGACGATCCACGCGACGACCAGCACCACCACGACCGCCGACACCCACCGGAGCGGGTGCCGGATCGGGATGGCGACGATCGCGTCCGGGGCTACGACCCCCCGTTGATCGCGGCCGTCTTCAGCGCGCCCTGGGTCACGTTCCACTTGGCGAGGATGCTGTCGTAGGTGCCGTCTTCGATGACGGCCTTGAGCGCCTTCTGGATGTTGTCGCGCAGGCTCGTGTCCTCCTTGCGGACGGCGATGCCGTACGGCCCGGCTTCGATCTGCTCACCGACGACCTCGAACGCGCCGTTGCTCTGCTGGGCGACATACGCGGCGACGGGGAAGTCGTTCATGTCGGCGACGGACCGGCCTGCGCGCAGCGCCTGCTGGGCGTCGACGTCGGTGTCGTAGGCGCCGATCGTCAGGTCGCTGCCGTTGGCCTTGCACTTGTCCCGCTGCGCCTTGGCGACATCCTCCTGCGTCGTCCCGCGCTGCAGACCGATCGTCTTGCCGCACAGGTCGTCGAGGCTCTTGATGTTCTGCGGGTTGCCCTTGGCGACGATGATCGACGTCCCGACGTTGAAGTAGTCGACGAAGTCGACCTCCTTCTGGCGCTCGGCCGTGTCCGACATCGCCGACATGATGATGTCGAACCGGCTCGCCTTCAGTGACGGGATCAGACCGTCGAACGTGCCGTTGACGAACTGGCAGCCGGGGCGGCTCATCTTCTTCGCGATGGCCTCGCACAGGTCGACGTCGATGCCCTGTGCCGTCTTGGTGCCCTCCTTGTAGAACTCGACGGGCGCGTACGCGATGTCCGAGCCGACCTTGAGCGGCGTGTCCGCCGTCGCCGAGCCTGACGCCGACCCCGATGCCGAGCCGCTCGACGTCGTGTCGTCGTCGCCGCACGCGCCGGCGACGAGCGCCAGGACGACGACGAGCGCGAGCAGCGCGCTGCGGTACGGGTGCTTCACCATGCGGGCGTTCCTCCTGGGTTGGCTAGAGCAGTGCGAGCTGGGCCGCTCGCGCCGGGCGGGACACCCCCGCCCACGGCAGGTTGTCCATGAAGATCCACGTCCGCCGGTGGATCGACGACGGCCCCCATGCCTGCAGTGCGGCCTTGTGGCGCGGGCACGGGTAGCCCTTGTTGCGGTCGAAGTCGTACGCCGGGAAGTGCTCGGCCTCTTCACGCATGAGCCGGTCGCGGGTGACCTTGGCGAGGATCGACGCCGCCGCGATCGACAGGCACGTCGCGTCGCCCTTGACGATGCGCTGCGTGCGCCGGCCGGCGCCGACGAAGTCCCACCGGCCGTCGATGAGGCACGCGCCGGGCTCGAGACCCATCTGGTCGAGCGCCCGCTTGGCGGCAAGGCGCTGCGCGGCGGACATGCCGAGGTCGTCGCACTCGGGTTGGGTCGCGTGGCCGACGCCCCACGCCACGCACCAGTCGGCGATGCGGTCGAACAGCTTCTCCCGCTCGACCTCGGTGAGCAGCTTCGAGTCGCGCACCTTGTAGACGCGCTTGTCCCTCGGGAGGACGGCGACGCCGACGGTGAGCGGTCCCGCCCACGCGCCGCGGCCGACCTCGTCGACGCCGACGACGACGTCGACGCCCTCGTCCCACAGCGCCCGCTCGGTGCGCAGCCCGGGGACGGTCGACCGGGTGACCTTGATGCTGCGAGCGCGTACCGCCATCCGCTCGCGGAGGTTACCGGTTGAGGAGGGCGACTCCGGTGGTGCCGGTGACGACCTGGCCGATGGGGACGAAACCGGCGACCTGCACCAGGTGTGGGACGTCGCGCGCCTCGACGGCGGCGAGCAGGCCGCCGCTCGTCTGCGGGTCGAAGGCGATCGCCTCGATCGCCGCCGGGACGTCGGGCGCGACGTCCACCCTGCCGTCGAGGTGGGCGCGGTTGCGGGCGTCGCCGCCGGTGCGGATGCCGGCCTCCGCCGCCTGCAGCGCCCCCTCGTAGAGCGGGAGCGCGGTCGCGTCGAGCTCCAGCCGGACGCCGGAGCGGTCGGCCATCTCCCACGCGTGGCCGAGGAGCCCGAAGCCGGTGACGTCGGTCGCCGCGTGGGGTGCGCCGTCGGGGATCGACGCGAGCGCGTCCTTGGCGGTGCGGTTGAGCTCGCGCATGCGGGCGATCGTCCGGGCCTTCTCGTCGTCCGCGCCGCCGGCGAGGACGATGCCGGTGCCGAGCGGCTTGGACAGGACGAGCACGTCGCCGGGGCGGGCGCCGCCCTTCGTCCACACGCGGTCGGGATGCACGGTGCCCTGCACGGCGAGGCCGAAGATCGGCTCCTCGCTGCGGATCGTGTGCCCGCCGGCGATGACCCCGCCCGCGTCGCGGACGGTCTCGGCCGCGGCGGTGAGGATGGCGCCGACCGCCTCGACCGGCATGCGCTCGGGGAACGCGCTGATGTTGAGGGCGAACGTGACGCTGCCGCCCATGGCGAACACGTCGCTGCACGCGTTGGCGGCCGCGATCGCGCCGAAGTCGCTCGGATCGTCGACGAGCGGCGGGAAGAAGTCGGTCGTGGCGACGAGGGCGACCTCCTCGCTGATGCGGTACACAGCGGCGTCGTCGAACGGCGCGAGCCCGACGAGGAGGTCGGCGGTCGCTGCGTCCGTGCCCGGTTCGCCGGCCAGTGTCTTCACCAGCGCGTCGAGCGGGGACGCGCCCCATTTCGCCGCGCAGCCGCCGCACGTCGTCCACTCGGTCAGCCGCACCGTCATTTCCGCGATGCTAGGAGGGTGAAGCCGGGGACCAGGGTCGAGGTGCGTGACCGCTTCGACCATCGCTGGACCCGCGGTTTCGAGGTGGCTGCGACGGTCGAGACCGACGACGGCGCCGGGTACCGGATCAAGCGCCTGTCCGACGGCAGCGTCCTACCGGTCGTGTTCGCCGCCGAGGAGGTCCGCCGGGAGAAGAAGAAGGACTTCTGG
The DNA here is from genome assembly GCA_035700105.1 of Acidimicrobiales bacterium. Taxonomy (GTDB): domain Bacteria; phylum Actinomycetota; class Acidimicrobiia; order Acidimicrobiales; family DASSOZ01; genus DASSOZ01. The sequence goes on from DASSOZ010000032.1 coordinate 35,735, forward strand.
TGGTACTGACCCACGCGTCCTGGCTTCTTGTCACGCCTGACCACACATGTCGTGGTCGGGCGTGACAAGAAGGCGGAGTCAGGCCGAGCCGCCGAGCGTGGCGATGAAGTCGTCGATCGGGATGACGGTCATCGTCAGCGTCTTGAGCGTGCCGCGGGCGCCGAGGGTCACCGCGACCTTCGCCATCGTCGACTCGTCGGGCGCCTCGAGGATGTTGACGATGTCGTACTGACCGAGGACGGCGAACTGCTCGAGCACCTTGACGCCCATCGCCTCGACCTCGGTGTTGACCTCTTTGAGGCGGGCGGGGTGCTCGCGCAACGTGTGCATGCCCTCGGGGCCGAGCGTCGACAGCATGATGTACTTCGGCATCGCCGGCGACGCTAACCGAGCCGGTCGACGTGCAGTCGCTCGGCGTCGTCGACGTCGGTGGTCAGGAACGCGTCGAGCATCTCCTTCGCCACCTCGGGCGACGTGAGCCGCAGACCGAACGCGAGCACGTTCGCGTCGTTCCACCTGCGCGCGCCGCGCGCCGTCTCGGCATCGGTGCACAGTGCGGCGCGTACACCGGCGACCTTGTTGGCGGCGATCGACACACCGGTGCCGGTCCAGCAGCACACGACGCCACGGTCGGCATCGCCGGCGGCGACGGCCTCGCCGATCCGCCGGCCGACGTCGGGCCACGGTTCGTCTTCGATGCGCGTGACGACCTCGTGGCCCCGAGCCGCCAGCTCGTCGCACACCGCGTCGGTCAGCGGCGTGCGCTCGTCGGTACCGAACGCGATCCGCATGTGACGGCAACGTACCGCTCGTCGAGGGAGGTCTGACTTCGGATACGGCGCACCGGGGAGCTATTACTTCTAGTAGTCGATAGAAGAAGAAAGAAGGCTCCGAATGCAACGCATGTTCGCCGTGCTCGCCGCACTGGTCGCCGTCGCCGCGCTCGCCGGCTGCGGGAGCGGTGACAAGGCGAGCGGCGCGGCCGACGCGCCGGCGACGACCGCCACGACCACTGTGTCCGCGGCCACCACGACCTCGACCGCCGACACGCTCGACGTCGTCGCCCAGGACATCAAGCTGACGAAGCCGTCGTACACGGCGACCGCCGGCGTCATCACGATCACCTACGAGAACGAGGGCCAGATCGAGCACACGCTGCTGATCGACGGCGTGAGTGGGTTCGAGCTCGACGTGAAGGCGCACGGCGACACCGACACCGGCACCGTCACGCTGAAGCCGGGCAGCTACACGCTGTACTGCGGCATGCCCGGCCATCGCGCCGCCGGCATGCACGCCACGCTCACCGTGAGCTGACCTCGTCGCCAGGTGTCGATGCGAACCCGTACGTCAGTCCACCGCGCCCGCCGACATCACAACAACCATCCACGTCACGACACCCTGGTCGCGGTGATCAGCCATACGGCGCTGTCGAACCGAACCCCCTCGGGGGTCGTGTGCGCACGGAGTGCTGTCTTGAGCCGTTCGTGGGCCGCGGCTCTGGTGGCGGCGTCGAGCCCGTCGGAGAGTCCCTTCACGATCCCGATCTCGCCAACGAAGTCGTAGGCCGCGTCTGCGTCGGCCCCGAACCAGACCGGTTCTTCGATGGAAGTGAAGCCGATCGATTCGAAGCCGGTGTCCACGAGCAGCTCGCGCACGGTGTCCGGGTCCGCGAACGCCATCGGGCCCGGCACCCCGGGCGTGGGCAGGGGGAGCTCTCGGCCGGAGGCCAGGGTCTCGCGCGCGGTCATCAGCCACTCGTTCTTGGTGATGTCCTGCCACGCGAGCAGGGCCAGCCGGCCGCCGGAACGAAGCGCCGACGCGATGTTGTCGAATGCGGCTGTCGGGTCCTCGAAGAACATCACGCCGAAGCGGCTGATCGCGATGTCGAACGCACCGGGATCGAACGCGTACACCTGCGCGTCAGCCCGACGGAACTCCACGTTCCGTAGGCCCTCGGTGGTCGCGCGGCGTCGGGCGACGGTGAGCATCGCGGAAGACAAGTCGACGCCGAGTGCAGATCCCTCGTGCGCCAGGCGTGCCGCGTCGCGGGTTGTCTGCCCACAGCCGCAGCCGATGTCGAGCACTCGGTCGGCGCGGGCGATCGGATCCGTCTGCAGGAAGCGGCTCCAGATCGACCGGTGCGTGTAGTCGAACTCGTCCGCGAAACGCGTCCACTGGTCGCCCTCCTCGCCATCCCAGGCTCGTGCCATGTCGGCGTTGGCGACCTCATCGGACACGTGCAGCTCCTTCCGGGTGCGACCAGGTTCTCGCTTCACCCGAGTCCGGAGCCGACGCCGCGGACAGTCGACGCCGCGGGTGCCGCCACCGAGGAACCTCGGCCGGCATGATCGACCCCGACACGCTCAGTCGGCCCGAAGGGACCTTCGCAGCCCGCTCCGAGAGCGACGAGCCAGGGCGAAAGCCGCCTCAGTACCTGAACCACCGATACAGGATGCCGCACACGCGAGAACGGCACGTCTAGGTCGGATGCGATGACGCGATCGTGGGTCCGATCTCACGATCGGGCGGTCCGGCCAAGAGTGGAACGACGTTGGCCGTCATCCACGGCGACCCCACCTCGGTGGCGACGCGATCGAGAAC
>DASSOZ010000033.1:0-6591 GCA_035700105.1 Acidimicrobiales bacterium
GCTTCCCGCGCTGGAGGCGCGCGCCCCGGGCGGCTCTTCGAACGTCCCGGCGGTGAGCGTCCCGTTGTCGACACCCGCGAGCACGGGCTCGCTGGACGTCGCCGCGCTCACCGCGGCGGTGAGCGACGTTGGCGCGAAGTCGGGTCTCAACTCCGCGCTGAACAACCTCGCCCTCGCCGGCGGGCTCGTGTCCGTGCCGAACCTCACGAGCACGCTCGGCACCGATGCGCTGACGACCGCCGCGAACGGCGTGCGCGGCGTGAAGGCGGACTCGATCACCGTCCTCGACCTCGGTGCGCTGCTCGACGGCCTCGGGCTGAGCCTGACGGACCTGCCGGTCGACGTGCTGTCACAGCTGCTCGGCCAGCTCGGTCTCCCGGTGCCCGGCCTCGACCCGGGTACGACGCTGCTGCAGGCGCAGCAGACGCTCACCGGCGCGATCGGCCAGGTGCAGGGGATCATCAGCTCGGGCGTTCTCCCGAGCGACCCGACGGGCACCGTCGGCACGATCGTCGGCACCGTCGACGGCGTGCTCGGTGACCTGACCGGGGGGACGGGCTCGCTGCTCGGCGTGCGCAAGGCGCAGGCGCTCGCGCTGCCCGACATCCCGTCGACGATCACATCGGTCACGCAGCTGGTGCCGATCCTCAACCAGCTGAACCTCGACCTGAGCGGGCTTCTCGGCAACGCGCTCGGCGTCCTCGACAGCGCGCCGCTGCTGCAGGTGAAGGGCCTCAACGTGGGGCTGGCCACGACGGCGAAGGACACCGTCGCCAACTCGCTGGCGACGATCACCGCGCAGGTCGGTCAGGTCCTCGTCGGCACGAAGTCGCTCGGCGGCGTCGACCTCGGCGCGGCGGCGTCGCAGGTGACCGGCCTCGTCAACACCGTGACCGGCACGCTGTCATCGGTCCTCGGGACGATCGACCCCGGCCTCGCCAACCTCGTCTCCGTGAAGATGTTCGAGCAGACGAAGAGCGTGGCGCAGGACGGCGACTACTCGAAGGCGACTGCGGCGCTGTCCGCGCTCACCGCGACGATCACGCCGCCTGCACAGCTCGCGGCGATCGTGTCGAAGGTGCAGGGGCTGACCGGCGTCACCGACCTGGTGTCGAGCCTCGGTCTGCCCGCGCTGCCGGCGCTGCCCGGTGTCGCCGGCGTGTCCCAGCTCGAGAGCGTTCTCGGCAATGTCCAGGCCCTTGCGCAGGGCGCGACGCTACGTGTGGCGAGCCTCTCGTCCACCAGCGAGTTCAGCCCGGCCGCCGTCACCGCGGCGCCGTCGACGCCGGGTGCGCCGGCGGCGACGCCGGCCGGCGAGCTGCCCCGCACGGGTGGTGACGGCGCCACGTACGCCGTCTTCGGCGTGCTGTTGCTCGCCGCCGCCCTCGCCCTCGTCCGCTGGCTCCGTCGACCGGTGATCGAACTCTGACGTCGTATTCGTAGCCGCGACACCGATCGAACCCCAGCCGGGGCCAGCAACGGCAGGAGGGCGCATCCCGTTCCGACGGGGTGCGCCCTTCGCGCGTCATGACGCCCGTACCCTGGGTCGCGTGAGGTCGAGGACCGTCGCGATCGCCGTCGCACTCGTGTCGTCGCTGTCGCTCGTCGCAGCCGCGTGCGGTGACGACGACGGCGGCGCCATCGACACGTCCTCGACCACGACCACCGCCACGCCGGCGGTGACGCCGACCACGCGCGCCGACGAGGGCGGCATCGACCCGATGAGCGACGCGTCGACCTCGCCGGTGTCCGTGCCCGTACCGGCGGACGCGGCGGGCGGTGCCGCGCTGCTGTCCGCCGTGCGTGCCAGCCGGCACGAGGGCTACGACCGCGTCGTGTTCGAGTTCACCACGGCGTCTTCACTGCCGGGATACTCGGTCTCGTACGTCGACGAGCCCGTGACCGAGGACGGGTCCGGCAAGGAGGTCGACGTCGCCGGGGACCACGTCCTCCTCGTGCGCATGGAGCACGCCAGCGGTGTCGACCTCACGAAGGAGTCGGCGCCGCAGACCTACACCGGCCCCACACGGTTCACGCCGGGCACACCCGAGGTCACCGAGCTCGTCCGCACGGGCGACTTCGAGGCCGTGCTGTCGTGGGCGATCGGCGTGCACGACAAGGCGGCGTTCCGGGTGCTCACACTCGGGAACCCGGCGCGCCTGGTCGTCGACGTCCAGAACCACTGACGGTCGCCCATACGAACCCGGCGCGAAACGTTGCGCTATCCGCAACTTTTCGCGCCGAGTTCGTATCAGCGGCGCGCGACCCGCTCGTAGATCTCCGCGTAGCGGTCGGCGAGGCGCGTCATCGAGAACTCCTCGGCGCGCACCGTGCCCGCCTCGACGAGCGACGCCACGAGCGCGGGTTCATCGAGCACACGCCGGAGCGCGACGGCGAGCGCGCGCGGGTCGCCGGGAGGCACGAGCAGCGCGTGCTCGTCGGGATGGGCGACGTTGCGGTAGCCGGGCAGGTCGCTGGCGACGATGGGAGTCTGCGCCGCCATCGACTCGAGCAGGACGACGCCGAACGACTCACCGTGCAGCGACGGCGCGCAGAACACGTCGGCGGCGCGCAGGCGGGCGGCGAGCTCGTCGTCGTCGATGCGGCCGAGCCACTCGACACGCTCGTCCGCGTTCGCCGTGCGGAGCGCGTTCGTCTCGGGGCCCTCGCCGGCGACCCAGACACGCAGGTCGCCGGGAACGTCGGCGAGCGCCTCGAGCAGGACGGCGAGTCCCTTGCGGTGCTCGTGCCGCCCGACGAAGAAGACCGTCGGCGCCTCGGTGGGCCACACGTCGCCCTTCGCGAAGCGCTCGACCTCGACGCCGTTGAACGCCAACTCGTAGTCGCCGCCGAGCGCGGCCTTCGCCGTCGTCATCGCGTCGCGTGACACGGCCACGCGCACGTCGAGCTTGCGCGCACCCCACCGGACGAGTGGCGTGAGGAAGAAGTACGCCTTGCTGGCGCCGGCACGGTGGAACGTGCCGACCATCGGCTCGTCGCTCGTGAGCAGCGCGGTGACCGTCGGCCCGGGGCAGATCGGCTCGTGGAGGTGGACGACGTCGAACTCCTCGTCCCGCAGCGCGCGGATCGTGCGGAGCTGCGCGGACACGTCGGGCGCGAGCGGCGCGATCGACCCGTTCGACGCCGTCGGGATCGACCGGCCGAGGGACGTGACGGCCGGGTCCGGCGGCGGGCCGTCCGACGGGGCGAGGATGCGGGCGTCGATGCCGCCGCTCCGCAGTGCACGCGCAAGACCGAGCACCTGACCCTGCACGCCGCCGGGCACCGTGAGGCTGTACGGGCACACGAGGCCGACGCGCACGCCACCAGGGTAGGCGGTGGGGTCGTGCCGCCGGACGGGCCGAACCTGACGGCCGTGTCAGGGTCTTGCCTAGGATCCGCTCGTGCACGACGTGTTGAGCGGGATCCGTGTCCTCGAGGTCGCGTCGTGGACGTTCGTTCCCGCCGCCGGCGCGGTGCTCGCCGACTGGGGCGCCGATGTCATCAAGGTCGAGCACCCGGTGTCGGGCGATCCCCAGCGGGGGCTCATCACGTCGGGACTCATCCCCGGCGCCGCGGGCGTGGTCAACTTCATGATGGAGCAGCCGAACCGGGGCAAGCGTTCGATCGGGCTCGACATCTCGACGCCCGGCGGACGTGAGGTGCTCTACAAGCTGGTCGAGTCCTCCGACGTCTTCCTGACCAACTTCCTGCCCGACGCCCGTGCGCGTCTGCAGATCGACCTCGACGACATCCGTGCGGTCAACCCGCAGATCATCTACGTCCGCGGCCACGGCCAGGGGACGCGAGGACCGGATGCGCACAAGGGGGGCTACGACGGCGCGTCGTACTGGGCGCGAGGCGGCATCGGCGCGTCGCTCACACCCGCCGACCGCGAGTGGCCGATCTCGCAGACCGCGGCGTTCGGCGACCTCAACGGCGGCATGACCATCGCCGGTGGCATCTGTGGTGCCCTCGTGAAGCGCGAGCGCACCGGTGAACCGTCGGTCGTGGACGTGTCGCTGCTCGGGCTGGCGATGTGGACGATGTCGCCGAACATCCTCGCATCGCGGTTGTTCGACCTTCCGGGCGGGCTGCCGTCGTTCGGCACCCGGCCGGTGGCGCCCAATCCCCTCGTCGGCATCTACAAGACGAAGGACGGGCGATTCATCTCGCTGGTGATGCTCGAAGCCGACCGCTTCTGGGCGGACTTCGTGACGCACCTCGGTCGTGGCGACCTGATCGACGACCCGCGGTTCAAGGACGCGACCGTGCGCCAGGAGCACCGCGCCGAGTGCCTCGCCGAACTCGACGCGGCGTTCGCGACCAAGACGCTCGACGAGTGGAAGACCGTGTTCGCCGACCTCGCGGGCGTGTGGGCGCCGGTGCAGAACGTCTACGAGCTGTACGAGGACCCGCAGGCGGTCGCGAACGGCTACGTCGTCCACATCGACGCGGGCGACGGCGGCGACGGCGGCGGCACGTTCCCCGTGATCGCCAACCCCGTCCAGTTCGACGAGACGCCCCCGTCACTGCGCGGCGCACCCGAGCACGGCCAGCACACCGAGGAGATCCTCCTCGAGCTCGGCCTCGACTGGGACGCGATCGTCGCCCACAAGGAAGCGGGCGCCGTGCTCTGACGCTCAAGCCCGGCCGCGTTCGTGCCGAGAACACGGGCGGAGGGGTTGTACGCGTTGGAAGGGACTGCCGTCGTGTCACCGCAGCCGCGCTCGGATGACAGCACTACCGATTTCGAGACGGCCTTCGCGCGCCTCGAGCAATGGGTCGACGAGCACGCGGCGTCGACGTCCGGTCCCCGCCGCCGGGCGTGTCCCGCGGCGGTCGTCCCGCGCCTCCCGGTTCCGACGCCGCCGTCCGTGGCGACCGCGACCTCCTCCGGGGCGACGCGCACCGCCGTCCACGGCGGGTTCGTCGCCGGCGCCACGACCGCGGCGCTCGCCGCGATCGCGCTGGTCCTGCCGATGACGTTCCTCCCCCGCCCGCTGCGCCCGTCGTTGTCGCCGTCACCGGCGACGGCCGCGACTGTTGCACCATCCGCGCCATCCGCGCCGCTGGTTCCTAACGTCCTCGATGGGAGGTCGCTGGATCGCGACGCACACGGAGGGGCTGATGGACGACCTGTTGGCGCCACTGACACCGCGGCGGCAGTTCCGTAGACGGCTCTGGGGCTACTACCGCGACGATGTCGACCGTTACGTCGGCGACGTCGTCGCCACGAACCGTCGCATCCGCGAGGAGATCGAACGGCTGCGGACCGAAGCCGACCCGATCGACCGGGTGAGCCGCGACATCGCGTCGGTGCTGCGAGCGCTGACCGACTCCGTCGCCCAGGCGCGCGACGACGCCGAGGCCGACGCCGCCCGCATCCGCGCGGAGGCCGACGCGCACGTCGCCGACGCGCTCGCCGCGGCCGCGACCCGCTTCGCCGCGGTGCAGCAGCAACGAGACACCGCGTCCGAAGCCGTCGCCCGGGCGCTCGACGCGCTGCAGGCGGCGATGGCGGCGCTGGCCGACGTCCCGTCGCTACCCGCGGTCGCCGGTCTCGCCGACACCCTGGTCGCCGTCGACTGACGACCGGCCGGTGTAGCCGGGGTCGCTCGGCCACGTCGGCTGGAAGTTGTGCCACTGCTCCGGGGCGCGGCGGATCAGCTCTTCCAGCTCACGAGCGAGCAGCTGCGTGACCCGCACGACGTCGTCGCGAAGGCGCCCCGTGCGCTCGATCGGGATGGGCGGCCGCACGACGCCGTGGTGGTGCCCGTGTGGCTCCATGTAGATCGCCGCGGGTAGCAGCGGCGCGCCCGTGCGCAGCGCGAGCGTCGCCGGCCCGCCGGGCAGCGTCGTCGTCTCGCCGAACAGCTCGACCGGTACGCCGCCCCCGGTGAGATCGCGGTCCGAGATCAGACCGACGACCTTGCCGGCGCGCAGCGAGCGCAGGACGTCGGCGCCGGCCGACGGGCCGAGCGGGATGATCTCCATGTTCAGCCGGCGCCGGTACGACACGAACCACTCGAAGAGCTCGGGCGGCTCGAGCACCTCCGCCACCGCGGCGACGTCGAAGCCCTGCAGTGCCAGCCACGCACCGCCGAAGTCCCAGTTCCCCATGTGCGGCAGCGCCATGATCACGCCCCGACCGAGCGCGACGCCGCGGCGGACGTGGTTGAGCCCGACGTAGGACAGGCCGGCGTCGATCTCGGCGCGCGACATCGACGGCAGCCGGAACGCCTCCATCCAGTAGCGCGCGTAGGAGTCGAACGCCCGCTGCACCTCCTGCTCGAGCGCCGCGCCCGTCAGGTGCGGGCCGTGGATGCGGCGGAGGTGGCTGGCGACGGTCGAGCGCCGTCCCCGCATCGCCTGGGCGAACGCGACGCCGACACCGCGCGCCGCGACCGACGCCATCGGCCCGGGCATCAGCTGCGCGACGGTGGCCGCCGACCGGTAGGCGACGTACGGCGCGCGATCGCGCAGTGCCATGCGTGCGTGCGCCCTACGGGCGGGTGCGGGCGGTACCGCGGCGCCGGCGACGGCGTTCCTGGCCCGACTCCAGCCGCCGCGCCCGCCGCGCCTCCCACC
>DASSOZ010000034.1:0-10015 GCA_035700105.1 Acidimicrobiales bacterium
CTGGCCGGTCGAACGGCGGCTCGAGCTGCGGATCGTCGACGGTGAGAAGGACGGCCTGGAGGCCGACCTCGACCTGGCCCTTTCGCAAGGCTGGTCGGCGCTGTCTCTCATCAACGACGTGCTGCTCGCCGGGATGAAGACCGTCGGTGACCTGTTCGGTCGCGGCGAGATGCAGCTGCCGTTCGTGCTGCAGTCGGCCGAGACGATGAAGCGCGCCGTCGCGTACCTCGAGCCCCACATGGAGCGCGTCGCCGGCGAAACGTCGGCGAAGGGGCGCATCGTCCTCGCGACGGTGAAGGGCGACGTCCACGACATCGGCAAGAACCTCGTCGACATCATCCTCACGAACAACGGCTACGACGTGCACAACCTCGGCATCAAGGTGCCCGTCACCGAGATGGTCGCGAAGGCCGCCGAGGTCGGCGCCGATGCGATCGGCATGAGCGGGCTGCTCGTGAAGTCGACGCTCATCATGCGCGAGAACCTCGAAGAGCTGAACTCCCGAGGCCTCGCCGCCGATGTGCCGGTCATCCTCGGTGGCGCCGCACTGACGCGCACGTACGTCGAGCGCGACCTGCGCAGCGTGTACGAGGGGCGCGTGTTCTACGGCAAGGACGCGTTCGAGGGCCTGGCGACGATGGACCGACTGATGGAGCTGAAGCGCTCCGACGGCGGCCTCGACGCCGAGCCGGCGTGGGGACGCGAGCTCGGGGGCCGGAACCTGCCGCCGCGGGCCGAGCGGGCGGTACCGGCCGACCTGCCCTCGCGGTCGCCCGAGGTGGAGACCGACAACCCCGTGTTCGTGCCGCCGTTCGTCGGTTCGCGCGTCGTGAAGGGACTGTCGGTCGACGACATCGCCGCGTACCTCAACGAGACGGCGCTGTTCCGAAACCAGTGGCAGTTCCGCCCGGAGAAGGGCGAGTCCGACGCCGAGTTCAAGGACCGCATCCGGCCCGTGCTGCGCGAGCAGCTGGCGGCGGCGAAGGCGTCGGGGATCCTCGTGCCGCAGGTGGCCTACGGCTACTTCGCCGTCAACGGCGACGGCGGCGATCTCGTCGTCTGGAAGGACGAGTCACGCACCGCGGAGTGGCAGCGGTTCTCGTTCCCGCGCCAGACCGTCGAGCCGTACCTGTGCATCGCCGACTTCTTCCGCCCGGCGTCGTCGGGTGAGCTCGACTACGCGGCGTTCACGGTCGTGACGATGGGCCCGGCGGTGTCCGAAGAGACGAAGCGCCTGTTCGACGCCAACGAGTACCACGCCTACCTCTTGCTGCACGGGCTCGGCGTGGAGATGGCCGAAGCGCTGGCGGAGTACTGGCACCGCCGCGTGCGCGAGGAGTGGGGCTTCGCCGCCGAGGACGGCCCGTCGCTGGCGGGCCTGTTCCGCCAGCAGTACCGGGGTGGGCGCTACTCGTGGGGCTACCCGGCGTGCCCCGACCTCGAGGGCAACGCCCAGGTGTGCGAGCTGCTCGACGCCGAGCGCATCGGCGTCCACGTGACCGACAACTTCATGCTCGACCCGGAACAGTCGACGCTGGCGCTCATCGCCCACCACCCCCGGGCGAAGTACTTCGTCGCTCGTTAGGCCCGTACGCGGAATCGGGCGATTGCCGGCGCTGGCGCGCGGCAATCGCCCGATCCCAGAGAGGGTGGTGGCCGCTACTGCGGCGGGGTGGGGTTGCCGCCGATGCCCTTCGGGTTGTTCGTCGCGTCGTTGCACCAGTTCCAGACGTCCTGCTCCGGCGACGTGTTGCTGTCGCCGTCGTCGGCCGCCTGCTGGAGCGCCTGGAACGGGCCCGCCTGGTGCTTGTGCGCCCGACCGGTGTCGGAGCCGTTGAAGTACGCGGTGCAGAGCCCATGGTTGTTGTGACCGTTGGGACCCGGCGCTGCGAGCGCCCCCGTGAGCGATCCCCCGGCCAACAGCAGGCCCATCGCGCCCGCTGCAAGAAGCTTCTTCACGTGTTCGTGCCCCTTCGTGTGTCGCCGCCTCTTCGGCGGCGCACGCGTAGTTCGTTCGCACTACTCGTTGTTCCTGCCGTCCTCGCCGCCGGGTGCGCCCGCGGCGGCCATTCGGACAGCTCCGCGTCAGGAAGCGACCTCAAACCGACCTTCCCGGTGGTGACGTCCACGCCGAGCGCTCCGGCGACGACGGCGACGACGGCCGCGACCGGCTCCGCGAGCCCGGCGACGGCGACCGGCTCCCGGGCGACGACGACCGCGCCGGCACCGCCGTCGAGCGGGCCGGAGGGCACCGCGCCGGCGCTCGTCACCGCCCGGATCACGGATCGGATCGGCGATGCGACGCCGTCGCTGCTCGACAGACCACCGGCGTGGGCCGACCTCGCCGGCGCCACGCTCACGCGATCGGGCAGTCGGTACGAGCTGCGCGTCCGACTCGGCGGCGGCGCTGCGCCGCAGAGGACCGACGGCGACCACACGATGAACGTGGCGTCGTTCTACGACGTCGACGGCGACGGCAACGTCGACTACGAGGTGTGGGCCAACGTCGCCGACAGCGGGTGGAGCGGGAGCTGGTTCGACGATCGCGATGGTGTGAGCAGGTACGGCGAGGACGCCGGCGTCACGTGGACAGCCGAAGGCGACGCGATCGTCATGCGGTTCGACGCCGCCCACGTCGGCAACGCGAAGAGCTTCCGGTGGTCGGTCGCCAGCGAGTGGGGTCGCTACGAGACGCTGAGCAGCCCGACGTCGTCGAAGGACGAGGTGCCGGACGACGACCTTCCGGCGACGTTCGGCGGCTGACTAGCGGCTGACGATCGCCAGCTGCACGACGTGCAGCGTCAGCACGGTCGCGTAGGCAACGAACGCGAACCACAACAGCGATTCGGCGCGACGGCGCAGCGGGGCGATGAGCATCAGCACACCGATGATGCCGGCGAGGCCGATCTTCACGACGACGAGTGACCCCTGCTCGAGGAAGTGACCGGCGATCGGGTTGCGCTCGGAGCCCCCGGCGTCGATGAGTGCGCGCGTCGTCACGACGTCGGCGGCGTTCAGGACGATGATCGCCATCGCCAGCGAGAACCGCCGCACGAGCGTGTACGACAGCCGAGCCGGTCTCGCCAGGATCGCTGCCACGTCGTCCCCTTCCCTCTCCCCCAGGCTATAGGCCGTTCGACCTAGCTTCTAGGTCGGCTCCTAGGTCGGACGGCCTATCTCCCCTGCGGCGATCGGGATGATGCGCGTTCAGCCGGTCAGCACCGCTCTCGCAACCAGATCGGTACCGAACGCCGTGAGGATCGCGAGGTACAGCAGCCCGGTGGCCGCCATGACCGCGGAGTAGTACCGCTCCTTCAGCGCCGCCCGCGTGACGAAGACGAGCACGAGCGTCGTCACCGCGCACGCGACCCAGAACCAGCCGAGCGTGCCGTTCCACCCATCGTCGACCGAACCGTTCAACACGGACAACATCCCCGTCGGCCACAGCAGCGCGCCCACCTCGACGGGCCACGTCCACGCCACCCAGCGGTTGAGCTCCTCGAGCGGGGCACGACCGAGACCCGGCTGCACGAGGTACCAGTGGCCGAGCAACATCGCGTCGGTCACCGCGCCGAGGAACACCGCCCCGGCGAGGGTGCGCACGACGGCCAAGACGTGGGGGCCGCCGGCGTGCACGCCCGCGGCGACGAGCCCGACGAACCCGACGACCGGCGCGAGGAGATCCAGCACCGGCGGGAACTCCGCCACCGACGTGTCGACGGTCGTGGCCGCACGGTCGATCCCGGTCATCGCCGCGACCCGCGCTGACCGACGCGAGGACCGCTCCCACTCGCCCCGCACGCCCGCCTTGCGGCGAACCACGGACACCGCGAGCGCCGCTCCCGCGGCCAGGACGACGAGCAGCGACGCCGTCTCCCGCACCGGCGACGGGTCGAACGCCACGCCGACCGCGAACGCGCACGCCGCGATCACGAGGTACGACCCCCGCATCAGCCAGCCGTAGCCGATGCCCACCTCGCGCCGACGCGTCGTCACCCAGAGGAACAACAACCCGCCCGTCGCCCACTGCAACAGGACGGTCGCGGCGTCGAGGCGGACCATGACGCCGCGGAGGCTAGAGCGCTACGGGCGTGAACCCTTCAGCGCGGCGGCGACGTCGGGCGGCAGGCCGCGCGCCAGGTCCTTCAGCACCTCGATGACGAACGACGACTGCGTGCAGACGTTGTCGAGCAGCCGCTTGCGCCGCGCCTCGTCGAGTGCGTCCCACTTCTCCGCGAGCAGCTCGGCGCTGCCGTTGATGAGCGCCAGCGACGACAGCAGCCCGTGCGCGACCACGGCCATCGTCGCGTCGTCCTGCCAGTTCTCGTCCATCAGCAGTTCCACCGTACGTTGCCCCTAGTCGGTTCTAAAGAGTTCAACGGAGATGCGGGCCTCACCTTGTGCTACAGGAGCCCGACCGTCGCGCCGCCATCGACCTGAAGCGCCGCGCCGGTGACGTAAGCGGCCGGCTGCGAGCAGAGGAACGCGACGACCCGACCGAAATCGGCCGGATCGCCGAGGCGCACGTCACCGCGCCCCCCGAGCTCCTTCATGCGGTCGGTCGCGTGCAGCCCTGGCGCGGCGGTGTTGACCGTGATGCCCTCTCCGGCGAGGTCACGCGACAACGTCTTCGCCCACGACCACAGCCCGGTGCGCGCCAGGTTCGACAGTGCGAGGTCCGGGATCGGCTGCTTGATCGACCCGGACGTGATCAGGCACACGCGCCCCCACCCGCCCCGCCGCATGTGCGGGACCGCGGCGCGCACGAGCCGCACCGACGTCGTCAGGTTGGCGTTCACCGCGGCGGCGATCTGGTCGTCGGTGACGTCGAGGGCGCGGACTGGCGGCGGACCGCCGGCGTTCGCCACGACGATGTCGAGCCCGCCGAAGCGCTCCACCGTCGCGTCGACGAGGCGCGCCGGCGCCGACGGATCGGTGACGTCCGCGGTGATCGCCAGCACCTCGGCGCCCGTCGCCGCGATCGCCGCCTCCGCGTCGCGGAGCGCGTCCTCGCCCCGCGCGCAGATGGCGACGCGGCAACCCTCCTCGGCGAGCGCCATCGCCGACGCCCGCCCGAGTCCCTTCGACGCGGCGGTGACGAGCGCGACGCGCCCGGCGATGCCGAGGTCCATCTCCGCCTCCTCTACCTATGCCTCGACGACGTGCAAGTCGTGGTCGACGCCGTTGAGCGGCTCGGGTCCCGCCTCGCTCGCGACGACGATGTCCTCGATCCGCGCGCCCCACCGACCGTCGACGTAGATGCCGGGCTCGACGCTGAACGCGTGCCCGGGCTCGAGCGGCAGCGCGTTCCCCTTCACGATGTACGGGTCCTCGTGCTCCTCGAGGCCGATGCCGTGGCCGGTGCGGTGGATGAACTGCGCGCCGTAGCCGCCGTCGGTGATGCGGCGCCGGGCGACGGCGTCGACCTGCTCGCAGGGCGCTCCGACGGTCGCCGCCGTCACCGCCGCCGCCTGCGCGTCCTGGAGCACCGCGTACAGGTCGGCGAACTCGCGGGGCGGCTCGCCGGTGAAGACCGTGCGGGTGATGTCGGAGCAGTAGCCGTCCATCGTCCCGCCGAAATCGCAGACAACGGACTCGCCCGCGCCGATCACGCGGCGCCCCGGCTCGTGATGCGGCGACGCCGCGTTCGGGCCGCTGCCGACGATGGCGAAGTTCACCTTCTGGTGGCCCTCGGCGCGCAGCCGCCGGCCGATGTCGGCGGACACCTCGGCCTCGGTGCGCCCGACGAGCGCGATCTCGCCGGCGAGGAGCTGCTCGGCGACGCGGTCGGCGGCCGCCGACGCGGCGCGGAGCGCGTCGATCTCCGTGCGGTCCTTCACGGCCCGCAGCGGGCCGGTGACGACCGACGCGCGATCCCACGTCGCGTCGGGCAGCTCGCGCTGCAGACCGACGAGGAACGTCGCCCACGTGCGGTCCCCGACGGCGAGCGCACGGCGGGATCCGACGAGCCGCGCCACCAGCGCTACGGGGTCGTCGGTCTCGTCCCACGGTCGGACCGTGAACACGTCCTCGTCCGGGTCGACCCGCGGCGCCTCGAGTCGCGGCACGACCAACGTCGCGTCGCCGTCCACCGGGAGCACGAGCATCGTGAGCCGCTCGAGCGGCATCGCCTCGTACCCCGTCAGCCACGGCAGGTCGGCGCCGAGCGACAGCAACAGCGCGTCGACGCCGAGCTCGCGCATGCGGGCGCGCACACGCGCGACGCGGGCGACGCGCCCGGTCACAGCCCGATCATCCGGCGGATGCCCCACGCGATCGTGCGGTGTGGGACGACGCCGCGCGCCGCGTGCATCGCCTTCGCGTCGGGCCCGACCGGGTAGCGAAAGCGAGGCTTCGCCGACGTGCACGCGTCGGCGATGACCTCGCCGACTTCGCGCGGGTCGCGCCCCGACGGGATCAGCTTCTCGTCGACGAACGTCTGGACCGGTTCGGCGAGCGCGGCGTACGCGCTGCCGTCGGGGATGACCCGCGGCGAGCTGTCCCAGATGTCGGTCTTGTAGGAGCCCGGCTCGACGAGCGCCACATGGATGCCGAACGGGGCGACCTCGTGGGCGATCGACTCGGCCCACCCCTCGACCGCCCACTTCGACGCGGTGTACGCCGACATCGCCGGCGCGCCGTAGAAGGCCGAGTCGCTCGACACGACGACGACGCGGCCGGCGCGGCGTTCCCGCATGCCCGGCAGCACGGCGCGGGTGAGTGCCAACACGCCGAAGAAGTTCGTCTCCATCACCGACCGGAACTGCCCGTCGGTGAGATCCTCGAACGCACCGCCGATCGCGATGCCAGCGTTGTTGACGACCGCGTCGAGCGCGCCGGCGGCCTCGACGGCGGCGACGACGGACAGCGGATCGTCGACGTCGAGCTGCTGCACGGTGACGCGGTGCGAGAGCCCGGCGTCGGCGACGCGCGTGTCGAGGCGGCCGCGCTTGTCGAGGTTGCGCATCGTCGCGACGACGTCCCACCCGCGCCGCGCCAGCGAGAGCGTGGCCTCGAGGCCGAAGCCCGACGAGCACCCGGTGATCAGCGCACGCGGCACGTCAGTTGGCGACCGCGCTCGACGTGGACGTCGCCGCCTCCGTCGCCTGGCGGGCGTGGTAGCTCGACCGCGTCAGCGGCGACGCCTCGACGTGGGCGAAGCCCATCGCCGCGCCGGCGGCGCGCAGCGCGTCGAACTCCTCGGGTGTCCACCACCGCACGACGGGCAGGTGGGCAGCCGTCGGGCGCAGGTACTGCCCGACGGTGAGGATGTCGACGCCGACGGCGCGCAGGTCGGCCATCGCCGCCAGCACCTCGTCGGTCGACTCCCCCATGCCGACGATGAGCCCCGACTTCGTGAGCAGCCCGGCGTCCTTCGACCGTGCCAGCACGCTCAGGCTGCGGGCGTACGAGGCGCTCGGACGCACGGCACGCTGCAGGCGGGCGACGGTCTCGAGGTTGTGGTTGAGGACGTCGGGTCGGGCGTCGAAGATCGTCGCCAGCGCGTCGACGTCGCCCTTGCAGTCGGGGATCAGCACCTCGACGGTCGTCGACGGTGTCCGCCTGCGGATGGCGCGGATCACCTCGGCGAACGCGGCGGCGCCGCCGTCGGGCAGGTCGTCGCGGGCGACCGCGGTCACCACGGCGTGTGACAGCCGCAGCTGCTCGACCGCGTCGGCGACGTGCTCGGGTTCGAGCGCGTCGAGCGGCTGCGGGTGCCTCGTGTCGACGAGGCAGAACCCGCACGCGCGGGTGCAGCGCTCGCCGTTGATCATGAACGTGGCGGTGCCGTCGTTCCAGCAGTCGAAGATGTTCGGGCAGCCGGCCTCCTCGCACACGGTGACGAGATCGAGGCTGCGCATCGTCTTCTTGAGCCGCCGGTACTCGGGCCCCATGTCGGCCTTGACCCGGAGCCACTCCGGCTTGCGCTCGTCGACGGCCAGCGTCTGGTCGACGTCGACCCCGGCCTGCGCGAGGCGGCCGAGCAGCTTGACCGGCTCGCGCCGTGCCGGCTCGGTCCACGCGACGTCCTGTCGCTCGACGCCCGCCCCCCAGAGCGCGGCCGCACGCCGCGCGACCGCGTCGACGACGTCGCGCACCGACACATCGACGCCTTCGCGTGCGATCGACGTCACGCCGTACTCGCGGATGCCGCACGGGACGATGTGCTCGAACATCGTCATGTCCGGGTCGACGTTCAGCGCGAACCCGTGCATCGAGCGACCCTTGCTGATGCGCACGCCGATCGCGCAGATCTTGCGGTCGCCGACCCACACCCCGGGATAGTCGCCCTTGCGCGTCGCGCCCGGCAGACCGACGTCGGCGAGCGTGTCGATGACGAGCTGCTCGACGGTGTGGACGTAGTTCGGCGTCGCGTCCTTCCCGCCCGGCACCGAGACGATCGGGTACCCGACGAGCTGGCCCGGGCCGTGGTACGTGACGTCGCCGCCGCGGTCGGTCTTCACGAGCTCCGCGCCGACGTCGGCGGGCGCCACGAGGACGTGCTCGAGCTTCGCCCGCACGCCGAGCGTGTACACGTGCGGGTGCTCGAGCAGCAGGAGGTAGTCGGCGTCGCCGTGCGACCACAGCGCCCGCTGGAGCGCGTGCGCGTCGCGGTAGCGCACGCGACCGAGCCAGCGGACGCGCAGCGCGTCGCGCACTACAGCTCCTGCTCCCAGTCCCTCGTCTCGAGGATGTCCTTCACGCGGGCGATGAACGCCGACGCGTACGCGCCGTCGATGACGCGGTGGTCGAAGCTCAGGGCGAGCATGCCGGTGGGGTGGATGGCGATGCCGTCGGACCCGTCGGGGAGCTCGACGACGACCGGTCGCTTCTTGATGCCGTCCGTCGACAGGATCGCAACCTGGGGCTGGTTGATGATCGGCGCGGTGAGGAACGTGCCGAACGGACCGGGGTTCGTGATCGTGAACGTCCCCCCGGCGATCTCGTCGGCCCCGAGCTTCTTCGTGCGGGCGCGCGCCGCCAGGTCGCCGACCTCGCGCGCGATGGCCGACAGCCGCTTGTCCGACGCGCTGCGCACGACGGGGACGATCAGCCCCTGCAGGTCGAGGTCGACCGCGATCCCGAGGTGGACGTCGCGATGGATGATCAGCTCGTCGTTGCCGACCGACGAGTTGATGTTGGGATACTCGGCGATCGCGTCGATCGCGGCGCGGGCGATGAACGGCAGGTACGTCAGCGAGGCGCCGTGCTGCGCCTTGAACGCGTCCTTGTTCGCCTTGCGGACACGCTCGATCCGGTCGTAGTCGACCTCGATCGCCGTCAGTGTGTGGGCCGACGTCGCCTTCGACCGCACCATGTGCTCGGCCGTGCACCGGCGGATGTTGGTGAACGGCACGACCTCGTCGTGCTGACCGGGCGCGATGGCCGGGGCGGGTTGCGCCGCCGCCGGTTGCGCGGCAGCGGCCGGGGCCGCCGGCGCCTGTTGTGGTTGCGGCGCTTGTGGCGGCGACGGTGCAGCGGCGGGCGGTGCCGCGGTCGCGGTGCGTGCCCCACCACCGCCGTCGATGACGGCCTGCACGTCGGCGCGGGTGATGCGGCCGCCCGCGCCGGTCCCGCGGATCGACGACGGGTCGAGCTGGTGCTCGTTGAGCAGCCGGCGCACGACCGGCGAGAGGACCTTCGACGCGTCGCCGCCGTTGCCCCCGCCGCTCGGCTGCGCCTCCGCCGGCGGGGGCGACGCCTCCTCCGTCGCCAGGCCGCGCTCCTCGGCGACGGGCGCCGGTGGTGCCTGCGCGAGCCCGGACGGCCCGGCCGGCGCCGGTGCGGCCTGGGGGGGCGGCGGCGCCGCCGTCGTGCCGGCGTCGGCGGGCGGCGGCGCCGCGCCCTCGGCCTCGACGGGCTGCGCCGGCTGGTCGGTCTGCTCCCGGGTCTGGGGCGGGGCCTCGGCGGGCGCCGTAGCGGCGCCGGCCGCCGAGCCGTTGCCGCCCGCGGCGGCGCCGTCGGAGATGACGGCGAGCTTCGTCCCGACGTCGACCGTGTCGCCCTCCTGCAC
>DASSOZ010000035.1:0-24850 GCA_035700105.1 Acidimicrobiales bacterium
GATGCGCGGCCGTCTCCGCGTCGGTACGGTCGCCATCGTGGGCGTCACCGGGCTGTGGGGACGACTGCGGCAAATGCCCCCGTGGCGCCTCGACGCGGTGCTCGCCACGCTCTTCGTCGTCACCGCGCTGGTGACGACGAGCCGGACCGACCCCGCCTACGAAGCGCGCGACGGTGTGGCGGTCGCGTTGGTCCTCACCGCCACCGTGCCGTACTACTTCCGGCGGGTCGCGCCGCTCGCCGTCCTCGTCGTGTCGCTGTCCGCCACAGGGGCGCTGTTCCTCGGCGGTTACGACGCGGGCGCGCTGCCGTTCCTCGTCGCCGTCGGCATCTACACCGTCGGCGCGTACCGCCCGGCGCGCGAGGTGGTCGCCGCCGGCGTGTTCCAGAACGGCGTCCTCGTCGCGATGCTCGTCGGCGACAGTCCTCGGTTCGACGTCCCGGAGTTCGCGGCGACGGTCCCCGTGTACCTCGCGACGCTGCTCGTCGGCTGGACGATGCAGTCCCGCCGGCTGCGCGAGGACGCGCTCGAGCGTGAGCAGGGCGAGGCTGCGCTGCGTGCCGCGGCCGACGAGCGGCTGCGGATCGCGCAGGAACTGCACGATGTCATCGGGCACTCGCTGGGAGTCATCGCCGTGCAGGCCGGTGTCGGCATGCATCTCATCGAGACCGATCCGGACGAGGCCAAGCGTGCGCTCGAGCACATCTCGCGCACGAGTCGCACCAGCCTCGCCGAGATCCGGCGGCTGCTCGGTCTCGTGCGCTCGGGCGACGCGACGACGACGTACGCGCCAACGCCGACGCTCGACGACCTGGGCAGACTCGCCGACGAGGTATCGGACGCAGGCCTGCACGTCGACCTCGACGTCGCGCCGGACGCACACGACCTTCCGCCCGGTGTCGAGCTGGCGGCCTACCGCATCGTGCAGGAGGCACTCACGAACGCCCGCAAGCACTCGCGCGGGGCACGGCGTGCGACCGTGCGACTCGACGTCGCTCGTGGCGCGCTCGAAGTCGTCGTGACCGACGACGGGGTCGCGTCGAACGGCGCCAGCCGGGGCACCGGTACCGGCGCGAGAGCGAGCGGCCACGGTCTCATCGGCATGCGCGAGCGCGTCGCCGTGTACGGCGGCTCGCTGGATGCCGGTCCCATCGAAGGCGGTGGATACCGCGTCACCGCCACCCTGCCGTATGACGAGGAGGGCGCATGATCCGTGTCGTCGTCGCCGACGATCAGGCGCTCGTGCGGAGCGGCTTCACCGTGCTGCTGAACTCGGCGGACGACATCGAGGTCGTGGGCGAGGCGAGCGATGGCGAAGAGGCGGTGACCGTCGCCGTCCACGAGCGCCCGGACGTCGTCCTCATGGACATCCGCATGCCCGGCACCGACGGCCTCGAGGCGACGAGGCGCATCACCGCCGACGAGCGGCTGGCCGACGTGAAGGTGCTGATCCTCACGACGTTCGACGTCGACGAGTACGTGTTCGAGGCGCTGCGCGCCGGCGCGAGCGGGTTCCTGCTCAAGGACACGCTGCCCGGCGACCTCCTGGCCGCAGTCCGCGTCGTGGCGAGCGGTCAGGCGCTGCTGGCGCCCGCGGTGACCCGCCGTCTCGTCGAGGAGTTCGTCCGCCGTCCGGGCCGCGGTGCGACGGCGCCGCCGCCGGGGCTCGACACCCTGACCGACCGCGAGCGCGAGGTCCTCGTCGCCGTCGCCCGGGGCCTCAGTAACACCGAGATCGCCGACACGCTGTTCATGTCACCCGCGACGGCCAAGACCCACGTGAGTCACCTGCTGACGAAGCTCGCCGTCCGCGACCGGGCGCAGCTCGTGATGCTCGCCTACGAGGGCGGCGTCGTCGCGCCCGGCGTCACCTGACGGCGTGGACGACGCGCACGGCGGTCGCGTACAGCGCGGCGCCGACGGCGACGCCCACGATGACGTCGCTCGTGAGCGTGGCCACCGTGATGCCGCACACCAGGGCGAGGGCGAGTGCGATCAGATCGCCGCCGTCGAGTCGCCGTCGGATCTCGCCCATGCGCGCCCCTTCCTCGGATTGCGATCGGGCTGACCTGCGCCGCCACGCGTCGCGCATCGTCAGCGTCGGGCCGGAGTGGAGCAGCGCCCCGGCGTAGATCCGCCCCGCGAGCGCCACGAGCACGGCCGTCGTCGCGAGGGCGAGCGTGGCGGCGAGCGGCGCTTCCCACCACTGCGCCGTGCCCAACGCGATCCGGGCGGGCATGGCGTACGGGGCGCTGGCCGGGAAGAGTGAGGCGAGTCGCGCCCAGCCGCCCTCCGGGTCACCGCTGACCGCGATCAGCGACGCCCAGTAGGCGACGAGGAGCAGCGCGGTCGCGGGTGCCGCGACACTCGACGCGTCCTCGGTCCGCGACGCGAGCGATCCGAACGCGCCGTACGCGACCGCGTAGAACGCGTAGCCGATCACGAACCAGACGATCACCCACGCGAGCACGTGTGGGCTGACGGCCGGGACGTCGACCGAGTCGACCACCACCGTCGCGACGAGGGCGGCGACGGCGAGGAGCACGACCTGGACGAAGCCGAGGAAGCCGATGCCGGCGATCTTCCCGGCGAGCAGGTTGCGCGCCGGCATGCGGGCGAGGAGGACCTCGACGACCCGGCTCGACTTCTCCTGGACGACACCTGTCAGGACGAGCTGCCCGAAGGTGGCGAGCGCCATCAGCAGGAGGATCGACATGAGGTACGCCGCCGTCTCGTCCTCCTGCGTGCGACCGGCGGCGATGCCCAACTGCGTGTTGTCCACGGCGACGGGCCGGGTGAGCGACGACAGCTCGTCGGCATCCAGCCCGACCGCGCCAGCGCGCTCGGTCAGCGCGACGAGCTGGATCGAACCGGTGACGAGCGTCTGCAGCCGCTCCTGCGGCCGCCCGCGCCACTCGAGCAGGCGGCCGTCGACGACGAGGACGTCGATGTCACCGTCGCGGACCGCCGCCTCACCGGCGTCGACGTCGTGGAAGCGATGGACGCGCACGGTCACGTCCACGGCGGCTCCCTGCGCCCGGACGACACGTGTCAGCGCCGCCGGGGTGTCGCCGGTGAAGCCGACGTGCTTCGTGACCGCGCCACCACCGGCGAGCGCGGGCACGACGATGCTGGCGACGACGACGAGCAGCATGATCGCGGTCCCCGCCCAGAGTCCCTTCGACCGCACCCGCTCGCGGACCTCGCGCCTCGCGACCAGCCAGATCTGCGCCGGCGTCTTCATGCGACGGCCCGCCTGAACAGCTCCGACAGCGTCGGGGGCTGGTACGTGAACGCGACGATGTGCGGCACGCGTTCGGCGAGCGACACGACGTCCTGCATGTCGGCACCGACCGCGAGCCGGAGCCGCACCGACCCGTGCTCGGCGCGGACGACGTCGACCTCGGGTACGCCGGTCCACTCGGGCGAATCGCCGCGATACTCGATCTCCACGTAACGCTCGGCGACGCCGGCCCGCAGCTCGTCGAGCGTGCCGGCGAGGACGACCCGGCCGTGGTCGATGATCACGACGTCCTCACACAGGTGCTCGACGAGATCGAGCTGGTGGCTCGAGAAGAGGACGGCCGCGCCCTCCGCAGCCACCTCGGTGAGGAGCTCCGCCATCGTGGTCATCGCCAGCGGGTCGAGCCCCGAGAACGGCTCGTCGAGCACGAGCAGCTCGGGCGAGTTCACCAGCGCGGCGACGAGCTGGACGCGCTGCTGGTTGCCGTGCGAGAGCGCGTCGACCTTGTCGTTCGCTCGCCCGGCGAGGTCGAGGCGGTCCAGCCACCCGTCGACGACCTCTTCGACCTCGCCTCTCGCGCGGCCGCACAGTGTCCCGAGGTAGACGAGCTGCTCCCGCACGCGCATCTTCGGGTACAGGCCCCGCTCCTCCGGCATGTACCCGAACCGCGAGCGCGCCCCGCCACCGATCGGCGCCCCGCGCCAGCGGATCGACCCGTGGTCGAGCGGCACCAGCCCGAACACGGCGCGCATGGCGGTCGTCTTGCCGGCGCCGTTCGGACCGAGGAAGCCGGTCAGGCGGCGTGCGCGTGCGGTGAACGTGCATCCGTCGAGCGCCCGCACATCACCGAAGCGCTTGGACGCGGCGTCGAACTCGAGCATCGGGGGGTCTCCACCGTCAGCGTGGGGCGCGGCGGCGGGCGCGAGGTAGGGCCGAACGGCACGTCCACGACCAGGACGACGGGGCTTCGTGACCCCGGCGGCGAATAGGTCGGCGTGCGCGTGCGGGCCATCACCGTCGCGGTCGTCCTACTGCTCGTCGCGGCCACGCCCCGTGTCGTCGCGTCCGGCCCGACGCTGCCGGCGAACGATCCGTTCTACCGGTACAGCGGGTCGACGCCGCTGAAGCGGATCGCACCGGGCACGGTGCTCAAGCACCGCACGGTCCGGCTCGCGCTCGCTCCCGGTCTGACGACGCCGGTCGACGCCGAGCAGCTGCTCTACCGGACGACCGGGCAGCGGGGCGAGCCCACCGTGACGGTCACGACGGTCCTCGTGCCGACGCCGACGTCGGTGCCCGCGTCGGCACTGGCGAACATCGTCGAGTACCTCAGCTTCTACGACGGCCTCGGCTCGCAGTGCGATCCCAGCTTCACGCTCGCCGGCGGCGACAGCGGCGATGCCACGTACCAGCAGGAGGCGCAAGAGGAAGCGCTCCTGATCGCCTGGTACCTGTCCCAGGGGGACATCGTCACCGTCCCCGACTTCGAGGGCACCGGCCTGCACTGGATGGCCGGGCGCGAGTCGGGCTACGCCGCGCTCGACGCGATCAAGGCGACGCAGGCGTACCTCCGTCTCGAGCCGGCGACGACGAAGGTCGGGCTGTCCGGCTACTCGGGCGGCAGCGTCGCGGCCGACTGGGCGAGCGAGCTCGCGCCCGCGTACGCGCCCGACCTCGACATCGTCGGCGTCGCCGAGGGTGGCATCCCCGCCCACTACCTCCACCACCTCGCCTACATCGACGGCACCGACGAGTACTCGGCGGCGATCCCCGGCGAGCTCCTCGGGCTGTCGCGCGCGTACGGCATCGACCTGACGAAGTACCTGTCGCCCTACGGGCGCACGGTCGTCGACGAGATCAGCGACGTGTGCATCGCGTCGGCGTTCGGCAGGTACCCCGGCCTCACCATCGCCAGCATCATGCGCCCCGAGTACGCCGACCTCGCCCACGCCGAGCCGTTCGCGACGGTGCTGCGCGCCCAGACGATGGGCACGGCGAGGACGCACCCACGGGCGCCGCTGTTCATGGCCGTCGGCAACGTCGACGGCATCGGCGACGGCGCGATGGTCGCCGCCGACGTGGAGGCGCTCGCCCGGCGGTACTGCGCGCAGGGTGTCGCGGTCCTCTACCAGGAGTACCCCGGCGCCTCGCACATCCAGGCCGCCGCGTACTTCGAGCCGCAGACCGGACCCTTCCTCCAGGCCCGCTTCGCCGGCCTCCCGTTCGTCAGCAACTGCGGGCGCTGAAGACCTCCGAGTCCGTGAAGTCGAGCACGACGTGCAGCTCGGCGAAACGCACGCGACCGCCCTCGGCGTGCACCCGTCCCGTGCACGTGCCGCTCGACAGGTTCGACACGCCGCCGCCGACGATCTGGGTGACGAACAGGTACGACCGGAACTCGTCCGGCGACACGAGATGGACGTTCGTTCCGTTGTGCCGCAGCGGGTACGGGCTCGACCGGCGGTGCTCGACCTGCCACGCGACGAGCGCGTCGTGGCCGGACACATCGGCGGTGACGAACTCCTCGAACGCCGTCGCGCCCGAGTCGCTACGACATGTGAAGCGCGCATCGGCGGTGAAGTAGTCGCCGAACACGTCGAACGCGCCCCGGTCGTAGTCGAACCACCACGACGCGACCAGGTTCTGCACCTCTCCCAGCTCAGCCACGGGCCGGCTCCAAGAGCGGGTCACCCATGCGGGCGAAGCAGGCAGCCAGGTTGTCGCCGAAGAACGACGCACGGGCCTCGTCCGAGACCGACGTGAGCTCGCGGGCGTAGTGGCCCATCGGGTCGCCGCTCCCCTCGAAGTGCGGATAGTCCGACGAGAACACGGGCACCTCCGGCAGGAACTGCAGTGCCGTCAGCGGCAGTTCGTGGCCGACCGGCAGCGGCGTGACCCGCACGTTTCGCCGCACGTACTCCGCCGGCGTCAACGGCAGCCGGTAGTCGCCGAGCAGGAGCGGGCTCACCCCCGGCATGGCGATCCCGTCGAGCCGCAAGGTCGCGGCGATCACCCAGTCGATCCCGTGCTCGGCGAACACCATCGTCAGCGTCGGATGCCGCTCGAACACCCCACCGAGCACCATCGCGGTGAGGAACACGTGCGCCTGTTGCGCCGGCTGCAGCACCGAGATGACACGGATCAGCGCCGGGTCGTCGGTGTTCGCCCACGCCGGGTGGTAGATGCCCGGGCTCAGCCCGACGTGGACGATCGGGATCATCCCGAGGTCGGTCACCGCCGACCAGAAGCGGTCGTAGTCGGGATGGTTCGGTGGCACGTCGCCGGTCGGCTCGGACTTCATCAGGAACGTCCGGCTGCCCCGCGCCCGCATCCGGGTGAGCTCCCCGATCGCCCAGTCGAGGTCCTCGTACCGCAGCGTCACCGTCGCCATCAGCCGCCCGCCGGCACCGCTCTCGGCGACGCCGTCACTCATCCACGTGTTGACCGCCTCGAGCGCGTCCATCCCCAGCGCGGGGTCGTCGATCGCCCGCGCCAGCGTGTAGCCCGTCCCGCTGATCACGTTCTGGACGTCGATGCCCTGCGCGTCGAGCCACCGCACGCGGTCGTGCACCGTCGAGGACTCGAGGTGCTGGTGCTGGTCGGACCCGGGATAGCCGGCGTCCGGTCCGCGATCGGGGTCGTACTTGGACCGCATCCCGTCCGTCACCAGCCGCTCGATCGGCATCCGCTGCGACGCCGGGACACCGCGCAACAGGTCGTCGGTGACGAACCAGGCGAACATCTCCGGCGAGCGCATCGTGAAGCGCGGGTCGTAGGTCGGAAAGCGCGCCGGCAGCCGGTCGCGCAGCGACGGGAACTCGTCGAGCCAGTCGGCTGCCGGCTCGAAGTGGGCGTCGATGTCGATGACGGGCACGCCCAAGAAGATAACGTTGTTACATGAGCGCCGCACCATCCAGAGCGCCGAAGGCCGCCGCCACGAGAGCCGCCCTCGTCGATCTCGCCGCCGACCTGTTCGCCGAGCGCGGCTACGTGCAGACCTCGATCCGCGACGTCGCCCGCGCCGCGAAGGTGACGACCGGCGCCATCTACGGCCACTTCCGCAACAAGGCCGACCTGCTGGCCGAGGCCGTGAACGTCCGGACGACGACGGAGCTCGAGGCGCAATCCATGGTCCCGGGTGCCGACCACGTCGAGACGCTCACCCGTCTCGCGCGCCAGTCGGGCAGGCGGCGCCGCCTGCGGGCGCTCATCGTGCAGGGCGCGGCCGGTGCCCACACCGACGCCGAGACGCGTGCGCGGCTCCACGACGAGCAACTGGCCCATCTGCGCACGTGGATCGCGGCGTACGAGGAGCATCGCAACCGCCTCGGGATCGACGCCGCCGTCGACATGCAGGCTGCGGTCCTCTACACGTGGGCGGTCGAGCTCGGACTGGGTGTGCTCGAGGCGTTCGGGATCGAGCCGAAGTCGAAGAAGGGGTGGGCCGACATCCACGGTCGCCTCGCCCGCGGTTTGCGGTTGCCCGCTACTTGAACATCCCGCCGGAGACCGAGATGTCGTCGGCGGTGACGAACGACGACGCGTCGCTGGCCAGGTAGAGCACGGGGCCGACGATCTCGCTCGGGTCGGCGACGCGCTTCTGCAACGTGACGCCGGCGACCATGTCGAGGTAGCCGGCGTCCTTCGCGGCGGCGCCCGCCATCATCTCGCTCATGAACGGGCCGGGGCTCAGCGCGTTCACCCGCACCTTCCACGGCGCCCACTCCATCGCCATCGCCTTCGTCAGGTTGAGCAGCGCCGCCTTCGACGAGCCGTAGGCGCAGATCGACGGTCCCGGGCCGTACGCCGCCATGGTGCCGATGTTGACGATCGACCCGCCACCGCCGTCGCGCATCACCGGGGCGACCCGCTGCGACATCCGCAGGGGGCCTTCGAGGTTCACCGAGAACACCTTGCGCCAGTACTCGAGCGTCATGTCGGTGACGGACATGTGCGCCGGGTTGATGCCGGCGTTGTTGACGAGCACGTCGATGCGCCCGAACCGGTCGACGACGCGCTCGACGAACGCTGGGATGGCGTCCCACTCGCCGACGTGGCACGCCAGCGGCAGCACGTCCTGTTCCCGTGCGCCCGTCGCGGCGACGACCTCCGCCGCCACGGTGTCGCACACGTCCTGCTTGCGGCTGCTCACGACCACGGACGCGCCGGCCCCGGCGAGACCCTCGACCATCGCCCGGCCGATGCCCTTCGTCGATCCCGTGACGATCGCGACCTTCCCGGCAAGGTCGAACAGCCCCCGCGTGTCGTTCATGTAACAACGTTATCTCGTGGTAGGGACGGGCCGTGCTGACGCCGTTCGACGACTACCCCATCCACCAGACGCCGGCGCCCATCGCCCAGCCGTTCTCCGGCGACCCGAACCACTACGACCGGTACTGGTTCAACGGCTACGACGGCGACGGCGCGTTCTTCCTCGGCGGCGCGATGGGGCACTACCCGAACCGCGGTGTGATCGACGCCGCCTTCAGCGTCGTGCACGACGGTGTCGAGCACTCGGTGTTCGCCTCCGGCCGCATGCCGGCCGACCGCTCGACTCGTGTCGGGCCGCTGCACGTCGAGGTCGTCGAGCCGCTGCGGACGTTGCGCTTCGTCGTCGACGCGTCGCACGGCAACGACGCGGGACTCACCGCCGACGTCACGTTTCGTGCGCGCACCGCCGCGATCGAGGAACCGCGCCAACAGATCGTCCGCAACAACGTGCCGATGATGGACTACACGCGCCTCACGCAGTGGGGGACGTGGGACGGTACGGTCACGCTGCCGACCGGCGTCACCCTCGACATCGACGCGGCGACGACGTACGGCACGCGCGATCGCTCATGGGGCGTGCGCGGCGTCGGCGAGCAGGCACCGACCAACTTCGAGCCGGCGCCGATGCAGATCTTCTGGCTGTGGGCGCCGCTGCACTTCGCCGACCGGTGCACGCACCTCGCGCTGTTCGAGCGCGGAGACGGGGAGCGCTGGCTCGAGCAGGCGCTCGTCGTTCCGGTGCTGCCCGACGAGTCCGAGCCCGAGCACCTCGGCCGCAGCGAGTTCACGATCGACTGGATGCCCGGCCGCCGCGAGATGGCGTCGGCGGCAGTGACGCTGCACCGGCGCGACGGCACCGCCCTCCCGACGATCACGTTCGACAAGCTGTTCACGTTCCGCATGCGGGGCATCGGCTACCTGCACCCGCACTTCTCCCACGGGTCGAACCACGGCGAGCTCGAGGTCGCCGCCGAGTCCATCGCCCTCGACGACTTCGTCCCCCTCGACCCGTCGTCCATCCACATCCAGACGCTGTGCAAGGTGCGCATGGGTGACGACGAGGGCGTCGGCGTGCTCGAGCAGCTCGCGTTCGGCCCCCACGAACCGACGGGGCTCACCGGTCTGCTCGACGGCTACGCCGGGCGGTGAGTGGTCGATTCGCGCCGCGTGGGGCGCGAGTGGCCAGACTGTCCCCCATGTCCCAAAAACGGTGGATGAAGGTGTTCATGTCGGTGCTCGCCGTCGTCGTGGTCATGGCGATGCTCGCTGCCTGCGGTGACGACGACGAGAAACCGACGGAGAGCGGGAGCGGCGGGAAGGCGGCCACCACGACGACGGCGGCGTCCTCCTCTGGCTCCAGCAGCGGCGAGGCGAGCGACACGGTCTCGATCTCGATGCACGACTACGCGTACGCGGTCAGCGGCAAGCTCGCCGCCGGAGGTTCGATCGACCTGAAGAACGAGGGCACCGAGCTGCACATGCTCGGCATCGGCAAGCTCAAGCCGGGGGCGACGGTGGCGCAGGTGCGCGACGCGATGGCGAAGGCGAGCCCGGAGCAGGAGGGCGACCCCACGGGCGGGCTCATCGAGGAGGAGGTCGGGTGGCCCGGCGGGTTCGTCAGCCCCGGTCACGAGGTGACGCTCAGCGCCGCCAACCTCCAGCCGGGCACCTACGCGCTCATCTGCTTCCTCCCGACGGAGGGCAGCGGTGAGCCGCACTTCACGAAGGGCATGATCAGCGAGCTCGACGTCGCCACCGGGTCCTCGACGCCGGCACCGCCGAAGCCCGACGCCACGTACAAGGTCACCGTCGGTCAGCCGATGACCGGTCCGGCGACGCTGACCGCGGGCACCCACACGATCGAGGTCACCGGCGACGGCGACATCGGCAAGCAGGAACCGCAGCTCGTCAGCGCGAAGACACCCGATCAGACACCCCAACAGATCAACGACGAGATCAACAAGTACTTCGGCGCCATCGAGGGTGGGAACACCCCGCCGCCCAAGGGCACCGGCAAGGCGATCGCCGACTACATCCCGTTCGCCGGGTTCGATCTCACCGGACTGAAGAGCGTCACGTTCACGTACGACTTCAAGCCCGGCGTCTACTACCTGGCCGCGCCCGACACCGACAACCAGAACGGACCGGGCACGGTCCCGACGGAGCTGATCAAGATCACGGTCCAGTAGCGCGTCGGCAACGACGCCATCGAACGTTTCGCGGAACCCGCCCTTCGAGGGCGGGTTCCGCGCGAACGGTCACGCTGCGGACGTCACCAACCGGAGTCGTGCGCGTACCTTCGTGAGCTCGGGATCGTCTGCGGGACGGCCCGACAGGGGGCCGGACGCCCCGAGGAACGTGAGCGCGACGCGCGACGCGTCGAGCAGCTCGTCGCGGCGGGCTCGAAGGCTGCGGCTCTCTGCGAGCCGCTCGTCGAGCTCGGCGCGCAGGCGCACGCTCTCGTGCTGCGCGGCGGCGACGCGCACGGCCAGCGACGTGGTGTCGCCCCCGTCGGCGTCGACCATCTCCACGCGCTTTCGCAGCAGGTCGCGGTAGCGGTGCGCCATGGCCACGAGATGCTCGTCCGGGCGCTCGCCCGACCAGCCGAGGTCCAGGAGACCGATCACGATCGTCCCCTCGTCGATGGTCAGCACGACGGTCCGTTCCATGTCGCCTCCCTGGGCACCGCGCGGCACCGTTCCGTTGTACCCCCTCCGGCGGTGCGCCGCTCGTCAGACCAGGTCGTAATCGGCCAGATCGGGCGCGGCCATCAGCTCGCGGAAGCGGGTGAACGTCCACGGCCACGCCGCCGGCACGCCGCGGTCGTCGAGGTACCAGCTGCGACACCCCGTGACCCACACGGTCCTCTGCGCCGCCTCGACCCGGTCGCGCTCGAACCGGTCGGCCGCAGCCCTCGACGCGCTGACTGCCCGGCACCTGCCGTCGCGCACCCGCGCCACGAGCTGCATCACGTACTCGAACTGGATCTCGGCGACGTCGATCAGGGAGAAGTTCCCCACCGGGCCGTTCGGTCCGTTCAGCAGGAAGAGGTTGGGGAAGTCGGGGATCGACACCGACAGGTACGCCGACGGCCGCGCCGACCACACGTCGTCGAGTCGCGCACCCGCCCGGCCGACGACGTCGATCGGACGCAGGAACTGGTCGACCCGGAACCCCGTCGCCAGGACCAGCACGTCGAGCTCGTGCAGGCTGCCGTCGGCGGTGAGGACGCCCTTCGGCTCGATCCGCACGATCGGATCGGTCACGAGGTGCGCGTTCGACCGGGTGATCGACTCGTAGAAGTTCGGCGAGATGACGAGCCGCTTGCACGCGGCGCGGTAGTCGGGCGTGAGCTTGGCGCGCAGGTCGGCGTCGAGCACGTGTGACTCGAGGTTCGCCCGGCACAGCTCCTCGATCTGCGCCAGGATCGGCGCGTCGGCGTCGACGACCGCGTTGGCGAACCGCGTCTCGAAGCCGATCGCCAGCTCGTCGCGGAGTGCGCGCATCGCGCCCGCATCCGCGCGATAGCCGGTGCGGATGTCGTCGGCGATCGGATCGTTCGGCACCTGCAGCACCCACTGCGGCGTTCGCTGGAACATCGTCATCGACCCGACCGTGTCGACCAGTGCGCCGACGATCTGCACCGCGCTCGATCCGGTCCCGATGACGCCGACGCGCGCGCCCTCGAGCGGTACGGAGTGGTCCCAGCGCGCCGAGTGGAACACCGCGCCGGCGAAGTCCGACACGCCCTCGATGTCGGGGTAACGCGGGTGGTGCAGCACACCCGTCGCCGCGATGACGATGTCGGCGACGTCACGAGCACCGGTGGACAGGTCGATGTCCCACTGCGAGCGGTCGTCGTCCCACGCCAGCCGCACGACCTCGGTGTCGAACCGGATCATGTCGAGGATCCCGGACCGCTCGGCGACCGCCTCGAGGTAGGCAAGGATCTCCGGGCCCGGCGCGAACGTGTGCGACCACTCCGGGTTCGGCGCGAACGAGTAGCTGTAGAGGTGCGACGGCACGTCACAGGCGATCCCGGGATACGTGTTCTCCCGCCACGTGCCGCCGATGCGCGACGCCTTCTCGTAGACGACGACCTGTTCGCCGGCGTCGTGCAGCTTGATCGCGCTGAGCACGCCCGCCATCCCCGCGCCGATGACGACATGGCGCAGCGTCATGCCGTGGCGTCGTCGCCCAGGTAGCGGTCGAGCTCCTGCACGACGTCGATGAACTCCTCGACCATGTCGAGCACGACGGCGCGCGCCGGGCGCACGCTCGTCATCGACCCGACGACCTGGCCGACGAACCACGTCGCCAGCTCGCGGGCCTTCGCCGCGTCCGGCTGCGACGCGGCCTGCTGGATGCGGAACTGCGGCTCGGCGGTGAGCGCCGTCTGCAGCGGCATGCCCAGCGGGTCGGGCGTGTCCTCGCGTTCCCACTCGTCGGTCCACGCGGTGCGCAGCATGCGGGCGGGCTTGCCCGTGAGCGACCGCGACCGCACGGTGTCCGACGACGACGCGGCCAGGAACTTCTCCTTCACCACCGGCGTCGTCTCGGCCTCTTCGGTCGTCAGCCACACGGACCCGCACCACACGCCCTGCGCGCCGAGCGCGAACGCGGCGGCGACCTGCCGGCCGCGCGCGATGCCGCCGGCCGCGATGACCGGCACGGGCGCCACGGCGTCGACGACCTCCGGGACCAGCACCATCGTCGCCACCTCGCCGGTGTGGCCGCCCGCCTCGGTGCCCTGCGCGACGATGAGGTCGGCGCCGGCGTTGGCGTGGCGGACGGCGTGCGCGGTCTTGCCGGCGAGTGCCGCGACCACCACGTCGTGTTCGTGCGCCCGGGTGACGAGGTCGGGCGGCGGCGGGCCGAGCGCGCTGGCGATCAGCTTGATGGGATGCGCGAACGCCACGTCGAGCAGCGGCTCGTAGCCCTTCGGTGACACGTTGAGCCCGGCGCCGACCGGCATGCGCCCCGTGTCCTTGGGCGGGATGCCGTAGCGCGCGAGCAGGTCGTCGAGGAACGCCTGGTGCTCGGGCGGCAGCAGCGCCCGTACCTGGTCGGCGGTGATGCCGCCCTCGTCGGCACCCACGTACTTGGGTGGCAGCAACAGGTCGACGCCGAACGGCTTGCCGCCGACCTGCTCCTCGATCCACGTCAGCTCCTGCTCGAGCATCTCGGGTGTGTGGGCGACGGCGCCGAGCACCCCGAACCCGCCGGCGTTCGTGACCGCAGCGACGACGTCGCGGCAGTGGCTGAACGCGCAGATCGGGAACTCGACCCCCAACATCTCGGCAACCTTGGTGCGCACGCGGCCGACCGTACTCGGCGGGCGCGCGACCGCTCAGGTCGGAACCCGGTGCCGGACCGGGGCTGCGTAGTGTTCGACGACACTCCGGTCGAAGGGCGGTGCAGATGCGCGCATGGCAGGTGCACGAGTACGGCGCGCCGCTCGACGTACTGCGCCTCGAGGACGTGCCGGTGCCCGACCCGGGACCCGGCGAGGTGCGCGTGCGCGTCCAGGCGATCCCGCTCAACCTCAACGACCTCGAGCGCGTCACCGGCGGGAACATGATGGTGCGCCCCGAGTTCCCCTACAGCCCGGGGATGGAGGTGTTCGGTGTCGTCGACGCGTGCGGTGACGGTGCCGAGCGGTGGCAGGGTGCGCGCGTCGCGGCGATCACTCGCCAGGCCCATGGCGGGTTCGCCGAGCAGGCGATCTGCCCCGCGGTCGGCATCTTCACCATCCCGGAGGACATCGCGCTGCCCGACGCGGCCGCGCTCCTCTTCCCGTTCCACCTCGCGTGGCTCGGGCTCGTCGATCGCGCCGACGTCCGGCCCGGCGAGTCGGTCCTCGTGCACGCGGGCGCCGGCGGCGCCGGATCGGCGGCCGTCCAGCTGGCGAAGGCGCGCGGTGCGACGGTCTTCGCCACCGCCGGCAGCGAGGAGAAGGTCGCGCTGTGCACGCGACTCGGCGCCGACGTCGCCGTCGACTACGAGCACGGCGACTTCGTCGCCGCGGTGCTCGACGCGACCGGCGGACGCGGTGTCGACGTCGTCTTCGACAACGTCGGTGAGGCGGTGTTCGAGGGGTCGCTGAAGTGCACCGCCTACAACGGCCGCTACCTGATGATGGGCTTCGCCTCCAACAAGACGGTTGCCGACGAGCCGTTCGTCGTGCCCCGCCGCGTCGCGCTCGGCAACCTCAAGCTCTGCGGCGTGTTGCTGAACTACCAGGCCGACGAGATGGTCGGGGTGATCAAGCAGGCGATGGGGTGGAACGTCGCGCCGCGCGCCCTCGGCGAGCGGGCCACCGACGAGATCGTGCAGCTCGTGCGTTCGGGTGCCGTCCACGCCGTCGTCGGCAGCACGCCTCGCTTCGAGGAGCTTCCCGCCGCGCTCGCGGCGATGGCATCACGAGGAACCGTCGGGCGGGTCGTGGTCCTCACGTGAGATGTCGAAGTGGTCGATGTACTCGCGGAACTCCGACCGCACCGCGTCGGGATCGATGCCGTACTGGTCGGGCGTGTACGAGTGCACGCCGTGCACGCCGGGCGGGTTGGCGGCGATGAACTTCTGCATGCGTTCGGCGGCGACGTCGCTCATCGGCAGGTCGAACGCCGCGTAGATGTTCTCGACGACGCCGAACTGATCACGGACGAACTCTCGGAAGTCGACGTCGAAGAAGATCGCGTCGGGGTGGTGCGCGGCGGCGCGCACCGCTATCCCGTGGAGCAGGACGTCGCGTAGGCGCGGGATCCAGTCGGCTGCCACCTCGGCGGGGTCGACGTGGTCGCTGCTCGCGCGGCGGACGATCGTCGTGAGGCTGGCGTACGACGTCATCGAGTCGACGGGGTCGCGGTGGGTGAAAACGATTCGGGCGTCGGGATAGGTCGCCAGGAGGTGCTCGAGACCCCATAGGTGGGCGCCGGTCTTCAGCACCCAGCGGTCCCGTCCGTTGAACACCTGCAGGTGCTGGAGCTGTCGGACGTGGAAGGCGTACACGCGCGACCAGTCGGCGCCGTGGTCGACCCAGTCCTGGTAGCCGCGGACGAAGAACTGGTTGTGGAACAGCGGTGTGCACATCGCCTCACCCATGAGCACGACGCACTCCTGCGACATCTCCGCGCCCATCGGGTGGATGGCGCGCAGCTGCTGGTCCTCGATCGCCGGCATCAGGGCGGCGCACTGCGCGATGCGAGGGTCGGTCGCGAACGTGTCCGCCCGTGGTGGCGGCGACGGGAACGTCACCTCCCACGTGAGTGGCGCCCGGTTCGCGGGGTCCTGGGCGAAGATGTCGTGGAGGATCGAGGTGCCGGTGCGCGGCATGCCGATGATGAACACGGGCCGCTCGATCTGCTGCTCCGTGATGCCGGGGATGCGGGCGCGGTCCTCGACGTAGTGCAGCCGGTTCACGGTGTGCAGGAGGGCCCGCTCGCGGGCGATCACCTCACCCATCGCGTTCAGGCGGGCGTCGGCGTGCAGCGACTCGACGAAGCGGGACAAACCCTCGGTGAACGAGCCGTCGTCGTCGCCGAGGGACTCGAGCCCTCCCGCCCGTGCCGACGCCTCGGCGAGGATGGACGCGGCGGTCAGGGCGCTCACCGCCGCATTGTGGCAGCGGCGCGTGCCAGCGTGGGGGCCGTGTTGCGTGTCGACGCGCTGGTGGACCGGGCGTGCAGCGAGGCGGGAACCGACGATTTCGGCGAGACGTCGTACCGCGAGGGCCTGGAGGTGCTGGTCGCATCGCTGGACGGCGAGGCCGCGCTCAACCAGGTCGGCGTCGCTGCACTCGAGGCGCAGATCACGACGAACCTCGTCAATCGCCTGCGCGTGACCGACTGGCTCGCGCGGCATCCGTCGCTCCTCGAACGGCCGGTCGAGCGGCCGCTGATCGTCCTCGGGATGCCCCGCACCGGCACGACGCTCCTGAGCTACCTGCTCGATCGCGACGGCGCCAACCGGTCGCTCCTGCGGTGGGAGGCGCTTGCCAGCGTGCCGCCGCCGACGACGGCGACGTTGCGCACGGATCCGCGCGTGGACGCGGCGCGTGCCGGCCAGGCGATGCTCGACGCGCTGAACCCGGAGTTCGCGGCGATCCACTACGAGGCACCCGACGGCCCGACGGAGTGCGTCGCCCTCTTCTCGCAGGACTTCAAGAGCCTGCTGTGGGAGACGATCGCCAACGTCCCCGCGTACGGGACGTGGCTCGCGGGGGCCGACTTCGCGTCGGCGTACGCCTACCACGAACGCGTGCTGCAGGTGCTCCAGTCGGACGCGCCGGGACGCTGGACGCTCAAGAGCCCGGCGCACTGCTTCGGTCTCGACGCCCTCGTCGCCCGCTACCCCGACGCGCGGCTCGTGATGACCCATCGCGACCCGGTCGCCGTGGTGGCGTCGGTGTGCAGCCTCGTGCGGTCGTTGAGCGGCATGTTCTCCGACGCCGACCACTCCGCCTACATCGCCGCGCACTGGACCGACGTCGTCGCCGACGCCATCGAGCGCGTCCGTGTATTCCGCGAGCGCGACGGTGACGGCCGCTTCGTCGACGTACGCTACGACGACCTCGTGGCGGACCCGATCGCGGCGATCCGCCGGATCTACACGCACTTCGGCGACGAGCTCGCCGACGACGCCGCGTCGGCGATGGCGGCCTACGCGCAGGCGAACCCGAAGGGCGCCCACGGCCGCCACGTGTACTCGGTGGGGGACCTCGGCCTCGATCCGGCGGCGCTCGACGCGCGCTTCGCCGGGTACCGGGCGCAGTTCGGCGTCTGACTGAATACCGTCACACCCGAGGTGTACGAAAAGACCGTGACGATCGTGGCGGCGACGACGGCGTACGGACGCCCGGGCATCGACCTGCTCGCGCGCCAGATCGCGGAGCTGAAGGACGGCGACCCGCTCGCGCCGGTGACGGTCGTCGTTGCGTCGAACCACGCCGCCGTCGCCGCCCGCCGGGCGCTCGCCGGCCGCGGCGGCGCGACGGACGGCACCGGCGTGGTCAACGTCACGTTCCTGACCCTGCACCGCCTCGCCGAGCGACTCGGCGGGCCGGCGCTCGCCGCCGCGGGCCGGCGGCCCGTGTCGGCACCGGTGATCGCCGCTGCCGTGCGCGCTGTCCTCGCCGACGATCCCGGCGTGTTCGCGCCCGTCGCCGATCATCCCGCCACCGAGCAGGCGCTCGTCGCCGCCTACCGCGAGCTGAGCGACGCGACCGCGGACGCCCTCGACGACGTCGCCGACGCGTCCGACCGTGCGCGCGACGTCGTTCGCGTCCACCGCGCGCTCGGCGGGCGACTCCGCGACACGTGGTTCGACGAAGCCGATCTTCTCGCCAGCGCCGCCGACCACGTCCGTGCCGGCGCAACCGCGCTCGCCGGCGAGCTCGGACCCGTCGTCCTCCACCAGCTCCACGACCTCACGACCGCGGCCGCGGCGCTCGTCGCCGCCCTCGCGGGCGCGACGACCGTCCGCGTCGATGTCGCGCTCACCGGTGATCCCGCCGCCGACCGCGCCGTCGTCGCCGCGCACGAGCGCGCCGGCATCACGATCGACGCCACGGCGACGCCCGATCCGCCGTGCGCGACCGGCATCATCAGCGCCAGCGACCCTGACGACGAGGTCCGGGCCGCCATACGCCGTCTCACCACGTGGATGCACGACGGCGTCCCGCTCGGTCGCACCGCGCTGCTCTACGGCAGCGCCGACCCCTACGCCCGCCTGCTGCACGAGCAGCTCGCCGCTGCCGGCATCCCGTTCAACGGTGCGCCCATCCGCGCCATCGGCGACCTGCTCCTCGGCCGCATGTTGCGGGCCCTCCTCGCGCTGCCGGAGCGCGACTACCGCCGCTCCGACGTGCTCGCCGTCCTGACCGGTGCGCCGCTGGTGGACGACGACGGGAACCCTGTGCGCAGCCGGCGCTGGGAGACGATCTCGCGCGACGCCGGCATCGTCGACGGCGACGACTGGGACGTGCGCCTGGCGCACTACGCCGGGGACCAACGTCGCCGCGCCGAGGAGGACGCGGGCGCCGACCACGGGTGGCGCGCCGACAAGCGGCGCCGCGACGCCGACGAGGCCGATCGGCTGAAGGCGTTCGTCGCCCGCCTGCGCGCCGACATCGACCGCGGCAACACGCTCGCCACGTGGACCGGCCTCGTCGCCTGGGCGCACGACCTCATCGAGAGGTACATCGGTGACGCCGCTCGGCGTGATCGCTGGCCCGACGACGAGCAGGACGCGGCGCACCGCGTCGAGGCGGCGATCGACGGCCTCGCCGGTCTCGACGCGCTCACGGGCGACGGCACGCACCCGACTGCAGAGATCTTCCGCCGAACGCTCGACGGCGAGCTCGAGTCGTCGCTGCGCCGGCAGGGCCGTCTCGGCGACGGCGTGTTCATCGGCCCGGTGTCGGCGGCCCCCGGTCTCGTCCTGGACCGAGTCGTCGTGCTCGGGATGGCCGAAGGCGCGTTCCCGCCGAGGCGGCTCGAGGACTCGCTGCTGCCCGACCGCGAGCGCGAGCGCGCCAACGGCGAGCTGAAACTCCGCGCGCGGCGGGCCGACGACGATCGCCGCAACCTCCTCGCCGCGCTCGCCGCCGTCGCACCCCACGGTCACGCCGTGCTCTGCCACCCGCGCGGTGACCTGCGTCGCAACGGCGAACGCCCGGCGTCGCGCTGGCTGCTCGCCGACGCCGCCGAGCTCGCCTGCGTCGACACGCTGCGCTCCGGCGACCTGCGCGTCCACGAGGGCGAACCGTGGTTCGAGTACGTGCCGTCGTTCGCCCGTGGCCTCGCACGCGCGGCGGTGCAGACGTCGGAGCAGGCACTGCGCCTCGCCGCCA
This sequence comes from Acidimicrobiales bacterium, assembly GCA_035700105.1. Classification (GTDB taxonomy): domain Bacteria; phylum Actinomycetota; class Acidimicrobiia; order Acidimicrobiales; family DASSOZ01; genus DASSOZ01. The sequence continues at coordinate 19,368 of DASSOZ010000035.1, forward strand.
TCGCCCGCGCCGACGGCGAACGACGCGGTCACGCGCTGCTCACCGGCGACCCCACCCTCGTCGCCGCCCGCGCCGTCGTCACGTCGCGCCGCTCGGATGCCTTCACCCGCTTCGACGGCAATCTGACGCCGCACCGGAAGGACCTCGCCGAGCTCGGCACCATGTCGGCGTCCCGGCTGCAGACGTGGGCGAAGTGCCCGCACGCGTTCTTCCTGCAACACGTCCTCGGTGTCGAGCCGGTCACCGAACCCGAGCGCCGGATCCAGCTCGACCCGATGGACACCGGTTCGCTCGTCCACGAGATCCTCGACACGTTCGTGCGGCAGGCACTGGACGAGGGCCGCGCCGTCGATCGGTGGACCGACGCCGATCGCGCCCGACTGCACCGCATCGCCGACGCGCACTTCGCCGACGCCGAGGCGCGCGGCATCACCGGCCGGCGACTCCTCTGGGAGCGCGACCGCGCGCAGATCCGCGCCGACCTCGACCGGTTCGTCGACGAGGACAACGCCCGACTCGCCGGCGAGCACCTCGTGCCGCTCGCGACCGAGCTCGAGTTCGCCGACGTGACGGTCCCGCTGCCGAGCGGGCGGACGATCCACGTGCGGGGCAGCGTCGACCGCATCGACCGCGCCGCCGACGGCGCGCTCGTCGTGCTCGACTACAAGACCGGCAGCACGAGCACGTACGAGAAGCTCAGCGAGGCCGACCCGCACCGCGGCGGCACGCTGCTCCAGCTGTACCTCTACGCGATCGCCGCCCGCCGGGAGCTCGACACCGACGCGCCCGTCTGGGCGGGCTACTGGTTCAACACGTCACGCCGGAACTTCAAGCGCATCGGCTACCCGGTCACGCCCGAGGTCGAAGCCGACGTCGGCGGGGCGATCGACGTGATCGTCGACGGCATCACCTCCGGCATCTTCCCGGCGCGGCCCGCCGAGAAGCCGGCGTGGACGTACGTCGACTGCTGGTTCTGCGCGCCCGACGGCCTCAGCAGCACCGAGCGCCGCCGCGACTGGGAGCGCAAGCGTGCCGCGCCCGAGCTCCACGCGTACGCCGCGCTCGCGGAGCCCGACACGAGGGAGGCGCCCGATGCCTGACGCGCCGCTTCGCGACGCCGCGGCGCGCAACGCCGTCCGAACCCAGCTCGACCGCACGATCTTCCTGGAAGCCGGCGCCGGATCGGGCAAGACGTCGTGCCTCGTCGACCGGTTCGTCGCCCTCGTCGACGCCGGCGTGCCGGCCGACGCCATCGCCGCGATCACCTTCACCGAGAAGGCGGCCGGCGAGCTCGTCGACCGCATCCGCGCCCGGCTCGACGAGGGGGCGCGCGACGGCAGCGACCGCTGCCGCGGCGCGCTCGACGTCATCGACCGCGCTGCGGTGGGGACGCTCCACTCGTTCGCGCAGCGCGTCCTCACGGAGCACCCCATCGAGGCCGGCCTGCCGCCCCGCATCAGCGTGCTCGACGAGATCGCGTCGCAGGTCGCGTTCGAGGCACGCTGGGACGCGTTCCGCGAGGAGCTGCTCGACGACCCGGCGATGGCGTCCCCGCTCCGGTTGCTCCTCGCCGGCTCGGCGGACCTCGACGACCTGCACGACGTCGCCGTCGCCTTCGAGGACAATTGGGACCTCGTCGACGAGCGCGTCCACGGCCCGTGGCGGCCGCCGCCGATCCCGACACTCACCGTCGACGACCTCGTCGCGCGGCTCGATGCCGTCGTCGCACGCGCCGCCGAGTGCCGAGTCGAGGGCGACCGCCTGCTCGACCACCTGCGCGGGACGGTCACCGACGTCGCACAGCGCCTGCGCGGCGCGATCGACGACGACACGCGGTTCTCGCTGCTGCAGACGAAGGTGCACAAGCACGCCGGCGACAAGCGGAACTGGGGCTGCGATCCCGCGGCGATCCGCGACGAACTGGCGGCGATCGACAGGGAGTTCGAAGGCCGCCGCAACGCGGTGCAGGAGGCCGTGCTCCAGGTTCTCGCCTCGCGCATCGCCGAGTTCACGGTCGCCGGTGCCGACGGCCGCCGCCGTGCCGGCGAGCTCGAGTTCCACGACCTCCTCGTCCTCGCCCGCGCCGTCGTCCGCGACGCCGACCGTGGCCCCGGGGTGCGCCGCGCGCTCGCCGAGCGCTACCAGCGGCTGCTGCTCGACGAGTTCCAGGACACCGACCCGATCCAGGTCGAGCTGGCCGTGCTGATCGCGTCCGACGATCCCGACGCCGCCGCGCACCGCTGGTCCGACGTCAAGACCGAGCCCGGCCGGCTGTTCTTCGTCGGTGATCCGAAGCAGTCGATCTACCGGTTCCGGCGGGCTGACATCCGCGTGTTCCTCGAGGCGCGCGACGACCTCGTCGGCGACGGCGAGACCCTCACCTCGAACTTCCGGACCGTCGAACCGATCGTGCACTGGGTGAACCACACGTTCGGCGAGCTCATCGAGGAGTCACCGGGGTCGCAGCCGGCGTACGTCTCGCTCGACGCCCGGCGGCGGGCGCCCGAGGTCGGGCCGCCCGTGCTGCTCACCGGGGCGTTCCACGACATCTCGGTGAACGCCGACGGCCTGCGCGACGCCGAGGCGCGGGACGTCGTTACTGCGGTCTGCCGGGCGATGAGCGAGAAGTGGTCCGTCGGTGACGAGCGCGACGAGTGGCGGGCACCGCGCTGGCGTGACATCGCCGTCCTCGTCCCGGCGCGCACGTCCCTGCCGTTCCTCGAGGCCGCGCTCGACGCCGCCGACGTGCCGTATCGCGTCGAGACGTCCTCGCTCGTGTACGGCACGCGCGAGGTCCGCGACCTGCTGCAGATCGCCCGCGCCGTCGACGACCCGACGGACGGGCTCGCCGTCGTCGCCGCGCTGCGCACCCCCGGCTTCGGTGTGGGCGACGACGACCTCTTCACGTGGCGCACGCGCCACCACGGCCGGTGGGACCACCAGGGGCGGCTGCCCGAGGGCGCCCCGGCGGACCATCCGGTCGCGCTCGGATTGCAGTGGCTCGGCCGGCTGCACCGCGAGCGGCACTGGCTGGCGCCGAGCGCCGTGCTCGAGCGCATCGTGCGCGACCGGCGCGTGCTCGAGCTGGCGGTGGAGGAGCGCCGGCCGCGCGACCTCTGGCGGCGGATCCGGTTCGTCCTCGACCAGTGCCGCGCCTGGGAGGAGGCGGGCGGCCAGACACTGCGCCAGTACCTGCGGTGGGCGGAGGGTCAGTCGGCGGAAGGTGTGCGCGTCGTCGAGACCGTCCTCCCGGAGAGCGACGACGACGCCGTGCGCATCCTCACCGTGCACGGTGCCAAGGGCCTGGAGTTTCCGATCGTGATCCTCTCCGGGATGACGACCGAGCTGCGGTCGCGCGGCCGCGGCGTCGAGGTGCGCTTCCCGGAGACCGAGTCGTGGGCGATCAAGTTGCGCAAGGGCGTGAGCACGGCCGACTTCGACGCCACGAAGCCGATCGACGAGCAGATGGATCACCACGAGCGCCTCCGGCTGCTCTACGTCGCCGCGACGCGTGCACGCGACCACCTCGTCGTGTCCGTACACCGCAAGGACGGCAAGCGGACGGCCAAGACGTCGGCGGAGGTCCTGTGGGACGCGGGATCGACCGCCGACGGCGTCGAGCTCTTCACCGCCGCGCCCGACGACGACCCGCCGCGCGCGCCGCGGGCACTCGCGCTCGCGGGCGAGGTGATGCTTCCCCCGCTGCCGACGCTCCACGAGTGGCGCGACGCGCACGACGCCGCGCTCGCGGCCGCGACGCGCCCGATCGCGACGTCGGCGACGCGCCTGGCCGAGGAGGCGGCGCGCGCCAAGGGCGACCCCGGACTGGACAAGGGTCCGCGCGATCTCGAGCTGCCGCCGTGGCAGAAGGGCCGTTACGGGACGGCGATCGGTCGCGCGGTCCACGGCGTGTTGCAGGTCGTCGACCTCGGCACCGGGGACGGTTTGCGGGAGACGTGCGCGTCGCAGGCCGCGGCGGAGCGCGTGCTCGGCAGGGAGGACGTCATCGAGCGGCTCGCACGCGCCGCGCTCGACTCGACGCTCGTGCGGCGCGTGGCGTCGCGTGCGTTCTGGCGCGAGGTGTACGTCGGCGTGCCGTGGGGCGACGACGGCGTGCTCGAGGGCTATGTCGACCTTCTCTACCGGGATGACGACGGTCTCGTCGTCGTCGACTACAAGACCGACGCCTGGGGGAGCGAGGCCGACCTCGACGCCAAGGTCGAGCGGTACTCCGTCCAGCTCCAGGCGTATGCGTCCGCACTGACGACCGCGGTCGGCGAGCCGATCGTCCGCGCCGTGCTGCTCTTCCTGGGCGAGGCGCGCGCGGTGGAGCGCCAGGTCACACTGACAGCGTGATCGACGCGCTGCGGGCGGCCGTCGGGGACGACCACGTGCTCGTCGACGCCGATGTGCGGGCGTCGTACGAGACCGACTGGACGCGACGGTTCACGGGGACCGCGCTCGCCGTCGTGCGACCCGGATCCACCGACGAGGTCGCGGCCGTCCTGCGCGTCTGCGCGGCGCGCGGCGTGGGGATCGTGCCGCAGGGCGGCAACACCGGGCTCGTCGGCGGCAGCGTGCCAGGTGCCGGCGGCGACGCTGTTGTGGTGTCGCTCACCCGACTCACCCGGGTCGACCCGGTCGACGAGCTCGCCGCCGAGGTGACCGTCGGCGCGGGCGTGACCCTCGCGCGGCTCCAGCAGCACGCGGCGAGGAGCGGCATGCGCTTCGCCGTCGACCTGGCGGCGCGCGACAGCGCGACGGTCGGCGGGATGGTCGCCACGAACGCGGGCGGGATCCACGCGTTCCGCCACGGACCGATGCGCCACCAGCTCGTCGGCATCGAAGCCGTACTGGCCGACGGCCGCGTGGCGCGGCGCCTCCCCGGCCTGCGCAAGGACAACACCGGCTACGACCTCCCCGGGCTCCTCGCCGGCAGCGAGGGCACGCTGGCGATCGTCACCACCGTTCGTGTGCGTCTGCTGCCCGCACGTCACGACAGCGTCGTCGCGCTCGCCGGTCTGCCCGACACCGAGTCGGCGCAGCAGCTCCTCCTCTCGCTGCTCGCCACGGCAGCGAACCTCGAGGCCGCCGAGCTGTTCCACGAACCCGGGCTCCGGCTCGTGTGCGAGCACGCACGACTGCCGCACCCGTTCGCCGGCACGGAGCACGGTGCGTACCTCCTCGTCGAGTGCGCGACCGAGGACGAGCTCGAGGCGGCGTTCGGCGCGCTCGGCGACGGCACGGGCACGGCGGTCGGCGACGACCTGTGGGCGTACCGGGAGCGCCACACCGAGGCCATCAACGGCGCCGGCGCGCATCCGCCGCACAAGCTCGACGTCACCGTCCCGCTCCAGCGTCTCGCCGAGTTCGAACGCGCCGTCCTCGCCCGCATCGGCGAGCTCGACCCACACACCGACGTCTACCTCTTCGGGCACCTCGGCGACGGCAACGTCCACGTGAACCTCGTCGGCCCGGCGCCC
>DASSOZ010000036.1:0-18970 GCA_035700105.1 Acidimicrobiales bacterium
CCGGAACTGCTCGGGCAGCGCCTCGATCGCGTCCTTGATCTCGCCCTCGGTGAGCGTGTCGAGCACCTCTTCCTCGGCGCTGCGCCCGGTCCGGGCGGCCTCGAGCCCGCCGAGGCGGCGGTACAGGTAGAGGTCCTCGACATCTTCGATCTCGGACTGCTCGGGGCGACGCTTCTTCGCCCGGTACGTGTTGATGTACGTATTCGTGAGGATGCGGTAGAGCCACGCCTTGAGATTCGTGCCCTGCTGGAAGCTGGCGAACGCGCGGTACGCCTTGAGGTACGTCTCCTGGACCAGGTCCTCGGCGTCGGCGCGGTTGCGCGTCATGCGCAGCGCGGCCGTGTACAGCGACGGCATGAACTCCATCGCCTGGTCGGCGAACGTCGCCTGGTCGGCCATCAGTGAGCCGCCATCACAGGTGGAAGTCCTCTTTGAGGCCCTCGACGAAGCGGTGGAACGCGATGTGGTCCGACGCCAGCTGGCGCTGCTCGCCGTCCTTCTCGACGGTCACGGTGTCGCGCTCGCGCGTCTCGTCGACGGCGACCGGCGTCCAGCCCTGCTCGTACACGAGGGCGCGCAACTCGTCGAGCACCGGGTCGTCTCCCCATCCCGCCATGCAGCGGCCAGCATAGGGTCCGTGCCCCCGAACGCTCCCTTCGCCACCCGGTACGCGCCCCGCGGTCTCGTGTGCTCGGTCGACGCGCTGGCGTCGTCGGCCGGCGTTGCCATGTTGCGGGCGGGCGGGTCGGCGGTCGACGCCGCCGTCGCCGCGTCCGCGGTGCTGGCGGTGACGTCGCAGCACCTCTGCGGGATGGGCGGCGACCTGTTCGCCCTCGTGTACCGGTCGAGCGTCGACGCCGCGGCGGGCCCGGCCGTGCTGAACGCATCGGGACGAGCGGGGTCGGGTGCGTCGGCCGCACGGCTGCGCGACGAGGGGTACACGACGATGCCGTTCCGCGGTGACGTGCGCTCGGCGCCCGTGCCGGGGTGCGTCGACGGGTGGGTCACCCTGCACGAACGGTTCGGCCGCCTGCCGCTGGCCGACGTACTCGCGCCCGCGGTCGGGTACGCCGCCGACGGGTTCCCGGCGTCGCCGACGCTGGTGGCGCGGGTCCCGGCGATCGAGGGCGTCGTCGGCGCCGACGACTACGTCGGTGGCGGCCGTCGGGTGCGGACGGGGACGTTGATCCGGCGCCCGGGTGTCGCTCGGACGCTCACCGCGATCGGGTCGGGCGGGCGCGGCGCGTTCTACGAGGGCGAGTTCGGCGCCGGGCTGCTCGAGGTCGGCGGTGGCGAGTACACGGCGGACGACCTCGCCGCGTCGCAGGCGGACTGGGTGGAGCCGGCGTTCGTCGATGTGTGGTCGCGGCGCGTGTGGACCGTGCCGCCGAACTCGCAGGGGTACCTGACACTGGCGGGCGCGTGGATCGCGTCGGGGCTGCCGGCGCTCGCCGGTGCCGACCCGGACGACCCGGCGTGGGCGCACCTGCTGATCGAGTCGGCGCGCCAGGCGGCGTTCGATCGCCTCGCGGTGCTGTCGGAGGACGCGGACTGGCGGACGCTCGTGTCGCCGGCGCGTCTGATGCCGCGGCGCGACGCCATCTCCGTCGACGGCGTGTCGTCGGTGGCGTTTGCGCCGATGCCGGGCGGGACGATGTACCTGTGCGCCGTCGACGCCGACCGCATGGGCGTGTCGCTGATCCAGTCGAACGCGTCGGGGTGGGGGTGCCACGTCGTCGAGCCGTCGACGCGCATCTTCCTGCACAACCGCGGCATCGGGTTCTCGTTGGACCCGGGGCATCCCGCCGAGTACGCACCGGGGCGGCGCCCGCCCCACACGCTGTCGCCGGCGCTGGTCACCGATCCGTCGACGGGGCTCCTCGACGTCGTGCTCGGCACGATGGGCGGCGACTCGCAGCCTCAGGTGCTGCTGCAGCTGCTGGCGCGGCTGTTGGGTCGCTCGTCGAGCGAGTCGGTGGCATCGGCGATCGCCGCGGGGCGCTGGGTACTTCGACCGGGCGGCGAGGCGTCGGGGTTCGACACGTGGGCCGCCGGCGACGGGCGGGTGCGCGTCGACGTCGAGGGTCACGCCGCCGCGGCGTGGGACGACGGCCTGCGGGCGCTCGGTCACGACGTCACGCGGGTCGAGGCGTGGGACGCGGGGTTCGGCCACGCGCACGCCATCCGGTTGCTCGACGGCGGGGAGGTCCTCGCCGGCGCCGCCGATCCGCGAACCCGCTCCAGCGACGCGGCCGGCTGGTAGGTCGGGCGTGCGCGCTACCAGGCGAGCTCGATCTCGATCTCGTTGCCGTCGTCGCCTACCTCGATCTCGAGCGTGAACTCGACCTCGTCGGGGACGTCGAGCGTGTAGCGCACGCCGTCGCGGACGAACGGCAGCTCGTTGTGGCGGGACAGCTCGTCGGCGATCTGTCGCAGGCGGGCGGCGGCGTCTTCGCGCCGCAGCCGTTCGCTCGTCGTGTGCTCGATCGAGGGCATGGTCGCGATCGTCGCAGGTCGGTGTGCGCGACGCTGGTCGCCGGTGGCCGGCACGACGTTCCCCGTCATCCGCTGCGAGCGCGTCGTCAAGCGCTTCGGCGACGTCGTCGCGCTCGACGAGCTCGACGTCGAGGTGCACGACGGTGAGATCGTCGGCTACCTCGGGCCGAACGGCGCCGGGAAGTCGACGACGATCCGCATCCTCCTCGACCTCGCCCGTCCCGACAGCGGGAAGGTGTCGGTGCTCGGCGTCGACCCCCGGGCGGGAGGGCCCGCGCTGCGGCGACGCATCGGGTACGTCCCCGGCGAGCTGCGCCTCGACGAGCGGCTGACCGTCGAGGAGACGTTGCGCTCGTGGGGGCGCGTCCGTGGCGGTGTCGACCAGGCGTACGTCGCGCGGCTGTGCGAGCGCTTCGACCTCGACCCCGGTCGTCACACGCGCGGGCTGTCGTCGGGCAACCGGCGCAAGGTCGGTGTCGTGGGCGCGTTCATGTCCCGGCCGGAGGTGTTGATCCTGGACGAGCCGACGAGCGGACTCGACCCGCTCGTCCAGGCCGAGTTCCAAGAGCTCGTGGAAGAGACGCGCGACGAAGGACGCACGGTGTTCCTGTCGTCGCACGTGCTGAGCGAGGTGCAGCGCGTCGCCGACCGCGTCGTCGTCATCCGCGACGGGAGGTCGCTGTTCACGGGCGCGGTGGAGGCACTCCGGCGCGCGGCCCGTCAGCCGTTCACGGTGTGGTTCTCGGCCGCGGTGCCGTCGAGCGAAGAGCTCCAGGCCGTCGCGGGTGTGGCCGAGGTCGACGTGCGCGGCAACGAGGTCCGGGGCGTCGTCGAGGGGTCGCCGTCCCCGCTGCTCGCGCTGTTGGCCCGCTATCCGGTCGAGCACCTGTTGATGCCCGAGCCGGAGCTGGAGGACGCGTTCCTGCGGCTGTACGGGGCGGAGGCGTCCGCGCCGTGAGCGAGCCGATGGCGGAGCTGCTGCGGCGCGGCCTGCACGCGCTGCGACGTTCGACGATGTGGTGGGGACTCGGGATCGTCGCGCTGACGATCGTGTCGGTCGCGTTCTGGCCGAGCCTCGAGGGGACGAAGGCGCTCACCGACATGGTGGAGTCGTCGAAGGAGCTGATGGAGGCGTTCGGCGCGCAGAACCTCGCGACAGCGTCGGGCTACCTCGACGGGCAGCTGTACGCGCTCATGCTGCCCCTGCTGCTGTCGGGTTTCGCGATCGCCGTGGTGACGGCGCTGACGTCGGGCGACGAGGACGCCGGGCGGCTCGAGCTGCTGGAGGCGCTGCCGGTACCGCGCACGACGGTGTGGTTGACGCGGCTGGCGGCCGTCGTCGTCGGCGTGGGCGCGATCGCGCTCGTCACCGCGGTGGTCGTGAGCGCGTCGATCTCGCCGTTCTCACTCGACGGCGTCACGGTGGGCCGCATCTTCGTCGCGACGTTCGCGTGCGCCGCGCTCGCGCTGTTCCACGCAGCGGTCGCGTACGCCGTGGGTGGCGCCGGCGGTTCACGCGGGCTGTCGGTCGGCACGTCGATCGCCGTCCTCGTGGCCGGGTACGTGGCGAGCTACCTGCTCCCGCTCTCGGACGCGCTGACCGGCTTCCGCAAGCTCTCGCCGTGGTACTGGGCGATCGGCAACCAGCCGGTGACCGAGGGCCTGCCCGGCGCGTGGATCGTGTTGCTGCTGGGCGTGACCGCGGCACTCGTCGCGTTCGGCACGGCCGCCGTCACCCGACGAGACGTCCGTTCGGCGTAGCGCGAGCGCGGCGACCGGAGAGCCCGAGGTCGGATTCGAACCGACGACCTACGCATTACGAGTGCGTTGCTCTGGCCGACTGAGCTACCCGGGCGGGAGCGTCCATGGTAGCGAGGGCGCCAAGCCGATCGTGCTTTCGGTCAGTTGGGGGGCGTATCACACGCCCAACTGACCGAAAGCCCGAAGGGGGTGGGTGCTGGCGGGCGTCAGGAAGCGGCAGCGAGTCCGACGTCGCAGGCGGTGAGGTCGAGGAAGAGCGCCTGGAGGAACAGCGACTCGGTGGGGTTGCGGAGCAGCTCCCGGGCGGCGGAGTCGATGGCGGAGATGGCGGCGACGCAGGCACGAGCCGACGCGGCGCCCGAGCGCAGCGCGTCGCGGTACGCGCCCTCCAGCACGGCGAGCCCGAAGCGGAGCTCGTCCATCCGCAGCCGGCGCAGCTCGCGCCGGTGGCGCTCCTCGATCTTCGAGCGACGACCGGCAGCGCCGCGCGTGTCGCCGTAGCGCTCGGCGGCATCGTCGAACGACTCGAGCTCGGCCGACTGCACGGTGCGCAACGGGTCGCCGACGGCGTCGATGCGAGCGAGCAGGTCGTCGACGACCAGCGACACCGCCGCGCCCGAGCCGTCGAGTCGCGAGGGCACCGACGCCCACGCCGAACGGCGGTCGGCGAAACCGGGGTCGCCAGCGAGGAGCCGGGCGCGGTCGAGGCTGCCTCCCGCCGCATCGGCGACCGACGCCGCGACCGCAGGATCGACGCCGTCGGCGACGAGTCGGTCGAGGATCGCCGCCGTCGGCACCGGGCGGAAGTCGATGCGGACGCAGCGCGACGCGATCGTCACGAAGTCGGACGGCACGTCCTCGGCGAGGATCACGAAGACGCAGTCGCCCGGCGGCTCCTCGATCGTCTTGAGCAAGCGGGGGGCGCGCTCGGCGACGAGGTGGAAGTCGACGGGCACGATCACCTTGCGCCGACCCTCGACGGGCGTGAGCGACGCGGTGCGGATGATGTCGTCGATCTGGTCCTTCGAGATCGACGCGCCAACGCGCTCGACGATCGTCACATCGGGGTGCGTCTCCGCCAGCGCGAGGCGGCAGTTGCGACACTCACCGCAGCCCGACTCGCACAGCAACGACGCGGCGAACGAACGCGCCGCCGCCCGCTTGCCCGACCCGGCCGGGCCGACGAGCAGGTACGCGTGCACCGGCGCGGCCGCGGCGGCGCGCAACTGCGCGACCGCGCGCTCCTGGCCGACGACGTCCTCGTACAGCACCATCACGACAGTCTGCCGTCGAGCGCGGCCAACACCCGCTGCGCGACCTCGTCGACGGATCCCACCCCGTCGACGACGACCCACCGCGCCGCGTCGTCGCCCGCCAGCGAGCGGAACCCGTCCGCGACCCGCTGGTGGAAGTCACGGGACTCGGCCTCCATCCGGTCGGGCCGCGCTGCCGCCAGACGCTCGAGCGACGCCTCGTACGGCACGTCGAGCAGCACGTTGACGTCGGCGTCGCGGCCACCTGTCGCCCACGCGCACAGCAACCGCAGCGCGTCGACGTCCAACCCGCGCCCGTAGCCCTGGTACGCGAGCGTCGAGCCGACGTACCGGTCCGTCACGACGTGGCGGCCGGCGGCGAGCGCCGGCTCGATCACCGTTGCCACGTGTTGGGCGCGATCGGCCGCCATCAGCAACGCCTCGGTGCGGTCGGTCATGGCGGCCGATGCCGGGTCCAACACCAACGCCCGCACCGACGCGCCGATCGGCGTGCCGCCGGGCTCGAATGTCAGGACCGCGTCGAGCGACTTCGCGAGCAGCCGCGCCTGCGTCGACTTTCCCGACCCCTCGCCGCCCTCGAACGCGATCAGCCGGCCGACCCGGGTCATGCCAGCACGCGGTCGTGCACGGCGGACGGCGACCGCCGCTGCCGCAGCGCCACCACGGCGAGCATCCCGGCACCGACGATGATCAGCCCGCCGAGCCACAACGTGAGCCGCGTGCCCGGCAGCGCGACGTCGACGCCGAAGAGCGACACACGCCCGTCGAACCACCGGTCCGACGCCTTCGTCAGGACGCCCGCCAGCAGCGGCGCGACCGCCATCGAGAGCAGCAGGCACAGTCGCACGAGCGTGTAGAGCGTGGCGAAGATCCGCCCGCGCAACTCGTCTGACACGGTCTCCTGCAGGATCGTGAAACCGACGACGTACACCGACCCCGCGCACACCCCCATACCGGCGACGAACACCATCGCCGGCGTCAGTGACGACATCGACGCGCCGGCGAGCATGCAGACACCGGCGATCAGCACGGACAGCGTGAAGATCTGCGGTCGCGGCAGCCGCTTCTGCACCGCCGACAGCCCGCCGACACCGACGGCGACGCCGGTGCCCAACGCGGTCAGCAGCAGACCGAACCCGGCCGGCCCGCCGTGCAGCACGCGCTCGGAGAACGTCGGACCGAGCGGCACGACCATCCCGCCGCCGACGAGACCGCAGCCGATGCCGATCATCACGGACCGCACGACCGGGTTCGTGCCGATGAACCTCCATCCGTCCTTCAGATCGGTGAAGGTCCGGCTGAGGTCGATACGGCCGCGCTCGTGCTTCTCCCGCCGCGGCAGCGCGAGCGTCGAGATCAGCAGCGCGGAGACGAAGAACGTGAGGACGTCGAGGTAGATGGCCAGCGACTCCTGGTTGATGCGCAGCGCCGACAGGCCGCCGTACCCGCCGAGCCACTCTGCGACCTTCGCCAGCAGCGCGAAGGCGGCCGACCCGATCGGGAAGGTCCCGTAGGCGGCAACGAGCGACAGCGAGTTCGCGGTCGTCAGCTGCTCGGGCCGCACGAGGTTGGGGACCGAGGCCTCCTTCGCCGGCGTCCACAGCAGCGTGAGGATCTCGAGCAGCAGCGACGCGAAGAACAGCCCGGCGACCGTGTCGACGAAGGGCAGCGTCGCCAGCACGAGACCGCGCCCGATGTCGCAGAACACCATCACGCGGCGGCGGTCGAGCGCGTCGACGAGCACGCCGCCGACCGACGCCAGGAAGAAGCCCGGGATCATCCGGGCCGACATCACGATGCCGACCGCGGCCTCCGGCGACGACTTCCCGACGCGCGCCGCCAGCGCCAGGATGGCGACGAGCCCGATCCAGTCGCCCAGCGACGACGCGCACTGCGCCAGCCACAGCCGGAAGAACGACGGCGAGCCGAACAGCCGGATCGACCGCGGGGGCTCGCCGAGGGCGTGGGCGAGCTGCTCGGTCGGCAGCTCCGCGTCGGCGGGCGGCGACGCCGCTGCCGTGACCCCGTCCGTCGCCACGGGAGGCCAGGCTACGGGAGCGACGCCGCGTCGGCCGGGATCAGTCGCCCGACTTCTTCGTCGTCTTCTTGGTGGCCTTCGTCGGCTTCGAGGTCTTCTTGGCCGCCTTCTTCGCGCCACGCGCCGCCTTCTTCTTCGGCGGGCCGGCGGCGCGCTTCTCGGCGAGCAGGTCGGCGGCCCGCTCCGGCGTGATCGACTCGACCGTCTCCGAGCGCGGCACCGTCGCGTTGTACTCGCCGTCGGTGATGTACGGCCCGAACCGGCCGTCCTTGATCACCATCGGCTTGCCCGTCGCCGGGTCGTCGCCGAGCTCCCGCAGGGGCGGCTTGGCCGCGCCCGCGCCCCGCCCGCGGCCGCGCTTGGGCTCGGCCAGCAGCGCGAGCGCCTGCTCGAGGGAGACCGTGAACAGCTCGGGCTCGGTGGCCAACGACCGCGTGTCGGACCCCTTCTTGATGTACGGCCCGTACCGGCCGTTCTGCGCGGTGATCTCCTGCCCGTCGGCGGGATCGACCCCGACGACGCGCGGCAGGGACAGCAACCGCAACGCATCGTCGAGCGACAGGTCGGACAGCGACATGTCCTTGAACAGCGACGCCATCTTGGGCTTCTGCTTGTCGGGCAGCGTCTCGGCGTCGCCGAGCTGGACGTACGGACCGAAGCGGCCCGACTTGGCGTACACCGGCAGCCCGGTCGCCGGGTCGGTGCCGATCGGCTCGTCGCCCTTCGGCGCGTTCAGCAGCTCGACGGCGCGCTCGATGGTCAGCTCGTCGAGGGGCAGCTCGGGCGGCAACGACGCGGTGTCGTCGCCCCGCTTGACGTACGGCCCGTACCGACCGTTGCGCACGACGATCGGCTCGCCCGACTCGTCGACGCCGAGCGGGATCGCGTTGACGGCCGCCGGATCGGCCTGCTCGATCGCCTGCTCCTTGAGGTCCTTCAACCCCGGCGAGCCGTTGCCGAACCAGAACTTCTGCAGCCACGGCTCCCGCTCTTGACGGCCACCGGCGATCTCGTCGAGGTCGTCCTCCATGCGGGCGGTGAAGTCGTACGCGACGAGGTCCCCGAAGTGGCCCTCGAGCAGCGCGGTGACGGCAAACGCGTCCGACGTCGGGACCAGCGCCTGGCCCTTCTTCCAGACGTAGCCGCGGTCCTGGATCGTCGTCATGATCGACGCGTACGTGGACGGGCGGCCGATGCCCTTGTCCTCGAGCGCCTTCACGAGCGTCGCTTCCGTATACCGCGCCGGCGGCTGCGTCGTGTGGCCCTCGGCCTCGATCGACGACGGATGCGGCAGCTCCTGTCCCTGCGTCAGCTGCGGGAGGCGGGCGCCGCTGTCGTCGTCGTTGTCGGCGCTGGCGTCGTCGCCGGCGAACCCGTAGACGGCGAGGAAGCCGGGGAACGTGATCGTCCGGCCGGAGGCCGCCCACTCCGTCGCCTCACCCGCGGACGACGGCGCAGTGATCCGAACCGAGACCGTCGAACCGCGCGCCTCGGGCATCTGCGACGCGAGCGTCCGCTGCCAGATGAGGCGGTACAGCTCGAGGTCGGCGCCCGACAGCTCACCTCTGACCTCGTCGGGATGGCGGAACGACTCGCCCGCCGGGCGGATCGCCTCGTGAGCCTCCTGGGCGTTCTTCGCCTTCGTCGTGTAGCGGCGCGGCTCGTCGAGGACGTACTCGGTGCCGAACAGCTGACCGATCTGTTGCCGGGCCGCGCTCAGCGCGGTGTCCGACAGGGTGGTCGAGTCGGTCCGCATGTACGTGATGTAGCCGCGCTCGTACAGGCCCTGCGCGACGCGCATCACCTGCTGGGCCGACATGCGCAACCGGCTGCCGCCGACCTGCTGCAACGTCGACGTGATGAACGGCGCCTTCGGGCGTTGCGTGTACGGCTTCGTCTCGACGGACGCGACGGTGAACGTCGCACCGGCGAGGCGATCGGCGAGGCCGCGGGCCGACTGCTCGTCGAGGACGACGACGCCGCCCGTCGCCTTCGTGGCGCCGGTGGCGTCGAAGTCGCGTCCCTCGGCCACCTTGTCGCCGTCGATCGACACGAGGCGGGCGGCGAACGACGGGTCGGTGGGGAACTGCGCGTCGAGCGACCAGTAGCCGGCGGCGACGAACGCCATCCGCTCGCGCTCCCGCTCGACGACCAGTCGCACCGCGGGGCTCTGGACACGTCCGGCGGAGAGGCCCGTGCGGATCTTGCGCCACACGACCTCGCTGACCGGGTAGCCGAACAGGCGGTCGACGATGCGGCGGCTCTCCTGCGCGTCGACGAGGCCGTAGTCGATGCCGCGCGAGTTGGCGACGGCGTTCTCGATCGCCTGGCGGGTGATCTCGTGGAAGACCATCCGCTTGACCGGGACCTTCGGCTTGAGCACCTCGAGCAGGTGCCAGCTGATCGCCTCGCCCTCGCGATCCTCGTCGGTGGCGAGGTAGAGCTCGTCGGCGTCCTTGAGCGCGGCCTTCAGGTCACGGATGACGTTCTTCTTCGAGTCGTGGACGACGTAGCTCGGTTTGAAGTGGTCGTCGACGGCGACGGCGAGGCCCTTGGGCTCCAGGTCGCGGACGTGGCCCATCGACGCCATGACCGTGTAGTCGGGGCCGAGGAAGCGCGCGATCGTGCGCGCCTTCGCCGGGGACTCGACGATCACGAGGGGCTTCGCCACGAGGCGACAGGGTTGGCAGGACCCGCCGCCGATGTCAAACAGTCGGCGACGACTACGGTGGCCGCCTCGTGGACGTGCTCGACCCGAAGAAGCTGCTCGACACGGTCGGCACGATCGGCCTCCTCGCCGTCATCTTCGCCGAGTCGGGCCTCCTCATCGGGTTCTTCCTGCCGGGCGATTCGCTCCTGTTCACGGCCGGCGTCCTGTCCGCCGCGGGTCACCTGGCCCCGCTGCCGGTGCTCCTCGTCGGGTGCTTCGCCGCCGCCTTCCTCGGCGACCAGGTCGGGTACGCGTTCGGCAACCGGGTCGGTCCGGCGCTGTTCCGCCGGCCCGACTCACGCGTGTTCAAACAGGAGTACGTCGAGAAGGCCCAGTCCTACTTCGAGAAGTACGGCCCGAAGACGATCGTGCTGGCCCGGTTCGTGCCGATCGTGCGCACGTTCGCCCCCGTCGTCGCCGGCGTCGGCAAGATGCACTACCGCACGTTCGTCGCCTACAACGCCGTCGGCGGCGCGCTGTGGGCGGTCGGCGTCACGACACTCGGCTACGTGCTCGGTGAGGCGGTCGACATCGACAAGTACCTGCTGCCGGCGATCGCGCTGATCATCCTCGCCTCGCTCGTGCCCGTCGTGCTCGAGGTCAGGAAGGCGCGGCGGGAGTCGGCGGCGTCGGCGTCTGCGTCGTCGACGTCGGTGGACTGAGCCGGGCCGCGACGGCGGTGGCGACGGCGCGGGCCTCGTCGGGGACGCGCCGGCCGGGGTCACCCCCGACGATGACGAGGGCGTAGCGGTTGCCGCTCGTGAACGCGACGGCGTGGCCGCCGAACGGGTCGGCACGCGACTCGTCGATCTGCGTGAAGCCGAACGCACCGGGAAGGTCGACCGGGAACGTCGTCACCTTGCGCGCCTCGAGCAGTTCGCGGCCGTCCTCGAGGTACGCGGACGCGCCGGCGGCGTCGGCGAACTCGTAGATCGCGACGTACACGGTGTCCGCGTCGTCATCGGGTCCGCTCCAGACGCGAGCGATGCCGCGTCGGAACCGCCTCGTCTGCAGGACGGCGCGCTCGGCGTGCACGTCCCGCTCCGCGGCGGCTGCGGCGTCGAGATCGAGCGGGCCGGCGCCCCGGGTGCCGTCGGGGACGCGGGTGAAGCCGGGCAGCGCGGCGTCGGGAAGGAGCGCGTCCAAGGCGTCGGTCTCCGGGGTTCGAGGGACGGGTGCGCGGGTCGTCGTGGTGGGCGACGGCGGGGCCGGCGTGGTCGGTACCGCCGCGCGCGCATCGTCGTCGCCCGACGAGCACGAGGCGAGCACGGCGGCCAGCGCAAGGGCGGCGGCGACGGCGACCACGGCGCGCGCGACGCGGCGCTCGCGGCGCCGGACAGAGGCGATGCGGTCGGGCATGCACGACTGCGCGCCCGCGGTCGCGGCGAGCATCGTGACGACGCGGGCGACGTGGAACGTCGCGCCGACGACGGCGGCGGGCAGCGCTCCGAGCGTCACCGCGATCGCGACGGCGGCCCACCACAGCCACGACGTGAGGATCGTGAGCGGGCCGACGCCGAGGCGCGCGCCGTACAGCACGGCGACCGTCTCGGGCGAGAACAGCCGGCCCCAGAGCTGCGGGACCTGCCGGCGGACGTCGAGTGGGCGGACGCGCGCTGCGTCGAGGGCGACGGCGACCAGCGCGATCCCCGCCGCGACCGCGACGGGTACCCGCGGAAGGTCCAGCGCCCGCCAGAACGCGCCGGCGAGCGCGGCCGTCGCACCGCCGGTGACGGCACCGGCGACCAGCAACACGACGACGACCCGGATGCGCTGCGTCCCCCGCACGGAGGGCGTGACGGTCTCCGCCACGGACAGGCCTCACGGCGACCACAGGGATCGGATCCCGGCGAAGACCGCCAGCACGACCGCCAACCCCAGCGTTCTTGTCACGGCTGGCCACAACTGTCGTGGTCCGTCGTGACAAGAAGCGGACGGGTGGTCACCGATCCGGGTTGGCGCGGCCGACCCAGTAGCCGGCGTTGAGGTCGCGGGCCGGGGTCCCGGTGAGGCGCGCCCTGCCGATCTCGCGTTCGGCGAGCGGCTGGGAGATGACCGGTAGGCCCTGGCCCGACACGCCGATGAGGCGATGGGCGTCGAAGTGGTTCAGCGCCGACTGCAGGTCGTAGTAACCCTTGTCGCCCAGCGTCCCGGCGCCACCGGCACACCACCCGCGGGCGAGTTGCGACTGATGGTCACGCAACCACTGCGCGTTGGCGTCGTCGAGCGCGCCGCCGGGATGCAACACCACGACGCCGCCGATGCCGGCGAGCCCGACCGCCGCCGCCGTCCCGATCGGCGCGGCCCCGGCCGCGATCGCCGTGCGGTTCTCGACCAGGGTCGCGGCGTTGCCGGCGATGCGCGCGAGCGCGGCGGCGTCGGTCGCGTCGAGCGGGTACCCGCCCGCGACCGAGCCCGCTTCCGCGATCGCTTCCGGGCCGGCGAGGTACGTCCGCGCCGCGGAGAGCGCCTGCGCCGCGGCGCCACCGACGAGCAGGGGCGCCCGCACCGCACCGGCGGCGGCGGCGATGCTCGGCGCGGCCGCCGCGGACACACCGCCCGGGGCGACGAGGAAGGCGCGGTCCGTCGCCGTGCGCTGCTGCACCCACCGCGCGACGTCGACCGACGACGCGCCCAGGTCGGCGCCGGGCGCACCGACGCGCTCGACGGTCAGCCCGAGTGCCCGCAGGTACCCGTCGACCGACGCCGGGAGCCCGGGTCCGACGGTCGTCACCGACGTGGCGCCGAGACGCCGCAACTCGTCGACGACCGCCGGTGCGAGCCCGGCGCGCGCCACGAGCAGGAGCGGCCTCGCCGTCGCGCCGGCGGCTGCGCCGGCGACCGACGCAGCGAGCGCGTCGTCGGCGTCACCGACGACGGCCGCAGGCGCGCTGCCGTTCGCGAACCGTCGCCGCGAGACGTCGAGCGCCGTTGCGACGGGCGACCCGTCGCCGACACGCGCGAGCGGCACCGTCTGCACGCGTGGGTCCGCCCAGCAGCTCTCGACGATGCACATCACGTTGGTGCCGCTCGGGCAGTAGCCGTGCACGTTCGGCCAGTTGGTGACACAGCAGTCGCAGATCTTCTTGAGCCCGCCGCCGGCGCAGCACGCGCCGCCGTTCGCGTACCAGCACCAGCCCCACACGCGATCGGGCCCGACACAGTCGTACGTCGGGCACTTCGGCGACACACCCGACTGCCCGCACACGCGCGCCTCGGCGCGACCCTCGGTGAGGAAACCGGCGAGGACCGGTCCACCGGCGACGAGCATCGCGACGCGCGCGCCGCGACCGAGGAACGAACGGCGGCTGGCGCGCGTCGCGATCCAGCGTGTGGCCTGCTCGACGAGCGAGTCCGTGCGGGTCATGACGCGAGCGCCTCCTCCACCAGCTCTTCCAGCTGCTCGAGCGAGTTCGCCACACCCCGACCCTTGACGATGCCATCCGCGTTCACCGCGACGAAGTACGGCGTGTTGGACACGTTGAACGCGCGGAACGTCGACTGCGTCCCCGGCCCGTTCTCGACCTCGACGAGGCGCACGTCGCGGTACTGCCGCTCGAGCGTCGCCATCGACGGGCGCAGCTCGGCGCACACCTCGCACGTCGGGCTCGTGAACGCGACGACCGTGAGCGGCGCGTCGTACCCGAACGGCCCGGCGGCCGGTGCCGGCTCGTCGAGCGGCGGTCCCTCGCCCGCGAAGTGGACACCCATCGGTTGCAGCCGCGCGTGCACGACGCCGACCTGGCGTAGCAGCGCGAGGACGAGCAGTCCGAGGACGACCACCGCCACCCACAGCACGACGTAGCTCGCGACCCACACGCCGCCACTCACTGCGCTGTCCGCTCCCCGCCGCTCGGGCGCGGTACGTCCGTCGTCCAGATGCCGCCGACCGTTCGCCTGACCTCGGCAGCGGCCACGGCGATGGCGCCGAGCATCACCGTCGTCGACACCAGGACGACCGCGGCGAAGGACGGCACCCGCGGCGCCGACGCGAGCAGCGACGCGCACCCCGCGGCGGCCACGAGCAGCGCGTTTCGCAGCAGCGTCACGCGCGTGACGGGATCCGACGACGCCGCGCCGAAGCACCCGCACGACACGTCGACGCCCCGCTGCACCGCGCGAGCGAGCACGACCGTGAACGCGATGAGCAGGACGAGCGCGGCGACCGCGCCCGCCCGCGGTGCCGCCAGCAGCACGGTGGCGACGACGAGCTCGACGACGGGCACGGCGCGGGCCGTGGCGTCCGCCGCCGGCACACCGAGTCGCCGGAAGGTCGTTGCCGTGGCCCGCGGCGTCCGCACCTTCGCGGCGGCGGCGACGACGAACACGCCGGTGAGGAACACGGCCATGCAGTAACCGAGGTCGCTCACGCAGCGCTCGCGGACGAGAGAAGGGCGGCGGGGCGGTCGGGCACGGCGGTGACGCCACCGACGACGACCGTCTTCGCCGGCGCCAGGCGGTCGCGGGCGGCGCGCACCGGGGTGGGCACGTCCCAGCAGGGCGTGAGCAGCAGCGGCCCGCCCGCCTTCCTCGCCGCCGCCGCGGCCGCGAGGCCGTCGGGGAAGTTCTCGCCCGTCGCGACGAGCAGCGTCGTCGCGGAGGTCACCGTGCTCGCCGCCGCAGCCGAGGTCGCGTACCGATCGGCGCCGGCGACGCGCTGCACGTCGCCGCCGGTCGCGTCACGCACCGACGACTCGACGGCCGGCGACACGGCGTTCGGTCCGCCGACGATCACGACCTTGGCGGGACGCAGCCGCCGCAGCTCGGTGGCGGTCGCGTCGGGCAGCGTCGCCGAGCTCGTGAGCAGGAGCGGGGCGCCCGACAGCGACGCGAGCCCGCCGCCCGACAGCGAGTCGGCGAACGAGTCGCCGGTGACGACGACGGCGAGCGACGACGACGGGAACGACGCCGCCGACAGCGCCGCAGCCGTGCCGTAGCGGTCGGTACCCGCGTACCGCTGCACGCCGATCCCGCCGGCCGCGGTCGCGGCGTCGTCGGCGACAGCGTCGGTGATCGCCGCCACCCCGCCGAGGACGACGAGGCGCGCGGGGTGCAGGCGTTGCAGCTCGGCGGCGGTCGCGTCGGGGAGCACGTCGCGCTGGGCGAGGAGCACGGGACCGCCCGCCGCGCCCGCTGCGCCCGACGCCGCGAGCGCGTCGGCGAACCGCTCACCCGTCGCCAGGTAGGCGACCGGCGCGCCGCCGGACGGGAACAGCTGCGCCGACAGGGCCGCCGCGGTCGCGTAGCGATCGGGACCCACGACGCGGTCGACCGGTGCGGTGAACGCGGTCGCCGGCGACGACACCCGCACGACGGTCCCGGCGACGGAGTCGGCGATCAGCAGGTCGCCGTTGCCGTCGACGGCGAGCGCCGACGGGAACGGCGAGACCGCGATCGTCGCCAGCCGGCCGGCGGCGTCGACGCGCACGACCCGGCCGACGCCGGCGTCGGCGACGTACACGTTCCCCGCTCCGTCGCCCGCCACAGCGGTCGGCGGCGTCAGCGCGGTCGCGTTCGCGGGGCCGCCGTCACCGCGACACGTCGACGCCGTCGGCCCGCCGCCGGCGACCACGGTCGACCCGCGCCGCACGACGCCGTGGAAGGTGTCGGCGATCAACACCGAGCCGCCGGCACCGAACGCGACGCCCGTCGGCGACGCCAGGCCGTTCGCGACCTCGGCCGGCGCCGCGCCCGGCGTCCACCGCAGCACGCGGTCGTGGTTCGTGTCGGCGATCAGCAACGACGACCCGTCCGACGCCAGCCCCGTCGGTGCGTCCACGTCCGTCGCGAGCGCGGGCGTCGCCGCGCCGCCGCTCGCGGGGACGCGCGAGATCCGGTCGGCGGCGGCCTCGGCGACGTACACGTCGGCGCCGACCACGGCGATGCCGCGCGGCGCCGACAGCCCTGACGCGACTGTGCCGGTCGTCGCACCGAACCGCAGCAGCGAGTCGCCCGCCGTCACGTACACCGCGCCGTCACCGCCGACCGCGACACCCGACGGCGCGTCGAGCCCGGAGGCCACGACGGTCACGTCGCCGGCCGCGGCCGCGCTCGCGGGCACCGCCGGGAACGTCGCCGCGACGAGCACGACCATCGCAGCGACGACCGCCCGGCGCACGACGCCGGACCGTACACGAACGAACTCGGCGTAGATCCGTACCGCATGGGTGCAGATCTACGCCGAGTTCGTGAGGGGAACGCCGTTACGGCGAGACGGGCAGTCGCGACTTGACCTCGAGGAGGCGCTCCTTGAGGTCCTTCTCCTCGTGGCCGAGGTCGTAGATCCAGCGGTCGATCGCGGCGACGAGCGTGGCGTTCGCGTCCCCGCTCATGATCGCCAGACCCTGGGCGGCGGCGGCGGCGTCGAATGCCGCGTCCTCGGCGGGGGTGTCGCCGGCCATCGACTCGGCCTTGCGCTTCGAGAACGCGATTGCGATCCCGAGCACGACGAGCGCGGCCGCGGCGATGGCGTACCGCGCACCGTCGTTGTCCTGCAGGTTGATGACCGCCGGCAGGATGAGCAGCGACACCAGGTTCATCACCTTGATGAGCGGGTTCAGCGCGGGCCCGGCGGTGTCCTTGAACGGGTCGCCGACGGTGTCGCCGATGACCGCCGCCTTGTGCGCCTCGGACCCCTTGCCGCCCTCGTTGCCGTCCTCGATGTACTTCTTGGCGTTGTCCCACGCGCCACCGGCGTTGGAGAGGAAGTTGGCCATCAGCTGGCCGACGAGGATGACGGCAGCGAGGAACGCGCCGAGCGCCAGGTAGTTGATGCCGAAGCCGATGATCACCGGGGTGAGGACGGCGAGCAGGGCCGGCGTGGCGAGCTCGCGCAGCGAGGCCGCGGTGCAGATGTCGATGACGGGCCCGTAGTCGGGCTTCTTGGTCCCGGCCATGATCTGGCCGTCGGCGAACTGGCGGCGCACCTCCTGCACGACGACGCCGGCGGTGCGGCCGACGGCGCGCACGGCGAGCGACGAGAACAGGAACGGCACCGCGCCGCCGATCAGGAGGCCGATGAAGATCTTCGGCTCGGCGACGTTGATCTGCGTGGCCGCGGCGTGGAACAGCGCCGAGCCCTTCTCGGTGAGATTGAGCTCCGACCCGATCGTTTCGATGAACGACGCGAACAGGGCAACGGCGGCGATGACGGCGGACCCGATGGCGAAGCCCTTCGTGACGGCCTTCGTCGTGTTCCCGACGGCGTCGAGCGAGACCATGATCCGCTCGGGCTCGCCGTGGAACTCGCCGCTCATCTCGGCGATGCCGGCGGCGTTGTCGGCGACCGGACCGAACGTGTCCTCCGACACGACGACGCCCGTCGTCGCCAGCATGCCCATGCCGGTCAACGCGACGAGATAGAGCGCGAACTGGATGTTGCCGCCGCTCATCGCGATGGCCGCCGCCAGCGCGACGGCGATGAGCACGATCGCCCAGACCGACGACTCGAGGCCCGACGAGATGCCCGAGAGCACGGTCGTCGCGGGGCCGGTACGGGCCGACTCGGCGATCTCGCGCACGGGGGCGGTCTCGGTCGACGTGAAGTACTCGGTGAGGCGCGACAGCAGCTGGGCGAGGATGAGGCCGGCGGTGACCGCGCCGAACACCTTCCACCCCTCGTTGCCGTGGTCGTTGCCGACGTAGACGAGCGCGACGATGAGCGTCGAGACGACGGTCAGCACGCCGGCGGTGAGGAAGCCGCGGTTGATCGGCGCCATCGCCGTCTTGTCCTTGTCCGTCGCCCGCACCGCGAACACGCCGACGATCGAGGCGAGAACGCCGAGCGCTCGGGCGATCACCGGGAAGATGAGCCCGAGCGCGGGGTTGGCGCCGATCGAGTTGAACGCGGCGACGCCGAGGATGATCGACGCGACGAGCGTGACCTCGTACGACTCGAAGAGGTCGGCCGCCATGCCCGCGCAGTCGCCGACGTTGTCGCCGACGTTGTCGGCGATCGTCGCCGGGTTGCGGGGGTCGTCCTCGGGGATGCCGGCCTCGACCTTGCCCACGAGGTCGGCGCCGACGTCGGCCGCCTTCGTGAAGATGCCGCCGCCGACGCGCAGGAACAGCGCGAGCAGCGAACCGCCGAACCCGAACCCGACGAGGATCGCCGAGCTCGTGTTCTGGAACAGCATGATGATGACCGTCGCACCGAACAGGCCGAGGCCGACGGTGAACATGCCGGCGACACCACCCGTGCGGAACGCGACCTTGAGCGCCGCGGGCAGCGAGCCGCTGCGGGCCGCGGCGGCGGTGCGGACGTTGCCGCGCACGGCCAGGCCCATCCCGATGAAGCCGGTGAGGCCCGACATGAGGCAGCCGGCGAGGAAGGCGAGGGTCCGGAAGACACCCGACTGGAAGAAGCTCAGGGCGGTGCTGCCGGTCTCCTCGTTCACGACCTTCGTCGCGGTGAAGAAGACGATGACCGCGAGCGGGATGAGGATCAGGCCGATCGTGCGGAACTGACGCCGGAGGTACGCCATCGCGCCCTCCTGGATCGCACCGGCGATCTCGCGCATCGTCGGCGTGCCCTCGTCGGCGGCGAGCACACCCTTCATCAGACTGAACCCCACGAGCAGGGCGAGGACGGCGGTGAGGCCGGAGAACACCAGCCAGAACCACTCGCCGCCGTGCAGATGAAAGGCCTGATACCCCCCTTCCGCGGCGAGGAGATTCGTCATGCGGATTGCT
>DASSOZ010000037.1:0-16815 GCA_035700105.1 Acidimicrobiales bacterium
GCGCCGGTGTCGACCCAGTCCTCGAACTGGATGACGCCCAGCTCGGTGAACCGCTGCCGCAGCCAGCCGTCGGCGGCGTCGAGCAGGCCGAGCTTCTTGCAGTTCGGGACGATCTTCGAGAACAGCATCGACTGGAACATGGCCCGGTCGGGCGCCTGCTGCACGATCGGGACGGCGATCTTTGGGTCGACGCCCATGCGGTCCCAGACCTCCTGCTGGAGGAACCGGTCGCGCATGCGGACGGCGGCCTCGAAGGCGAACTCCTGGCGCTCGCGGATCTCGTCGGCGGTCAGCTCGGCGTAGTACTCCTTCAGCGACAGCACGCCGAAGGCCACGTGGCGGGCCTCGTCGGACATCACGTGCCGGAGGAGCTGCTTGAGCAGGGGCTCGGTCGTGAGCTGGTGCATGAAGCCGAACGCGGCGAGCGCGAGCCCCTCGACCATGATCTGCATGCCGAGGTACGTCATGTCCCAGCGGCTGTCGGCGATGATGTCGTCGAGCAGCATCCGCAGGTGGGCGTTGATCGGGTAGTGACCCGACAGCTTGGTGTCGAGGTACTTGGCGAACACCTCGACGTGGCGGGCCTCGTCCATGACCTGCGTCGCCGCGTAGTACTTCGCGTCGATCCACGGCACCGACTCGACGATCTTCGCGGTGCACACGAGCGCGCCCTGCTCGCCGTGCATGAACTGCGACAGCGTCCAGTTCTGCGACTCGATGCCGAACTGGATCCACTCCTGGTCGGACCACTTCTCGAACGGCGTGCCGCTCAGGTCGATCGCGCCGCCGCCGGAGAGGCCGCCCATGTTCTGCATGGCGTTGGCGACGACGACCGCTTCCTGGTCGACCTCGGTGTCCCAGGGAAGATCCGTCTCACCGTTCCACTGCGACGTCTTCGCCTTCTCGTACAGCTTGTTCAGCGCGGGACGGCGGCCCTTCTCGTAGTCCCACGTGAAGATCGTGTCGTAGTTGCTGCGGACCGCGTGGACCGCGGCGTCGACGTCGGTGTTGGTGATCGAGAGGATCGCCTCGAGGTCGTCGATCTCTGCACGGCCGATGAGGTCCTCGTACGAGGCCATTGGATACTTCCCCCTCTATCTGGTTGCGGTTGCTCGGTGCGTCAGGCCCGGGAGCACGAAGTCCCGGACGAGGACGCGGACGGAGTCTTCGTCGCACACGTCGACTGCATCGGAGGGCGACAGCGTGTACGAGAAGACGAGGCGTGCCACCCATTCGGCGGCACGGCCGGCCCCGTCGGCGCCGACGTGCGGCGCGAGGGCGGGACCGACGATGGCGCACGCCACCTCCAGCACCTGGTTCATCTGGTGGAAGGCGACGCGCGGAAGGATGAGCTCGGGCTCGTGGGCGAGCATGAAGCGGAGGGCGTCGTGCGCCGTGAGCCAGCGGGCGGTGTGGACGATGCCGGCGACGAGGAGGTCCTCGAGGTCGCCGGCGTGCTCTGCGAGCGTGCGGCGCAGACCGGCGGCGAGGCGCTCGACCTCGACGGCGACGACGCTGCAGACCAGGGAGTCCTTGCCGCCGGGGAAGGCCCGGTAGACCGTGGCCCGGCTGCACCGCGCCTCGCGGGCGACGTCGTCGAGCGTCGTCTTGGCGAGACCCCAGCGGGCGATGCACCGCAGCGTGGCGTCGACGATCCGTTCGCCCGCGTCGACCGAGGTCTCCTCGGGACGAGCTACCTGATCGATGACCACCATCTCGTGAGACGATAGTGAGGAAATTGTCTCAGCGTCAAAGTGTGTCGCGTGTCACACCGGCGAGGAGCTCGGTCCGTACGAGCTGGCGGACCTGCTCGCGGTCGGTCAGGTCCCACCGCCCCTGCTGGCCGATGAACGACAGGATCATGCGGGCCAGGTACTCGGCCGCCCGGGCGGGCGTCATCCCCGGCCGCAGGCGGTCGGCCTCGGCCGCCAGGCGCGGCTCGAGGAACGCCGAGACCGCCCGAAGGATGCTGTGCGTGGCGACCGTCAGCTGCGGCAGGAGCCGCTCGGGCTCGGTCTCGAGCACCTTCTGGAGCACGTCGTGCTCCTCGATGGCCCGGTGGGCGAACACGAGGCCCTCCTCGAGGAGGTGCGAGAAGTCGGGCGCCCCGGCGACGGCATCGGCGAGGCGGACGAAGAAGCGGGTCATCTCCCAGGCGATGACCTCGCTCATGAGCTGGTCCTTGCCGCCGGGGAAGTAGCGGTAGATCGTCGCCCGCGACAGCTTGGCCTCGCGGACGACGTCCTCGACCTTGGTCTTGCCGAGGCCGTACCGGGCGACGCACGCGTAGGTCGCCTCGAGGATGCGCTCGCGCTGGTCCTGCATGGGTTCCGCGAGAGTACGAGCGTGGACCGGGCGACCGTCGAGACGTACGAGCGGTCGGCATCGCGGTACGCGGAGCTACGACCGCCGCGCTGGCGCGACGCGGCGCGGGCGTTCGCAGCCACGTGCCTGCCGGGGCGCGTCGTCGCCGACCTCGGCTGCGGCCCGGGCATCTACGTCGACGACCTGCCACGGCCGCTCGTCGCGCTCGACGCCGCCGCAGCGATGCTCGACCTCGTCGGCGCGCGCCCCGGTGTCGTCCGCGTGCAGGCCGATCTCGAGGCGCTGCCGTTCCGCGACCGGTCGCTCGGCGGTGCGTGGGCGCGCAACTCGTACCTGCACGTCCCGAAGGCGCGGCTGCCGCTCGCGCTGGCGCGACTGCACTGGGCGATGGACGTCGGCGCGCCGCTCACACTGTCGGTCGTCGGCGGCGACGGCGAGGGCCCGTGGCCCGACGACGACATCGGCCCGCGCTTCTTCGCCCGCTGGCGCGACGACGAGCTGCGCGACGTGCTCGTCGGCGCCGGCTTCGACGACATCGACCTCTCGCCGATGGGCTCGACGGCCGACGTGTGGGCGCGCGCTCGTCGCGCGGTCGCGCTGCCCGACACCGTCGGACCCGAGATGCGCCTGCTGATGTGCGGGCTGAACCCGAGCGTGTACTCGGCCGAGCGGGGCATCGCGTACGCGCGGCCCGGCAACCGCTTCTGGCCGGCGATGCTCGGCGCCGGGCTGGTGTCGCGCGATCGCGACCCGTTGCACGCGCTTGTCCGGCATGGCGTCGGCAGCACGAACGTCGCCACGCGCCCGACGGTCGCCGCGTCGGAGCTGTCGGTCGAGGAGTACCGCACCGGGCTCGAGCGCGTGCGCCGGCTGTGCGAATGGCTGCGACCGGGATGCATCGTCTTCGTCGGGCTCGCGGGGTGGCGGGCGGTCGTCGACCGGCGCGCCGCGGCCGGTCCGGTCGACGGGGGATTCGGAGGTGTGCCCGCCTACGTGATGCCGTCGACGAGCGGGCTCAACGCGTCGTCGCAGGTCCCGGATCTCGTCGCCCACCTGCGACGGGCGCTAGACCTTTCGACATGGCACGCGTCCTGATCGCCACCGACGGGTCCGACCGCGCCATCGGCGCGGCGCGCACGGCGATGTCGCTGCTCGCGCCGGGGAGCGACGTCACCGTGCTCAGCGTCGTCGACGTGCGCGCCGAGGTCGCCGTCGGCGGCACCGGGCTGCTCGGCGCCGAGCCGCTGGCCATGCCGATGGCCGATCCCACGGTCGCCGCCGAGCTCGACGAGGCGCTCACCGAGGGCGCGCGCGACGCGGTCCAGCGGACGGTCGCCGCTCTCGGCGCGGACGGTGTGCAGCCCCAGGTCGTCGTCGCCCACGGCGATCCCGCGACGGAGATCGTGCGCGTCGCCGACGACGGCGACTACGACCTCGTCGTCGTCGGCTCCCACGGCGCCGGGTTCCTCAAGCGCGTGCTCGTCGGCTCGGTCAGCAACCACGTCGTGCACCACGCGACGTGCCCGGTCCTCGTTGTTCGCGGGCCCGATCGAGGCTGACCAACCCGTGGGCTTTCGGTGACCAGGGCACCCCATAGCAGGCCGAACTCACCGAAAGCCGGCGAGGGGGGTTACGGCAGGCGGTAGTCGGCGAAACGGTCGCGGAGGGTCTTCTTCGAGAACTTGCCGACCGACGTCTTCGGCACCTCGTCCACGAACTCGACGGCGTCGGGCAGCCACCACTTCGCCACCCGCGGCTCGAGGAACGCGAGCAGCTCGTCCTTCGTGAGCGACTCGCCCTCCTTCAGCACGACACAGGCGAGCGGACGCTCGGACCACTTCGCCGACGGCACACCGATGACCGCCGCCTCGGCGACCGACGGGTGCGCCATGATCTCGTTCTCGAGCTCGACCGACGAGATCCACTCGCCGCCCGACTTCACGAGGTCCTTCGTGCGGTCGACGAGGTAGATGTAGCCCTCGTCGGTGACGCGGGCGACGTCGCCGGTCTTGAGCCACCCGTCGTCGGTGAACGAGTCACCGGCACGCGGGTCGTTGTAGTAGGTCGCCGCGATCCACGGGCCGCGCACCTGCAGCTCGCCGGTCGTCTCCCCGTCCCACGGCAGCTCGTCGCCGGTCGCCGGGTCGGCGATTCGGAACTCGACGCCGGGCACGACGTAGCCGACCGACGTGCGGATGTCCGCCTTCGCCTCCTCGGGTAGCGAGCGCAGGTACGACTTCACGTTGCCGACGGTGCACACCGGCGAGGTCTCGGTCATCCCCCACGCCTGCATCAGCGGGAGGCCGGTCTGCTCGCGATACCCCTCGCTGAGCGCCTTCGGGACGGCCGAGCCGCCGCACGGGATCGCCCGCAGCGACGAGATGTCGCGCCCCTTCAGCTCTGGCAGCACGCCCATCCAGATCGTCGGTACGCCGGCGGCGACGGTGACGTGCTCGGACTCGATGAGCTCCGCGATCGCCGGGGGTGACAGGTCCGGCCCCGGCATGACGCACGTCGCGCCGGCGGCCACGGCGGCGTGCGCCAGACCCCAGGCGTTGGCGTGGAACATCGGCACGACCGGCAGCACGACGTCCGTCTCGCGTATCCCGATGGCGTCGGCGAACATCGCGCCGAACGTGTGCAGCACCGTCGAGCGGTGGCTGTACACGACCCCTTTCGGGTTGCCGGTGGTGCCGCTCGTGTAGCACATCGACGCGGCGCGGTTCTCGTCCTCGACGTGGAACTCGACCGGGTTGGCGTTCGCGAGCAGCGACTCGTAGTCGACGATGCGCGGGTCGTCGGGGATGTCGCCACGGCCGTCGTCCATCACGACGTAGTGCTTGACGGTGTCGAACGTCTCGACGAGCGGCCACAGCAGCCCGATGAGTGAGCGGTCGACGAAGACGACCTCGTCCTCGGCGTGGTTGGCGATGTACGTGAGCTGGTCGGGGAACAGGCGGATGTTGAGCGTGTGCAGCACGCGGCCCGTACACGGCGCGGCGAAGTAGAGCTCGAGGTGGCGGGCGGTGTTCCAGGCGAACGTCGCGACGCGCCCGTCACCGCTGACGCCGAGGTCGTCGAGGACGCCACCGAGCCGGTGCGTGCGATCCGCCCACTCGCCGTACGTCGTGCGTTCCCTGCCGGTGGCCGTCGCAGTGACGACCTCCTTCTTCGGGAACAGCTTCTCCGCCCGGGAGAACAGGTGCGGGATCGTCAACGGGAAGTCCTGCATGAGGCCCTGCATGCGCCGCATTCTTCTACGGTTTGCGGCTTGGACGCGACGGCACCCGCACCGACGCCGAACCGGCGGACGTTGATCCTCCTCGTGGCCCCGATCGTGCTGCTGATCGCCGTCGGGACGGTGGCGAACGCGCTCACGCCGTGGCTGTTGAAGAACCACCCGCTCTGGCTCGTCGCGCTCGAGGCCCGCAACCGCAACCTGCTGGCGGCGGCGTCGCGTGTCGAGGTCGTCCCCTTCGTCGTGTTCGGGGTGGTCCGGCGGATGATCAGCGACCCGCTGTTCTTCGCCCTCGGGCACCTCTACGGCGAGGGCGCGCTGCGCTGGGCCGAGCGGCGACTGGGCGGCAGCGACATCGTCGTCAAGCTGACCGAGCAGTGGTTCCGGCGGGCGTCGGGCGTCATGGTGTTCCTGTTCCCCGGCGCGCTCGTGTGCGTGCTCGCCGGCGTCAGCCGGATGTCGGTGCGGGCGTTCCTGGCACTCAACTTCGCCGGCACGGTGTCGGCCGTCATCGTGCTGCGCCTGTTCGCCCGGGTGCTCGAAGCGCCCATCGAGGCGGTGCTGCGGTTCAACGACCGCAACGTGAAGTGGCTGACGGCGGCGTCGATCGGGTTCGTGCTGCTGGCCCTCGTGCTGCAACGGGTGCGCGGCGGGGGCGAGCTCGAAGCCGTCCTCGACCTCGAGTCCGATCTCACCGAGGACGACGCGAGCGAGGACGACGACCCGCCGCATCGGTGACGTTCGGCCCTGCCGCGGCGCGGGGTCGCGTCCGTACCGTCGAGCGCATGAGTCGACTCGACGCGCACCTTCGGCCCAGTGACGCCTTCGCGTGGTACATGGAGCGCGACCCCGCGTTGCGCTCGACCGTGGTGTCGGTCATGTGGCTCGACCGCGCCCCGGCGTGGGACGTCCTCGTCGACCGCGTCGACCGTGCGTCGCGGCTGGCGCCCGGCTTCCGCAAGCGGGTCGTGGCGCCGCCGTTGCGACTGGCGACACCGCGCTGGACCGACGACGGCGACTTCGACCTCGGCTGGCACCTCCGCCGCGTCGTGGCGCCGCCACCGCACGACCGCGGGACCGTGGTCGAGATCGCACGGGTCGCGGCGATGGCGAGCTTCGACCGCGACCGGCCGCTGTGGGAGTTCACGCTGGTCGAGGGGCTGGCCGACGGCGGCGCTGCGTTCGTGATGAAGGTGCACCACTCGCTGACCGACGGTGTCGGCGGGATGCAGCTCGCGCTGCTGCTGTTCGACCTGACCGCGGTGCCGCCCTCGGCGGAGGTCCTCGGGCCGCTTCCCGAGGTGCCGCCGGGCGAGCGCGTCGACGCCGTCGCGGTCCTCGCCGACGCCGTCGCGTCGTCGGCCGAGCGGGCGGTCACCGGCGTGGCGCGCGCCGCGCGTGCCGCGGTGCCGGCGATGTGGCGGGCAGGGCGCGACCCGCTCGGCTCGGCGCGCCGGGCCGGCGCGCTCGCTGCGTCGGTGTACCGGATGACGAAGCCCCTCAGCGACACGCGCTCGCCGGTCATGACCGAACGGGGCACCACCCGCTGCCTGGCGACACTCGACGTCCCGCTCGCCGACCTGCGCGCCGCCGCCGCCGCGTCCGGCGGCACCGTGAACGACGCGTTCATGGCCGCCGTCGCCGGCGGCCTGCGCCGGTACCACGAGATCCACGGCGCGTGCGTGTCCTCGCTCCGGGTGACGGTGCCGATCAACCTGCGGGCGCCGGGTGAGGCGGCGGGTGGCAACCGCATCACGTTGCAGCGGCTCACCGTGCCTGTCGGCATCACCGATCCGGTGCGACGCATGCGCGAGGTCCACGACGTGTGCCGCGCCGCGCGCGACGAGCCGTCGCTGGCCGTCACCGACGGCGTCGCTGCGGGGCTCAACGTCCTGCCGCCCGGCTACCTCGGCGGCGTGCTGAAGCACGTCGACTTCCTGACGAGCAACGTGCCCGGCGTCGACGTCCCGATCTACCTGGCCGGCGCGGAGGTCACGGAGTGGATCCCGTTCGGCCCGACCACGGGCACGGCGGTGAACGTGACGCTGCTCTCGTACCGCGGCACCTGCGGCGTCGGCATCACGATCGACACCGATGCCGTGCCCGACCCGGACACGCTCGTCGCGTGCCTGCGCGACGGGTTCGCCGAGGTCGTGGCTACAGGCCGAGCAGCGCGTCGAGGCCGACGGTCACGCCCGGCCGTTCGGCGACCGACTTCACCGCCAGCAGCACTCCCGGCATGAACGAGGTGCGGTCGTAGGAGTCGTGCCGGATCACGAGGCTCTGCCCGGTCGTGCCGAGCAGGACCTCCTGATGGGCGACGAGGCCGTGGAGGCGCACCGAGTGGATCGGGATGCCGGCCGGCCCCTTTGCGCCACGCGCGTTCGCGATCGTCTCCGACTGCGTCGGGTCGGGGTTCCACTCCGGCGACGCGGCCGCCATGCGCTGCGCGGTGGCGATCGCGGTCCCCGACGGCGCGTCGATCTTCTGGTCGTGGTGCAGCTCGATCACCTCGGCGGTGTCGAACCACGGCGCCGCCAGCTCGGCGAAGCGCATCATCAGCACCGCGCCGATCGCGAAGTTGGGGGCGATGAGACAGTTGCTCGACGTGAACGCGCCGCGTGCCTCGTCGATGTCGCCGTCGGCGAAACCCGTGGTGCCCACGACGGCGTGCACGCTGTTCGCCGCGCACCAGCGGATGTTCTCGCGCGCCGCGGTGATGTCCGTGAAGTCGACGGCGACCTCGGCGCCGGCATCGGCGAGCGCGCTCGCCTCGGGCGCGATCGACACGCGCGCGACGTCGGCGCCGGTGACGCTGCGGACGTCGAGCCCCGCGTGGTGCGGGTCGACCGCGGCGACGAGCTCGACGTCGGGGTCGGCGGCCACCGCCCGGCACACCTCGGCACCCATCCGACCGCCGGCCCCGAACACGCCCACCCGAATGGTCACGAGTCGAGACGCTACGCGACGACCGCCCCGCCTGCTTTCGGCCGATCGCGCAGCGCATGCGACGCGCGATCGGCCGAAACGGCCGTGCGGGCTACGCGAACGCGGCTTCGTCGAACGGGCCGACGACCGCGAGCGTGCGGTCGCCGTCGCCGAAGACGCGGTCGACGACGCGGGCGGTGTCGTCGAGGGTCACGGCGTCGATGCGCTCGACGACGTCGTCGAGCGTCGGGACCTCGCCGTGCACGAGCAGCGACCGCCCGATGCGCGACATGCGCGCGCCGGAGTCCTCCATGCCGAGGGCGAGCGAACCCTTGAGGTGGCCCTTCGCGAGGTCGAGCTCGCGCGCGGTGACGCCGTCGGCCCGCAGCTTGGCGAGCTCGGTGTCGACGATGTCGAGCACCTCGCGCAGCCGGCCCGGCGCGGTGCCGGCGTAGACCGACAGCGCGCCGGTGCCCTGGTACGCCGAGCGGTACGAGTACACGGAGTACGCGAGCCCGCGCTTCTCGCGGATCTCCTGGAACAGCCGGCTCGACATGCCACCGCCGAGCACCTGGTTGACGGCCGACAGCGCGTAACGGTCGGGGTCGTCGCGGTCGAATGCCCGCGCGCCGACGACGACGTGCGCCTGCTCGGTCGAGCGCGTGTCGACGGCGACCGGCCGGGGCGCGTCGAACGCACCGGAGCGGTCGATCGGGCCGGCGCCCGTCGTCCCGGCGAAGCGGGCATCGATCGCCGACGCCAGCGCGTCGTGGTCGACGTTGCCGGCGGCGGCGGCGACGATCGACTCCGGCCGGTAGTGCGAACCGAAGTAGCCGGCGATGTCGTCGCGCGACATCGCCTCGATCGTGTCCTCGGTGCCGAGGATCTCGCGTCCGAGCGCGTGGCCGGGATAGAGCGCCGCGGTGAAGACGTCGTGCACGAGGTCGGACGGCTCGTCCTCGTGCATGAGGATCTCCTCGAGGATCACCTGGCGCTCGGCCTCGATCTCGTCGGGGCGGAACGCCGGCGACCACATGATGTCGCTGAGGATGTCGACGGCCAGCGGCAGCGAGTCGTCGAGCACCCGCACGTAGAACGCCGTGTACTCCTTGGTGGTGAAGGCGTTCATCTCGCCACCGCAGGCGTCGATGTCCTCGGCGATCTGCTGCGCGCTGCGCGTGTCGGTGCCCTTGAACAGCAGGTGCTCGAGGAAGTGCGACGCGCCGCTGATCGCCGGGTCCTCGTCGCGCGACCCGGCGTCGACCCAGAAGCCGAGTGCGACCGAGCGGACGTCGGGCATCCGCTCGGTCACCAGGCGCAACCCGCTGTCGAGGCGGGTGGTGCGGATCAACGCGTCGTGCTCAGCGCCGGCGACGCGGACCGCCGCGCCGGCCGCCGCCGTTCCGGTCACCGCGGTCGCCGCGATCGCCGCCGCCACCGGCCGGCGTCTCGGCCGGACCCAGGTCGCCGAACTCGTCGCGCAGCTCCTTCTCGAAGGAGTCCTCGAACGACACGACGTCGCCGCCGCCCGTCGACGCGCCCGCGCCGCCCGCGTCGCCGCCGTTGCCGCCGGCGCCTTCCGGCATGTCCCCGACAGGGGACAGGCTGACCTTGCCCTGCGGGTCGATGTCGTCGACGCGCACTTCGATCTCGTCGCCGAGATCGACCACGTCCTCGACCCGGTCGATGCGCTTGCCGCGACCGAGCTTGGAGATGTGGACGAGGCCGTCGCGCCCCGGGAGGATGTTCACGAACGCACCGAACTTGGTGATGTTCACGACCCTGCCGGCGTAGACCTTGCCGACCTCGGCCTTGGGCGGGTCGAGGATCAGCTCGATGCGGCGGCGGGCCTCGTTGACGGCGTCGCTGTCCTTGGAGCCGATCGTCACCGTGCCGACGACACCGTCGTCGTCGACGCTGATGTCGGCGCCGGTCTCCTGCTGGATCGTGTTGATGACCTTGCCCTTCGGGCCGATCACCTCGCCGATCTTGTCCATCGGGATCTCGAAGCTGACGATCTTCGGTGCCGTGCCCTGGACCTCGGGCCGCGGCTCGGCGATGGCGCCCTTCATGATCTCGAGGATGGCGAGGCGGGCATCGCGCGCCTGCTGCAGCGCGGCGGCGAGGACGTCGGCCGGGAGCCCGTCGATCTTCGTGTCGAGCTGGAGCGCCGTGACGACGTCGGCGGTGCCGGCGACCTTGAAGTCCATGTCGCCGTATGCGTCCTCGGCGCCGAGGATGTCCGTGAGCGTCGTGTAGTTGCCGCCCTCGTGGATGAGACCCATGGCGATGCCGGCGACGTGCTCGCGGATCGGCACGCCCGCGTCCATCAGCGACAGCGACGACGCGCACACCGATCCCATCGACGTCGACCCGTTCGACGACAGCACCTCGGACACGAGCCGCAACGCGTACGGGAAGTCCTCCTGCGAAGGCACGACCGGCAGGACGGCGCGCTCGGCGAGAAGGCCGTGGCCGAGCTCGCGGCGCTTCGTGCCACCCATGCGGCCCGTCTCGCCGTTGGCGTAGGGCGGCATGTTGTAGTGGTGCATGTAGCGCTTGTGGTCCTCGGGGCTCAGCGTGTCGAGGAGTTGGTCCATCTTCGGCATGCCGAGCGTCGTGATGTTGAGGACCTGCGTCTCGCCCCGCTGGAAGAGGCCGCTGCCGTGTGCGGTCGGCAGGATGCGCACGGCGGCGCTCACCGGGCGCAGGTCGCGCACCCCGCGCCCGTCGATGCGGACGCCCTCCTCGATGACGCGCGTGCGGATGACCTTCTTGGTGAGGCTGCGGATCGCGTTCGACACTTCCTTCTCGCGGCCGGCGAACGCGTCGCCGATCGCCTCGAGGATGGCTGCCTTCGCCGCGTCGTTGGCCGCGTTGCGCTCGGTCTTGTCGGCGATGCGGTTGGCCTGGGCCAGAGAGTCGGTGCCGAGCTCGCTCACGCGGGCCCACACGTCGTCGCCGTAGTCCGTGGCGGAGTCGAACGGGAGGGGATCGCGAGTACCCGCCTTCTGCACGAGCTCGCGCTGCAGCTCGATCGACTCGCGGATCCACGTCTTCGACTGCTCGAGGCCGTCGGCGACGACCTCCTCGGTGACCTTCGGCGCGCCCTCGTCGTAGTACTGGAACGCCTTCTCGGTGCCCGACGCCTCGACCATCATGATGGCGACGTCGCCCGAGTCGGTCTGGCGACCGGCGACGACGATCTCGAACGTCGAGTCGTCACCTTCCTCGAAGGTCGGGTGGGCGATCCACTCGCCGTCGCGGCTGTACGCGAGGCGGACGGCTCCGACCGGTCCCTCGAACGGGATGCCACTCAGCATGAGCGCAGCCGACGCCCCGTTGATGGCGGGCACGTCGTACGGGTTGACCTGGTCGGCGCCGATGACCGTGCCGACGACCTGGGTCTCGTTGCGGTAGCCGTCGGCGAACGACGGGCGCAGCGGCCGGTCGATCAGCCGGCAGGTGAGGATGGCGCTGTCCGGCGGTCGACCCTCACGGCGGAAGAAGGAGCCGGGGATCTTGCCGGCGGCGTACGCCTTCTCCTCGATGTCGACGGTCAGCGGGAAGAAGTCGATGCCCTCACGGGTGGACTTCTCGGCGTTGGCCGTGACGAGGACGGCGGTGTCGCCGATCTTCACGACGACGCTGCCCTGCGACTGCGGGGCGAGCCTTCCTGTCTCGAACGACAGGGTCTTGTCCGTCCCACTCACGGGGCGGCTGACGGTGATGGCCTCGGCCATTCACGCTCCTTGGTGTTGGAGCGCCGGCCCGGGCCAGTTCCCAGTTGGCGGGCACCCGATCCTCGTCCTCACACTGCATGAGGGCCCGGTGCTCGGCGACTGGCAGCTGACCTCCCGCCGGCGCTGGTTTTCGGTGGTGCTGGTTACCTAGCGCCGCAGGCCGAGCTTGGCGATGATGCCGCGGTAGCGCTCGACGTCGTTCTTGCGGACGTAGTCGAGGAGGCGACGCCGACGACCCACCAGCATCAGCAGACCGCGCTGGCTGTGGTAGTCGTGCTTGTGCTCCTTCATGTGCGCCGTGAGGTGGTTGATGCGCTCGGTGAGGAGCGCGATCTGCACCTCCGGCGAACCGGTGTCGGTGTCGTGGAGCCGGTGCTCGCTGATCGTTGCTGCTTTGTCGGGCATGCAGGCGCTTTCGTGTCCGAATCTGAACCGGTCCACAGTATCAGGCGGTGACCGACGACGGCTTCCTGCGGGTCTCCCGCTCGTGCGCCATCCCGCTCGACGAGCTCTCGTGGCGGTTCACGGGGTCCGGCGGCCCCGGCGGGCAGCACGCGAACACGTCCAACACCCGAGTCGAGGTGCGGTTCTCGGTCGCCGAGTCGCCGTCGCTCGGACCCCGCCAGCGGGCGCGCCTGCTGGAGCGCCTGGGGCCCGTCGTGCGCGCCGTCGCGTCGGACGAGCGCTCGCAGGCCCGCAACCGGGCGCTGGCGCTGGAACGGCTGCGGGCTCGGTTGGCCGACGGTCTCCGGGTGGAGACGCCCCGCCGGCCCACGGCGCCGTCGCGCTCGGCGAAGCGGGCCCGGCTCGACTCGAAGAAGCGCCGCGGCGACGTCAAGCGGTCGCGTGCCTGGCGCCCCGACGACTGACGCGCGGTGCGCGCACCGGTGCGCGCATCCTCCAACAGAGTCGCGTTTTTTCGGCCAAGTCGGACACGAAAACGCGAGTGTGTTGGAGGATGCGCGGTCGGCGGCGACGACCGCTAGCCCCGCCGGGGTGGGCGGCCGAAGACCTCGCGGACCATGGGCTCGAAGTGCTCGAGCGGGAGCGAGTCGTAGTCGGGGTCGAAGGCGGTCTGGTCCCACTCGTCGGCGAAGCGCTCGGCCATGTCGTAGTGCTCGTGGCCGAGGTGGCGGCGGCGCAGCTCGGGGTCGAGGCCGATGCGGGCGTAGTAGTGCCGGCCCTGGAAGTCCTGGTGGTACCTCACGACCCAGTACGCCTCGTCACTCACCCACGGCCGGATCATCTCGGCGGCGATCGCCGGGTGATTGGCGTTCGAGAGCGTCTTGCCGATGTCGTGACACAGCGACGCCACGACCATGTCGAGGCCGGCGCCGGCGCGCTCGGCGCGCGTCGCCGTCTGCAGCGAGTGCTCGAGCTGGTGCACGGCGAACCCCTGCCACAACGACTCCATCGACCGCAGCAGCGACAGGATCCGGTCGGGGACGTGGGTGAGGTCCTCGTCGAGGTGGCCCTCGATGTACGTCATGTACTCGCTGCTGAACTCGGCCATGCTGCGGCCGATCTCGCCCGTGTAGGTCACGACGTCTCCTCTGCGGTCATCGGTCTCCGGTGAAGCGGTCGGGGAGCCCGCCGCGGGTGCCGGCGACACGGGCGCCCGGCGGGCGGTACGGGTTGGCGGCGGCGACGGCCTCGTCCAGCGCGACCCCGAGACCGGGCGTGTCGGGCACGCCGATCGTCCCGTCGGCGATGGCGTCGATGGTGAGCGTCCTCCCGGCGCCGTCGGCCGCGAGTGCCGCCCACGCCGGCGCCATCGTGTACGGGTACTCGATCGCCCGGATCGCCGGCACGGTGGCGGCGACGTGGAGGTTGGCGGCGAGCGACACCGGGCCGGCGCACACGTGGGGAACGACGCGCACGCCGAACGACGCTGCGGCCGACGCCATCGCCCGCGCCTCGGCGATGCCGCCGCACGTGGACGCGTCCGGCTGGAGGATCGAGAGCTGCGTGCGACGCAGCGCGTCGAGCGCGTCGTCACGACCGAAGAGGTGCTCGCCGTACGCGATGGGAACGGGCGACCGCGCGACGAGCGACTCGATACCGGCACGGGCGCCCTGCGGCAGCGGCTCCTCGAACCACGCGACGCCGAGGTCGTGCAGCCGCTGCGCGACCGACATCGCCGTCGGCAGCGTGAAGATCTCGCTGCCGTCGACCATGAGCTCGATCGTCGGCGGCAGCAGCGCCCGCAGCTTGGCGAGCGTGTCGAGGTCGGCGCGCCAGTCGGGCCCGACGCGCACCTTGACCATCGTCACCCCGCGGTCGAGCACGGGCGCGAGGAGGTCGGCGTGCCACGCGGCGTCGCCCTCCTCGAGGAACACGCTCGACGCGTACACCGCGACGCGGTCGCGCACCCGCCCGATCAGCGACGACACGCTGCGGCCGGCGACCTGACCGGCGACGTCCCACAGCGCGAGCTCGACGGCCGAGCGCGCCTGCGCGCCGACCCACACGTCCCCGAGCCGACGGCGCGTGAACAGGCGCAGTCGTTCCGCCAGCGGCTCGACACCCGCGTCGACCACCGACTGGCCGACGAGCAGCGGCGCGAACGCGTCACGGACGGCAGCGGCGACGACGCCGGCGAACGAGCACCCGTAGCTGTCGCACGCCTCGCCCCAACCCGCGGCGCCGTCGGTCGTCGTGACCTTCACGAAGCAGTACGACATCGCCTCGCGCTCGAGCGGGAAGCTCACGCAGACGGGCTCGACCGCGGCGATCGTGGCAGCGCCGGTCATGCCCGCACGCGAGCGCGGTCGTCCTCGGTGCGGTAGCGCCGGATCGCCCACCGCGCGACCTGTGCGGCCGTCTCCTCCTCCACCGAGTAGCGGCCTCGCTGTGCCAGCCGCGATCCCAATCCGACCTGCATCCCCGAGTTGATCGGGAAGTCCTCGATGTTGAACGCCTCGACGCCGCGGTGCACGAGCTCCAGCACGTCGTCGAACTGCGGCGTCTCGGCCACGTCCTTCGGGACCGCGTACGACCAGATGATCTCCGTCCGCCCCGGCGAGCGCGGCAGCAGCATGAACCAGAGGATGAAGTCGGCCTCGAGCCCGATGTTGAGGTTCGGCGGGACCGCAGCGAACACGAACCGCTTGCGCTCGTCCTCCGTGAGCGTCGGGATCGGCGGCCAGAACGACCCGCCGTGCGGGCTGATGCCGAGGTCCGGCGTCGGGACCGGGATGATCGACACGACGCTCCCGTCGTCGTCGCCCTCCCACGGCGGCACCACCGACGCGGCCGACTCGCGAGGGAGGTACTTCGAGTGCAGGAACACGGCGTGGTAGTGCTCGGTGCCGTTCTCCAACATGATCTTCCAGTTCCACGGCGCGTCGTACGTCCACGACTTCGTCGTCACGAGCGACTCGGCGTGGTAGTTGGCGAGGAGCGCGTCGAGCTTGCCCAGGCGCGGCCCGAGCGGCGCGGCGTCGGCGTCGAAGTTGACGAACACGAACCCCTGCCACAGCTCGACACGCAGGCGCGGCAGCGCGATGCACGACTTGTCGAAGCCCTCGGTCTCGTGCATCTCCGTCGCGCCGAGCAGCCGGCCGTCGAGGCCGTACGTCCACCAGTGGTACGGGCACCGCAGGTTGCGACCGCAGTTGCCGGCGCCCTCGACGACCAGTGCCGACCGGTGCCGGCACACCGCCGAGAACGCCGCGACCTCGCCGTTGTCGTCGCGCAGCACGACGATCGGCTCGTCGAGCAGCGTGATCGTGAAGTAGTCGCCGACCGACGGGACCTGGTCGGCACGACCGACGCACAGCCACTCTCGGTAGAAGATCGCGTCCTTCTCGAACTCGAAGAAGGGATCGGACGTGTAGCACGCCGGCGGCAGCGTGTGGGCCTGGCGGACGTCGCGGTCCGTGGCGTCGAACGCCGTGATGTCGATCGGGCTCCGCATCAGGACCCTCGCGCCGCGTCGCGGGCGCGGTCGCGCACGTACTCGAGGATCCGGACGTGCTTGGCGGTGTCGAGCTCGAGGAGCTCGATGATGAGTTCCCACAGCGTGTCGTCGCGCGCCGGCTTCAGCTGCTTGCGCAGCTCGGCGAGGTGGTGGCGGTCCTCCTTCTCCGCGGCGAGGAACCGCTCGGTCGGCGGCAGGACGCGCGCCGCGTCCTCCGGCGTGAGCTGCGGCGGCGGCGGTGTCGCCTCCTCGCCGCTGGCCTCGCCGAGCGCGGTAGCCGACATCCGCTCGAACAGCTGGTGGTGGCGACGCTCGTCCTCGAGGATCAGCTCGACGAGGAAGCGCGTGCCGGGGTCGGTGAGCGACTCGCACAGCTTCTCGTACTCGTCGAGGAACTGCGACTCCTCACGGACGTGTGCCTGGAACGCGTGGGTGATCGTCGCCCACCACTCGCCCGTCTGCTTGTTCTCGGTCATGTCCACGCCCACTTCGCCTTGTCGGGCAGGCCGGAGCGGGCGACGATCGCCTCGCCGGCCGCCTGCGCCCGCGCATACAGCGCCTTCTCGTCCACCGTCGTGAGGCGGTAGTCGTCCACGACCTTGCGACCGTCGACGAACACGCTGTGCACCCCGCGACCGTCGGCCGACCACACGAGCTGG
>DASSOZ010000038.1:0-3481 GCA_035700105.1 Acidimicrobiales bacterium
CCGGCGAGCGTCCCCGTGTCGTGCGGCTGCCCGCCGCCGGTGGCGTAGAAGGCCGTCCGGTCGAGCGCCACCCGGCGCCCCTCGGTGTCGACGGCCGTGACGGTGGCGTCGAACTCACGCAGGTAGGCGTCGCGCAGGAACAGCAGGTCGGTCGCCATGCGCCCCATTCTGCGCCGGGCGGCGCCGTCACACCGCCTCGAAGCCGAACGCCTCGAGTGTGCGCTGTGCGCCGGCGGAGCGCAGGAAGTCGATCCATGCCCGCGCGAGCGACCGGTCGCCGTCCCGGTCGATCACGGCCGCCGGGTACACGGCCTCGAGGTCGGGCGCGCCGGCGACGTCGATGGCCACGCCGTCGATGTCCTTCGACGACGCGCGCACGTCGGTGACGTAGACGATGCCGGCGTCGGCCTCGCCGAGCGCGACCTTCGTGACGACCGCCTTCACGTTCTCCTCGAGGGACGCAGGCTTCACGGTCACGCCAGCCTTCGACAGCGCGGCGGCGGCGTACCGGCCGCACGGCACCGCGGGCGCGCAGAGGACGACGACCGTGCCCGGCCTGGCGAGGTCTCGCAACGACGTGACGCGCTTCGGGTTGCCCTTCTCCACGGCGATCGAAAGCCGGTTGCGGGCGACGACCACCGGCGACCCGACGACGTCGCCGTCGTCCACCACCTTTGCCATGGTCGGCTCGTCGGCGCTGACGAACACGTCGGCGGGCGCGCCCTCGTCGATCTGCTGCGCCAGCGCGGACGACGCCGCGAAGTTGAACCGCACGTCGACGCCGGGGTGCGACGACTCGAACGCGTCGCCGAGCGATCCGAACGCCTCGGTGAGCGACGACGCCGCGAACACTCGGAGCGTGCGGGATGTCGACGTCCGCGCCGAGTCGTCGTCTGACCCGCACGCGGCCGCGGCGACGAGCAACACACATACGACCACGGCCGCGGAACGCCCCCGCACCGGGCGAGGATAGGGTCGGCCCATGGCGTTGGACGCGCAGGCGAAGAAGGTGGCGCTGCGAGCGATCAACTACGGCCTCTACGTCGTGACGGCGAAGGCCGGTGACGAGCTCGCCGCCGCCGGTGTGAACTGGCTGACGCAGACGTCGTTCGAGCCACCGCTGATCGCCGCCGGCATCAAGACGGACAACGACTCGCACCGGCTCATCGAGCAGACCGGCGTGTTCGCCGTCAACGTGCTCGGGAAGGACCAGCTCGACATCGGCAAGGCGTTCTTCCGCACGTCGACCGTCGAGGGCGACACGATCAACGGCTACCGCTTCGAGCCCGGACCCGAGACGGGCTGCCCGCTGATCGTGGACCTGCCGTACTGGTTCGAGTGCCGCGTCACCGACACGGTCGCCCGCGGTGACCACACGTTGTTCGTCGCCGAGACGGTCGGCGCCGGCGTGCGCGACGACAGCGTCGTGCCGCTCCTGCTGCGCGACACCGGGATGAACTACGGCGGCTGAGCGGGCGGCGCTCCAGCAGCGCGTCCCCGCGGTCGTCGACGCCCCCTGAGCCGGACCGGCGCGGCGACACGAGACTCCTTCAGCTCGCTCAGCATGCACAACTCGGCCACATCGGCCGATCTGGTGGGGCAGTACCTGCGGGACGGCGGGCCCGGGGCGACTGGACAGCCGACACCGTGCGCAACAACCGGCTGCGCTCGTCGCCGTCGACGACGACCCGCGGGACCAGGCGAGCACCGTCAGCTTGGAGCGTGGCGCCGAGCGGTTCTACGGCGATCGACGGCGCCCCCCGAGCCGCCGGCGCGGCGGCGACGATCGTCGTCGCGAATGTCGGGGCGGGCTCGACCGCAGGGATCGACACGACCGTCGCACGGTCACCGCCGCGCGGGCGCGACGAACGCATCGTGAACAGCGGCATCGCAAAGGCCCTCTCAGTGTCAATCGGGCGGTCGGCCATCCGCAGCGTGCGCGTCCACGTCCGTGGTGGCACCATCGGTGGCGAGCACATCGAAACGTGAAAGGCCCGA
The DNA here is from genome assembly GCA_035700105.1 of Acidimicrobiales bacterium. Classification (GTDB taxonomy): domain Bacteria; phylum Actinomycetota; class Acidimicrobiia; order Acidimicrobiales; family DASSOZ01; genus DASSOZ01. The sequence goes on from DASSOZ010000038.1 coordinate 1,999, forward strand.
AAGTGAAGCGTGCAGCGATGGCGGTCGCTCTGGTGGTAGCAGCAGCAGGTTGTTCGAGCGGACACGGTAGCGGCGGCGACGTTCCGCTCGGTCCGCAGGCGTTGATTCACACGGCGCAGGCGGTCGCGGCTGATTCGTCGGTGCGCGGCGTACACGTGACGCGTCGGTCGAACATCGTCGTGCGCAACGGTGAGCCCGTGCCGTTCGACGCCGAGGTCGTCGACACCGGTGGGCTGTGGAACAAGGCGGACCCGACGAAGCTGACGATTCAGCGTGACGGCTGGTTCTGGGTGGGGGCCGACATCACGACGCTCGGGACGGACTACGGCGGCCCGCCGAACAACAACGTGCAGATCGCCATCCTCAAGAACTGGGACGGCAAGTCCACGCAGTTGCCGTTCTACGTCGTGTACGAGCGGTTCGCGAACCGGCGCGCCGAACTCGCGCAAGGCAACTCGACCGTGCAGCCGATCCCGCTGCGGGCCGGCGACGTGCTCCAACTCACCCTGATCGGCCCGACCGACGATGGGCTCCTCGTCGAGTCGAACCCGTCAGACGGCAAGCCCAGGGGCTTCGTTGCCGACACCGGCCCCGGGACGCTCTCGCCGCACATGTACGCGATCCGCATCGGCTAGGTGAACGGCGGCGCGGCGCCGACGCCTCGGCCTGCGGCGCCAACGCGGCGGCGCGCGGGAAGAACGAGCTGGGCGGTCACAGCCGCCGGCACGTCTTGCGGAACGTGCAGGCGTCGCCGTGGTCAGTGCCGTCGAGTGCGTAGTGGATCTCGTAGGTCTCCTGCTGCACGGTGGCTCGCAGTGCGGCCTCGGCGGTCTCGAGCGCGGCGTGCGTCGAGGCGATCACGTCGATCGACATCGACAGCTCGGCGAGGCCGAGCTTGGCGACGAGCGTCTCGCCGTCCATCACCGGCGACCCGACAGTTCGAACTACGGCGGCTGACCCGGGATCGCTACCCCAGCCAGATCTCGGCGGGCGCCTCGATCGCGACGCGCAGCGAGGTGAGCCACAGGTGCGGGTCGACCGCCTGAAGCAGGACCGCGGTCACGTCGGTCAGCGAGACGAGCGCGAAGCCACCATCCGACATCTCGACGACGAGGTGATCGGTCCGCTCGTTCAGCATCACGCCGGCGGCGGTGACGATGGGGAGCTTGCCCGGGACGACCACGGCGGCCGCGAGCGCCAGGTTCCCGACGGTCGCGGCGCCGTCGACGCCGTCGGCGAACGCACCGGCGAGATCGCGCTCGTGCACGAGGCGGCCACCCTCGTCGACCAGTGCGGCGGACACCGCCGCAGCCCGCATCGCGGCGGCGACCTCGGCCACCGTCGCGGCCGGCGACACGACGATCGGCGGGCGCGTCACGAGGTCGGCGACCGGTGACTCGACCGACACGACACGAGCACGGGTGAGCACGCTGCCCATGGTCCCCTCCTCCGTGTTGTGCGATCGAGTGGACCACGACCGTCG
>DASSOZ010000039.1:0-17184 GCA_035700105.1 Acidimicrobiales bacterium
CGGACGAGAGCCCGTAGCCGGCGGCGATCAACGGCTTGCGGTCGCGGAGGTCGGCGAGCCGCCCCGAGACCGCCTTCGAGATCGACGCGGTGCCCTCGGCGATGCCCTCGATCAGACCGACGACGGCGACCGGCGCACCGAGCGGTCCGGTCAGGAACAGCGGTAGCACCGGATAGAGCAGCTCCGACGCCGCGTCCTGGAAGAACGACACCCAGGACAGGACGACGACGTTGCGCGGCAGCGGCCGCCGCCGGCTCACCGCGGTGCCGAGACGCCGGCGGCGAGCGTCGTCAACCGCGCCCGGTCGGCGTCGTCGAGCAAGGCGATGGCGTCGACGAAGACCTCGCGCCCCGCGCCGGCGAGTGCTCGTCCGCCGTCGGTGCGGGCGGGAGGAAGCTCGGGGGCGAGCAGGACGACGCGCTCGACCCCCGCGGCCCGCAGCACGCTCGCCCGCCCGATCGCCTTCCACACGTTGTCGGTGCGCAGCAGCCCTGCGGCACGCGCCGTCGTGAACGCGCCGGAGACGTCGAAGTGCCACGTCGCGCCGCTGCGGTCCGCCGCGACGAAGTCGACGACGACGCCCGCCACCCGCGCCTTGCGCGCCGTGATCGTGAACCCCGCGTCCGTGAGCGCGTCGGCGACGAACGCCGTCACCTGTAGAGGCTTGGACACCGTCGCGGTGTCCAAGCCCCTACAGGTGCGCTCGGCGGCGACCCGCTCGCGCGCGAGGGCGACGTACGCGGGGTCCATGTCGTAGCCCGCGCCGCGGCGGCCCGACCGCACCGCGGCCACGACCGTCGAGCCCGAGCCGAGGAAGGGGTCGAGCACGAGGTCGCCGGCGTACGTGTACAGCTCGATCAGCCGCAGCGGCAGCTCGACGGGGAACGGCGCCGGGTGCCCGACGCGGCGCGCCGACTCCGGCGCGAGGTCCCACACGTCGAGCGTCGCCTCCATGAACTCGTCGGTCGTCAGCGTCGACTCCGACGGCAACCCGAGCGCGCGCCGCCGCTCGGCCGACTTGGCGCGGTCGAACCGCCCCTTGCTGGCGACGACGACGCGCTCGGTGAGGTCGCGCAGCACCGGGTTCGCGGGACTGCGGAACGAGCCCCATGCACAGTTGCCGCCGGCGCCCTCGCCCTTCTTCCAGATGATCTCGCCGCGCAGGAGGAGCCCCAGGCCGGAGAGGATCGCGGTGACGTCGCCCGACAGCGACCGGTACGGCTTGCGGCCGAGGTTGGCGACGTTGACGGCGATGCGGCCGCCGGGCTCGAGCTTCTCGACGCACCGGGCGAACACGTCGTGCAGGAGTTGGAGGTACTCGACGTAGCTCCCCGGCACGTGCCCGGCGCCGAGGTCCTGCTCGTACTCCTTGTGGGCGAAGTACGGCGGCGACGTGACGACCAGCGCGACCGACCCGTCGCGCACGCGGTCGTCCATCGTGCGGGAGTCGCCGAGGAAGCAGCCGTCGTCGGACAGGTCGTACGGCGCGACGACGTCGTCGTCGTCGGACAGGGCCGGCGTGGGGAAGCGGGCGTAGAACGCGGAGGCGTCGTGGCTCTCGCGGCGGCCGGCGCCGAACCCGGACGTCGCGGTCGGGGTCCGTCGGCGCGCCATCGCGCCGACCGTACCGCCCGCCGCCTCCGGCCCACGGCACCTGGACAGCCGAGAACTCGGACAGTTACTATCCGTAATCGAATGCGACTGGGTGAAGGCGTCGAGTGGGCGATCCACTGCTGCACGTTCCTCGCCGTGCTGCCGCCCGGCTCCCCGCTGCCGGCCGCCCGCCTCGCCGAGTTCCACGGTGTACCGCCCGCGTACCTCGCCAAGCACCTGCAAGCGCTCGCCCGGGCCGGGATCGTCGTCGCCGTCCCCGGCGCGAAGGGTGGCTACGCGCTCGGCCGGCCCGCCGACGACATCACGATGCTGGACATCGTCGACGCGATCGACGGCGCCGCGCCGGCGTTCACGTGCACCGAGATCCGCCAGCGGGGACCGGCGGCGGTCGAGGCGGCGAAGTACCGGCGTCCGTGCTCGATCGCGCGGGCGATGTGGGACGCGGAGCACGCGTGGCGGGCGGAGCTCAAGAAGCGAACGGTGGGTGAGATCGCGCGCGGTCTGGCGGGAGACGTCGCGCCGGAAGCAGCCGTGAAGACGGCGGCCTGGTACCAGGAGGTCAAACGATGAGCACAGTGTTCGTCGCCGGGGCGACCGGCGTGCTGGGGAAGCGGGCGGTGGCGCGTCTGGTCGCCGAGGGGCACGACGTCACCGCTGTCGCCCGCTCCGAGGAGAAGGCGCAGTTGCTGAGCGGGCTCGGCGCGACGCCGGTCACGGTCGACCTGTTCGACGCCGCCGCCGTTCGCGACGCGGTGGCCGGTCACGAGGTCGTGATGAACCTCGCCACGCACATCCCACCGCTGTCGAAGGCAGCCGGGCCGGGGGCGTGGAAGGAGAACGACCGCATCCGGACCGAGGCGTCGCGCAATCTCGTCGACGCCGCGCTCGCGGCGCGGGCGCAGCGGTACGTGCAGGAGTCGATCGCGTTCACCTACGCGGACGGCGGCGACACCTGGCTCGACGAGGACGCGCCGATCGACATGGTCGGCTTCATCTCGTCGACGAGCGAGGCCGAGGGGAACGCGCAGCGCTTCACGCGCGACTCGGCGGCATGGGGCGGCGTCGGCGTCGTGCTCCGCTTCGGCCTGTTCTACGGACCGGACAGCCACTCGACCGTCGACTCGTTCCGGCTCGTGCGCATCGGTGCGGCGCCGGTGATGGGCGCGGCGACCGCGTATCAGTCGTCGATCAGCACGGACGACGCCGCCGCCGCGGCGGTCGCCGCGCTCCGTGCACCGGCAGGGATCTACAACGTCGCCGACGACGAGCCGCTGACGAAGCGCGAGTACGCCGACGCCGTCGCGGCCGCGGCGGGCGCGCCCAGGCCGGTGCTCGTGCCGCGCGCCGCGGTCAAGCTGGGTGGGCAGAAGGTGGCGCCGCTCGCCCGGTCACACCGGCTCAGCAACGCCAGGTTCAAGCAGGCGACGGGGTGGGCGCCGGTCGACCGGTCGGCGCGAGAGGGCATCGCCCGCACGGCGCGCGAGATGGGCGTCACGCCGGTCGAGACGTCGACGGCGGTGCGGACCCTCCTCGCGTTGCTGGCGATCTCGTCGCTGGCCCTCGGGGCGTGGGCGGTGCTCGGTCCGCACTCGTTCTACGACTCGTTCCCCGGCGGGCGCGGATGGGTCGCCGCCGACGGTCCGTTCAACGAGCACCTGCTGCGGGACTTCGGCGGGCTCAACCTCGCGCTCGGCTTCCTGCTCGCGGTCGCCGCGATCGTCGCCGGGCGGACGCTGGCCCGCACCGCGGCCGTCAGCGCGCTGCTCTTCGCCGTGCCGCACCTCGTGTACCACCTGTCGCACCTCGACGTGTACGACGCCGCCGACAAGGTCGGCAACATCACCTCGCTGTCGGTTGCCGCGGTGCTGCCGGTCGCGGTGCTGGTCATGACGCGCAAACGCCGCGGCACCGGCGCGCGCAGCCGTCATCCGGAGGTCGCCGTCGCCTCGTAGAGGGAGCGATGTCGCTCGCCGCACCCGAGTACGCCGATCGGACCACGCGCCTGGACCTGTCGGGGATCGACTTCGGCTCGTTCCGTGACCAGCCGCTCGACGGCGACTCGCTGCGCTGCCTGCGCTACATGCACGACGTCGAGTCGCACACGATCTGCTACCTGCGCGACGTGCTCGCGACGCGGGCGCACAAGGACCCCGACATCACGACGTTCCTCACGTGCTGGGCGTGGGAGGAGCACTGGCACGGCGAGGCGATCGGGCGCGTGCTGCGCGCCCACGACGAGCCCGCGGGGCGCGTCCGCGTCGAGCGCACGCGCCAACGCGCGGACGGATGGCGACCGGCGGTGTTCTCGGCCGTGTCGGCCGTGCTGCCCTCGTTCTCCGCGGTGCACATGACGTGGGGCGCGGTGAACGAGTGGACGACGCAGGCGGGCTACGCGCAACTCGCCCGCCGTGCCGGTCATCCCGTGCTCGCCGAGCTCCTGCGTCGCATCATGCGCCAGGAGGGCAGGCACATCGACGTCTACGCCAGCGAGGCCCGACGCCGGCTGCGCGGGTCGCGTGCGGCCCGCCGCACGACGCGCCTCGCGCTGTCCCGGTTCTGGTCACCGGTCGGCGCCGGCGTCATGCCGGACGGCGAGGTCCGCTTCCTCGTCCGGCACCTGTTCGCGTCAGACGACACGGGCAGGGCGATCGCCGATCGCATCGACCGGCGCATCGACGCGCTGCCCGGTCTCGCCGGTCTCGACCTCGTGAAGGGAGCCGTCGCCGCCTCCGCGGCCGCCGCGTAGGTTGGCGGGCATGGACTTCGCCTTCACGCCCCGGGTCGAGGAGCTGCGCCAGAGGCTGCTCGACTTCATGGACTCGCACGTCTATCCGGCCGAGTCCGTGTACCGGCAGCAGGTCGAGGAGTCGGGCGACCCGCACTTCCACCCGCCGGTGATGGAGGAGCTGAAGAAGGAGGCGCGTTCGCGCGGCCTCTGGAACCTCTTCCTCCCGAACGAGAAGTGGGGCGCGGGCCTGAAGAACCTCGAGTACGCGCCCCTTGCCGAGATCACCGGGCGGAGCCCGATCGCACCCGAGGCGCTCAACTGCAACGCGCCCGACACGGGCAACATGGAGATCCTCGCCGAGTTCGGCACCGCCGAGCAGCAGGACCGCTGGCTCGTCCCGCTGTTGGAAGGCGAGATCCGTTCCGGGTTCTCGATGACCGAGCCCGAGGTGGCGTCGTCGGACGCGACGAACATCCGGCTGTCGATCCGGCGAGACGGCGAGGATTACGTGCTCAACGGTCGCAAGTGGTGGACGACCGGTGCGATGTCGTCACGCTGCCGCGTCTTGATCGTCATGGGTGTCACCGATCCCGACGCCGACACGTACCACCGGCAGTCGATGATCCTCGTGCCGATCGACACGCCCGGCGTCACGATCGCGCGGCCACTGTCGATATTCGGGTACGACGGCGGCGGCGGTGACGCCGAGATCGTGTTCGACGACGTCCGCGTCCCGACGACGAACCTGCTCGGCGAGGAAGGGAGCGGGTTCGCGATCGCGCAGGCGCGGCTGGGGCCGGGCCGTATCCACCACGCGATGCGCTCGATCGGCATGGCCGAGCGCGCCTTCGACCTCATGTGCGAGCGGGCGATCTCGCGGGTCGCCTTCGGCAAGACGCTCGCCGAGCAGGGTGTCGTGCAGGACGCCATCGCCGAGTCGCGCCTGGAGATCGAGCAGGCCCGGCTGCTCACCATGAAGGCGGCCTGGCTGATGGACACCGTCGGCAACAAGGGCGCCCGCGTCGAGATCTCGGCCATCAAGGTCGTCGCCCCGAGGCTGGCGACGACGGTCGTCGACCGGGCCATCCAGATCCACGGCGGCGCCGGCGTGTCGCAGGACACGCCGCTGGCGTTCATGTACGCCCACGCCCGCACGCTGCACATCGCCGACGGTCCCGACGAGGTGCACAAGATGCAGCTCGCCCGGCGCGAGCTGCGGCGCTACCAGCCCGACTTCCGCTCCCGGTAGCCGGTCAGCGCAGGTCGAGCGCCGCCCGGATCTGCTCCGGCGTGCAGTCCTGAGCCGACGCAGGCGACAGCCCGTGGCACCCGGTACCGGTGGCAGGCCGAGGCGCGGCGCCGGCATCGAGCGTCGTCGCCCACGTCGCCACCATCACCGCACCGACCGCGCAGGCGATCACACGTCTGCGGTTGCCCATCCGTCCCTCCTCCTGTCTCTGGCGCGCCATGCGCCTCGGGGCGACGATGCGAGAAGAGGGATGGGGCCGCCACGCCACTTGACGCTCGCGCCGTGCGTCATGTGGCGCATACGCTCGAGCGGTGGCGACGGGGGGTGGCGCGACGCTGGGCGGCTTCGTCGCGCTGCTCGACGTGGACGCGCGCGCCGCGCTCCTGCGCCTCGGCCGTGTCCGCCGCTACCGGCGCGGTGCGACGGTGATCGTGCAGGGCGCACGGGACGACACCGCGGGTGTCATCCTCGATGGCCGTGTCAAGGTCACTCTCGACACGCCCGACGGCCGTGAGATCGTGCTCGCCGTCCTCGGTCCGGGCGACCTGATCGGCGAGTTCGAAGCGCTCGAGCCCGAGATCGTCAGTCGCTCGGCGTCCAACGTCGCCCTCGAACCACTGGCGTGCCGCGTCTTCGCAGCCGACGACCTGCGGCGGTTCCTCGTCGCCCAACCCACCGCCACGCTCGCGCTGCTGCGTTGGATCATCCGCAAGGTGCATGTAGCAGACCGGAGGCGCGTGGGCGCCACTTCCCTCGACGCATCCCACCGACTCGCTCACTTCCTTGTCGAACATGCCGACGCCCAGCGCCGACCCGATCTGGACATCGCGCTGACCCAGGAGGAGCTCGCGAGCCTCATCGCGTCGTCACGGGAGTCGGTGGTCCGCGCCCTCACCGCGCTGCGCACGCGCGGACTGATCGAGACGGGCCGGCGCCAGATCACGATCCGCGACATGGAGGGTCTCCGCGCCTACGCCGGTTGACGGCGCGCGGGGCGGGGACCGTGTCCCCTACCGGAGGTCGAGGGCGGCGAACAGGCGGGCGCCGACGGCCGCCTCGCCGCCGAGGACGGTGACGGCGCTCCCGAGGCGGTCGAGCTCCGCGTGCGTCTCCGGGGGAAGCGTCGACCCGACGAGGAGCAGCGGCGTCTTGGCCGTGCCGGCTGTGAGCGCGTCGGCGAACGTCGTCCCCGTGGCGACGAGTGCCGTCGGCTCACCGGTCGCGTACGTCGATCGGCTCAGCGCGGCGGCGGTGGCGTAGCGGTCGGCACCGGCGACGCGCCCGACGGCGGCGGCCGGCACGACCGCCCGGATGCCGGCGACGACGTCGTCGCCGACCGCATCCGTCCCGCCGAGCACGACGACCGACGCCGGTGCGAGTCGCCGGAGCTCGGCGGCGACGGCGGGCGACACGTCGCCGTCGACGAGGAGCACGGGACCGCCGCGGCGCGCGCCCGCGGCACCGGCGGCGAGCGCGTCGGGGAAGGTACGGCCGGTCGCGACGTACACGACGGGGGCGCCGGGAGCGAACGCCGATCCGGACACGAGCGCGGCCGTCGCGTAGCGGTCGACCCCGGCGATGGTCGCGACGGGCACACCCGCGCCGGCCAGCGACTGGATCGTGGCGACGACGCCGGGACGGCGACCCGCGGCACCGACGACGACGACGCGCTTCGGTGCGAGGCGTCGGAGTTCGGTGGCGGTCGACGCGGGGACGCCGAACGCGTCGACGAGGAGCACGGGCCCGCCGCCGGCGCCGGCTGCCGGCGCGGCGGCGAGCGCGTCGGGGAATGCGTCACCGGCGGCGACGTAGACGACGGGTACGCCGGAGGCGAACGTCGCCCTGGAGAACGCCGCCGCGGTGGCGTAGCGATCGGCGCCGGCGACGCGCTCGGCGCGGCGTGTCGTCTCGGGACCGACGGTCGGCCCCGACACCACCGGACGACCGTTCACGAACGCGATCCGCTCGAGCCGCATCGTGCGCGCCCCGCCGGGATAGCCGACGGCCGGCAGCGTCCACGCGTGGTACGCCAACCACCACGCGCCGGACGCGTCCGTGAAGACCTCGCCACCACCGGGGCCACCGACGCCGAGCGCGTCGTTGCGGGCGACGACGGCGCCCGTCGACGGCTTCCGGCACGGTCCCGACGGCGAGTCGCAGATCGCGTACGAGATCGCGTAGTCGGCGCTGTCCCACGTGCCGCCCGAGTAGAAGAGGAAGTAGCGGCCGAACGCGGGCAGCATCGAGGGCGCCTCGACGATCCCGCGCTCCCACGACTGGGTGGCGTCGAGGATGGGGACGCCGCTGCCCACGAGGCGGGTGCCGTCGGCCGTGAGCTGCTGCGTCCAGATGAGCGCGGGCTTGCCGGCGAAGTGCGGCTCGGACTTCCACGTCAGCCACGGGTTGCCCGCGGCATCACGGAACACGCTCGGGTCGATCGACCCGGCGCGGTCGAGCTGGCACATCAGCGGCTGCCCGTCGGGACCGACGTCGGTGAACGGACCGGTCGGGCTCGCGCTCGTGGCGACGCCGATGCACTGGTGCCCCGCCTGCGCGTGCAGCGCCGTGTAGTAGAGGACGTAGTGCGTGGCGTCGACGGCGAGCACCGACGGCGACCAGTTGCGACCGGGTCCGACCCAGGCGGGGAGCCGGGGGAGCGCATCGCCGGTGTGCGTCCAGTGGGCGAGGTCGGTGCTCGTCCGCACCGGGACGTTCTCGCCGCCGTCGTTCGTCGTGTAGGCGACGTACGTGTCGCCGACGCGCAGCACGAACGGGTCGGGCGTGTCCTGGGTCGCGACCGGGTTGGTGTACGTCCCGGTCGCGGTGTCGGCCCCGGCCGTGACCGTGCGCGCGCCGACCGTGACCGCTAGGAGCGCGAGCGCCGCCAACAGGGCGGCCGCCGTCCGCCGGATCCCCACAGCGGACGAATCGGCAGGATCGCCCGGGGATCAAGCGGTCGGGTATTTGTTACTATCGCCGTAGTGGAAATCCCCTCCGCCGCCGCCGTCCACGCGAGGAGCTGAGTCGCTCTCATGGCCACCACCGATCTCGATCTCGGGCGCTACCAGCTGGGCTGGTCGGACGCCGAGAACTACGTCTTCAAGCCGAAGAAGGGCCTGAACGAGGACATCGTCCGCGAGATGTCGTGGATGAAGGGCGAGCCCGAGTGGATGCTCAAGTTCCGGCTCCGGGCGCTGCGCAACTTCGAGCGCAAGCCGATGCTGCCGTGGTTCGCCGAGAACATGCCCGGCATCGACTTCCAGGACATCTACTACTACATCAAGCCCACCGAGAAGCAGGTCGACGCCTGGGACGAGCTGCCCGAGGCGGTGAAGTCGACCTACGAGAAGCTGGGCATCCCGGAAGCCGAGCGGAAGTACCTCGCCGGTGTGACCGCGCAGTACGAGTGCCTCCGGGGGTCCACCCGCGTGTGGACCACCACCGGCATGGCGCCGATCAAGGATCTGCACCCGGGTGACACGGTGTTCTCGCTCGACGAGTCGACTCGCGAGCTCGTGACGGGCGTCGTCGTCGGATCGGCGTGCTCGGGCGAGAAGGAGATCCTCGAGATCACGGCGCGCGGTCGCACGATCGGCGCGTCCGGCAACCACCCGTTCCTGGTGCTGCGCGACGAGCGCCAGCCGGGTCGTTCACGCCGTCGCTGGGCCGCTCGTTGGGTGCCCGCCGAGGAGCTGGAAGTCGGCGACCTCGTCGCAATCGCCACTGATGTCCCGTGGTTCGGCGAGCCGTACGCACTCGACGTGCGGCCGGGTCCGGACACCGATGCGTTCCCTCGGATGACGAGCGACGACTTCTGCTGGTGGGCCGGCATCTTCGTCGGTGACGGCTACCTGCACGACCGATCGGGCTACGTGAGTGTCGAGATCGCCGTCGATCGCACGGACGAAGCGCTGGTCGACGAGATCGTGCGAGTCAGCCGCGCGCTGTTCGGCCTCGACTTCCGGCTGGCCGCCGACGGGTTTCGCCTCGTCGCCCGCGGGACCGCGGCGCTCGCGGAGTTCCTCGAGATCAACGGCCTCGCCGGTTCTGCCCACACGAAGCGCGTGCCGGGCTGGGTGTACTCGGTGCCGCCGTCGGAGCGACTCGCGTTCGTCGCGGGCTATGTGGACAGCGACGGGTACGTGCGCGACCACGCGAAGAACCGCGACATCGTGCTCTGCAGTGCGAACGCTCCACTTCTCGGTGACGTGAAGGAGTTGCTCGCGCTCACGGGTGTGGCCTCCGGCTCGGTCACAGAGGTGCGCAACCGTCATCCGCATGACGCCGATCGCTGGCTCACCGCGTACCAGTTGCACTTGAGCGGCCGGTTCGATCGCATCCCGTGCCGGTCGCCGCGCCGTATCGATCGCCTGAATGCCCGTGCGTACAACCACACGTATCGCACGGCCAAGGGCACGACGTTCACGACCCACACCAGCGACATGCTGGGCTTCGTTCGCATCGAGCGCATCGAGTCGGTCGGCGTGGAGCCGACCTACGACATCGAGGTCGCCGGCCACCACAACTTCGTGGCCGAGGGCTTCGTCGTGCACAACAGCGAAGTCGTCTACCACCGCAACCGTGAGGACCTCGAGAAGCTCGGGATCCTGTTCACCGACATGGACACCGCGGTGCGGGAGTACCCCGACATCGTGAAGCGGTGGTTCGGCACGGTCATCCCGCCGAACGACAACAAGTTCGCCGCGCTCAACAGCTCCGTCTGGTCGGGTGGCAGCTTCATCTACGTCCCGCCCGGTGTGGAAGTGCCGATGCCGCTGCAGGCGTACTTCCGCATCAACGCCGAGAACATGGGCCAGTTCGAGCGGACGCTGATCATCGCCGACGAGGGTGCCAAGGTGCACTACATCGAGGGCTGCTCGGCGCCGGTCTACACGAGCGACTCGCTGCACAGCGCGGTCGTCGAGCTCGTGGCACTCCCCGGCAGCCGCATCACGTACACGACGATCCAGAACTGGTCGTCGAACGTCTACAACCTCGTCACCAAGCGCGGCCGCGCCGACGCCGAGGCCCGCATCGAGTGGATCGACGGCAACATCGGCTCGAAGCTCACGATGAAGTACCCGGCCGTCTACCTGATGGGGCCGAAGGCGAGCGGTGAGGTGCTGAGCGTCGCGTACGCCGGTGCCGGTCAGCACCAGGACGCCGGCGCCAAGATGGTCCACGCCGCGCCGGAGACGACGAGCCAGATCGTCAGCAAGTCGATCAGCAAGGACGGCGGCGCCACCACCTACCGCGGCCTCGTCCGCGTCGAGGAGGGCGCGCACAACGTCCGCAGCCACGTCCGCTGCGACGCCCTGATCCTCGACCCCGACAGCATCTCCAACACCCGCCCGTACATGGAGATCGGCGAGAAGGACGCGCAGATCGGCCACGAGGCGACCGTGTCGAAGGTCGGCGAGGATCAGCTCTTCTACCTGATGAGCCGCGGCCTCTCCGAGGAGCAGGCGATGGGCATGATCGTCAACGGCTTCATCGAGCCGATCACCCGCACGCTCCCGATGGAGTTCGCCGTCGAGCTCAACCGCCTGATCGAGCTCAACATGGAAGGCAGCGTCGGCTAACCCGGCCTAAAGCGCCGCACGACCGGGCCGATACCCCTCACATGAGGGGGGACGGCCTGCAGAAGGGCCGCTCGTTCGAGCGCATGGCGGTGCTGCCGCCGTACGTGATGATGCTCGTCTGCATCATCGGCTACACGGCGCTGTCGATGGTGCTCGCCACGCCCACCGCCCACGCGCTCGGCTGGCACGGCGCGACCCTCGGCTACGCGCTGGTGACCTTGGCGTTCGCCGTCCCGCTGCTCGGTTTCGGCGTCGTCCTCCCGACGAAGCTCCACGTCACCTACGACACCTCGATCAGCGCCGAGCGCGAGGAGCGGCTCGTCGCCGAGTCCGATCGCCAGGAGTTCGAGGCCCGGGTGCACCGTGCGCTCGAGACCGCGGAGCGGGAACCGGACGCGCTCGCCGTCGTCGGACGTGCCTTCGAGCTGGCCGCCGCCGACACCGCCGCGGAGCTGATGCTCGCCGACTCGAGCCGGGCGCACCTGCGCGTCGCGGTCGAGCGCGGCCCCGGTGCCGACGGACACGGTCCGCGCTGCGGCGTCGATTCGCCCTGGTCGTGCCCCGCGGTGCGCCGCGGCCAGGTCGTCGCATACGAGGACAGCCGCGAGCTCGACGCGTGTCCCCGTCTCTGGGATCGCGCCGAGCCGTGCAGCGCGGTGTGCATCCCGATCACCGTGATGGGACGCGCCATCGGCGTCTTGCACGCGACGCGGCCGGTCGATGCGCCGCTCGCCGACGGTGACATCGCCAAGCTCGACACCGTCGCCATGCAGGCCGGGTCGCGGATCGCGCTCCTCCGTGCGATGGAGCGATCGCAGCTCCAGGCAGCCACCGACCCGCTCACCGGGCTGCTCAACCGGCGCACGCTCGAGGACCGCGCCCGCTCGCTGATCGGCGGCGCCGACACGTTCGCCGTCGTCATGGCCGATCTCGACCACTTCAAGACGCTCAACGACACGTTCGGCCACGACGCCGGCGACCGCGCGCTGCGCCTGTTCAGCCGCGTGATCACCGCGTCGGTGCGGCCCGAGGACGTCGTGTGCCGCTACGGGGGCGAGGAGTTCGTGGTGCTGTTGCCCGCCTGCGACGCCGAGGCCGGGGTGCGGGCGATGGAGCGACTGCGCGAGAACCTCGCGCTCGCCGTCGGCAGCGGCTCGGTGCCCGCGTTCACGTGCTCGTTCGGCGTGACCGACTCGACGGTCGGCCGCTCGCTCGGCGAGCTCGTCGAGGTCGCCGACGCGGCGCTGCTGTCCGCCAAGCGCGACGGCCGCAACCGCATCGTCGCCGACACCACCGGGACGGGCTCGACCGCGGTCTACGTGCCCGAGTAGTTCGGCGGGCGCTTCTCCATGAACGACGTCATCGCCTCGACGAGGTCGTTCGTGCCGAGGAAGGCGGAGTTCCACAGCGACACGTAGTCGAGCCCCTGCTCGACGGTGAGCTCTCGGCCCGCCTTCAGGACCTGCTTCACGCCCTGCACGACGAGCGGCGGGTTCGACGCGATCTCCTCCGCCATCGCCCGCGCCGCCGCGTACACCTCGTCGGCGCTGCCGTCGACGACGTCGTTGACGAGACCCATCCCCGCGGCGCGCTCGGCGGTGATGTCCTTGCCGGTGAACGCCAGCTCGGCGACGTGGCCGGGCGAGAGGATCTTCGGCAGGCGCTGCAGCGTGCCGAGGTCGGCGACGATGGCGACCTTCGTCTCGCGGACGCTGAACGTCGTGTCGGCGCTCGCGAGGCGGATGTCGGCGCAGCAGATGAGGTCGATGCCGCCGCCGATGCACCAGCCGTGGATGGCGGCGACCACCGGCTTCGGGCAGTCGGCGACCGCGGTGAACGCCTCCTGCCACCGAAGCAGCTGTCGCCGGCTCGTGAGCCGGCGACTGGCGTCGGACCCCGCCTTGCCGCCCCCGCCGAGGCCGCCGCTCAGCCCGCCGCCGACCTCCTTCAGGTCGAGCCCGACCGTGAACGCCGGGCCCTTGGCGGCGAGGACGATCGCCCACACGTCGGGGTCGTCGGCGAGGTCGTCGAAGACCGGCTTGATCCCCTCGAAGAACGCGCTGCCCATGGCATTGCGGCGATCGGGGTTGTCCAGCCACACGGTGGCGACGTGGCCGTCGCGCTCGATCGAGAAGACGTCAGACATGCGGGCGATCGTACGCTGGCCGCTCAGCCCATGGCCCTTCCCGATCTCTCCGACACGACGGTGTTCCTCGATTTCGACGGGACCGTGACGACCGTCGACTCGGGCGTGCACCTCTTGTCGCGCCTGGTCGACGAGTCGGTGTGGCGCCCGATCGACGATGCCTACGTCCGTGGCGAGATCGGCAGCCGCGAGTGTCTCGTTGCCGAGTGGGAGATGCTGCCGCGGGACGAGGCGCTCGTGCGGTCGGTTGCGTCCGAGGTCGACATCGACCCGGGGTTCGCGGGCTTCGTGCGCGACCTGCGTGCCGCCGGCGCCGAGGTCGTCGTCGTGTCCGACGGCTTCGGGTTCCTCGCACGCGACGTCTGCGCCGGTGCCGGCGTCGAGTGCGTGACGAACGACGTGGACTGGTCGACGTTCTCGTTGGAGTTCCCGCACTCCGACCGGTGCTGCCCGTGCTCCACGTGTGGCACGTGCAAGCAGGCGCCGATCAAGGCGGCGCGTGCGCGCGGGCGGCGCACGGTCCTCGTCGGCGACGGCGCGTCCGATCGCAAGGCCGCGGTGCTCGTCGACTCGCTTTATGCGAAGGACGGCCTCGCGTACTGGTGCGACGATGCAGGTGTGCCCTACGAGTGGTTCGACTGCCTCGACGACGTGCGGTGGGGGCTCGGTCTGTCGTGACCGAGCTCGCCTATCGCGTCGTGGACGTGTTCACCGACCGGCCGTTCACGGGCAACGGGTTGTGCGTCGTGACCGAACCCTGTCCCGAGCCGCTGATGCAGTCGATCGCCCGGGAGGCGAACCTGTCGGAGACGACGTTCGTCACGTCCGTCGGTGAGGGCGCGTACTCGATGCGGATCTTCACGCCGTCGTCGGAGCTGCCGTTCGCCGGCCATCCGTCGCTCGGCACGGCGTGGGTGCTCGGTCCCGGGACGTGGGAGCAGACGACGCCGGGCGCGGTCGTGCGCGTCGACGTCGACGAGGGCGGTGCCGAGATGTCGCAACCCGACCCGGAGTTGACCGAGGTGTCGCCCGAAGGCGTCGCCGCCGCGCTCGGCGTGCCGGGCGTCGAGGGCGCGTTCCTGTCTGTCGCCGGCGGCACCGCGCACGTGCTCGTGCCCACGACCGCGCCGCTCGACTCGATCGCGCCGGACCTCGCGTCGGTGGCGCGCGTGTCGGTCGCGCTGGGCGGCATGTCGCTGGCGCCGTTCCGCCGCCTGTCCGACAGCGAGCTGCACGCGCGGGTCTTCGTCCCCGCCGGCGGCATCGCCGAGGACCCGGGGACGGGGTCGGCCGCCGGCCCGATCGCCGTGCTCGCCCGTCGCCTCTGGGGCGCGGCCGACTCGGTGACGATCCGCCAGGGCGCCGAGATGGGCCGCCCGTGCGTGCTGCGGGCCCGTGGCGTCGACGGCGATGTCCGCGTCGGCGGCCGGGTCGTCACGTCGGCCGAGGGCCGCTGGTTCGTTTCGTAGGTCGGCGATCGCCCGCACGACTTTTTCGCGGAATCCGCCCTCTCGAGGCGGATTTGCACGCAAAGGTCGGCCGCGGCTGCCCGTCTACGCGCCCAGCAGCGCGATCTGGAGTTGGCGCGTCTGCGCCAGCAGGTGGCCGTCCTCCGACCAGATCTCGCCGTCCATCTCGACGAAACCTTCGGCGGCGACGTTCGTGCGGAACACGCCGAGGTAGACGTCGTCAGGTCGCGGGGGCGGGTCGGTCGGGATCGGCTCGCGGAAGTGCACGGTGAGGTCGATCGTCGGCGCGCCACCGATCGTCGTCATGCGGTTGAACACGGCGGGCATCCACGCGTCGGTCAGCAGCGCGAGCTGCTCGTACGTCAGCGGCTCGGGATCGGCGAGCCGGAACCACCCGCCCGTGAGCGGTTCGTGTTTCCCGCTCAGCGGCTGCGCGCCGAGCGCGTGCCACACCGCCATCTGGCCCGCCATCGGCGGCATCATCCCGTCGACGAACGGCCTCCGCTCGAGGTCGTCCGGCGGCGGGACGTCCGGCATCTCGAGGTCGTTGAACGGCTCGATGGTGTTGGTGCGGCGCGGCTTGCTGAACGCCGCCATCGCGATCGCGACCGTGCGGTCGTGCTGCACCATCCGCGCCGTCACCGTCGACAGTGCCCGCCCCTGTCGCTCGATCCGGGTGCGGATGCGCACCTCGCCCTCCTCGGGTGGGTCGAGGTAGTGGATCGTCAGGCTCCGCGGCGTCCGCTCGCTGTCGCCCAGTCGCTGCGTCATCGCCCGTAGGAGGATCGCGGCGACGTAGCCGCCGTTCGGGCCCAGCACGATCCAGAAGTTCCGCCGGATCTCGGCCGTGAACTCGTCGGGATGCAGCGGGTCGGGTCGGACGGCGGTGTCGTCGGCGAACTGCACCATGTTCGGTGCCTAGCACGGGCCAGCACGGCGAGCCCCGTTGTCAACGCCCGGGAGCCGCGGATCTTTGGGGTGTTCCGGCACAGACACCCTCAATCGGGCGCGAACGGGCTAGCTAATCGCTCAAGCGAGCGCGAGCGCCTGACGAGAAATGAGCAACAGCAAGACCTGCCGGCGGAGGTCTCCGACACCGAGACGGGGAAACGAGGAACCATGCGTCGCACTGCTGCTCTGCTGTTGACCGCGGGACTAGTGCTCGCCACGCCGACCGCCGCCTTCGCCGGGAAGCCTTCGCCAAACACTGGCGGCGGCAAGGGGGGCAAGCCTTCGGGGGGCACTTCGAGCATGACGCTCGTCTTGCTCGACTCCACGGACGGCGTGCCCCACTGGGGCCAGCACATCCGCTTCGACGTCTCGACGACGGCGACGACGGAGCCCCACGTCAGCGTGAAGTGCTCGCAGGGCGGCACGGTCGTGTACAGCGCGCAGACCGGCTACTACGACAGCTACCCGTGGCCGTCGACGCAGACCTTCACACTCTCGTCCAGCTCGTGGACCGCGGGCGACGCGGACTGCAACGCCGCCATGTACTACTTCGACGGCAGCAAAACGGTCACGGCCGCGACGCTCGCGTTCCACGTCTACGCCTGAGCGCGCTCTACGAGAGCATCACAAAGGGCCCGGCATGATGCCGGGCCCTTTGTTCGGTTGCTGCTTGTGACGCTTCTAAGAGGCGTCGTTGTCGATGCTGACGCTCGACGTCTCCTTGCACGTGTGGAACGCGGTCACGTTGGAGTTGGTCGGGATGAACTGGACGTCCCACCAGTACGTGTCGGCATTCGACGCGTTCACTTCGTACTTGGTCGCATTGTCCGACCCGTTCGTGGTGTTGTACGTCCCTGCAGCCGAGACGGTGATCGTCGTCTCCGTGTAGACGGTCGTTGCCGCCCCGCACGTCGATCCCTTCTTGAGCTTGATCAGAAGCGAACCGGACACGGGGGCACCGTGGGCAGAAGCAATCGTCACCGAGTCATTCGGCAGCCACTTCTGCGCAGACGTGTAGTCGGTCGTGTCCGTCACCTTGAAGCACTCGGTGTGGCGGGCATCAGCGGAACCTGTGTAGTTCGCCGTGTCGGGTGTGTACGTCGCCCGGAAGCACCACACGCCGAGTTGGTTCGCGGTCACCGCCGCCGAGGTCGCCTCTGACTGTGGCGGGTCTGAGTTGGATACCGCCGACACGGTGACGGTCGTGCCCACTGCCGTCCCCGTCGTGCTCGGACACACCTCGTTACCGGCGGTGCCGGACGTCTGCGTCGGGTTACAGACGAAGAACCTGACCGAGCCGGTCGGAGTGCCGAAGCCGGTTGCGCCCTGGATGAGCGCGTAGTCGACCACGAAGTCACCGAAGTTCACCTCGGTGACGGTTGCGGTCGTACCGCTCAGTCGCGGATGTGTCTCCGTTGTCGTTGAACTCTGCACAACCACGAAGC
>DASSOZ010000040.1:0-71305 GCA_035700105.1 Acidimicrobiales bacterium
TCAGCCGCAGCGCGCCGCCGCAGCCGTCGACGTAGATGCCGCCGGCGGACGAGCGGGCGTCGACGTCGCCGTCGATGCCGGTCGCGTGGATCGTGCCCGCGCTGCTCCACACCTTCACCGACGCGCCCGCGGGCACCGTCATCGAGTACTCGACGACACCGGAGAACAGCGGTGAACCGGTGACGTGCAGATGCAGCTCGTCGCCGTCCATCCGCTCGTCGAGCTTGGGCTTGGTCACCAGCCAGCGCATCTCGCGGGTCACGCTCGCCCCGCCGTCGCCGCCGGCGGTGATGCGCACGCCGCCGGCAGGGAGCTTGACGTCGACCGACCCCACGGGCGCCGGGAACGTGATCGTCTCGGTCTCCGACCGCCGCAGCGCCAGGCCGGCGAGGACGATCAGCACGATCAGGACGACGATGACCAGCACGACGACCATGAGCTCAGTCTGCTCCGGTGGCGACCTCGCCCGGTGGACGGAGCTCGTCGATGCGGCGCTGCACCCGCTCGAGGCGCTCGGCGGCGGCGGCGTGCAGCGCGCCCGCCTCCTCGTAGAGGGCAGCCGCCTCCTCGATGCCGATGCCGCCCGACGCCATCCTGCGGGTGAGCTCCTCGAGGGCGTCGAGCAGCTGCTCGAACGTCATCGTCGTGAGGTCCCGCTCAGCCATCGCTCTCCACGTCCTCCACGCGGGCGCCGACCCGTCCCTCCGCCACCTCGACATCGACGACGTCACCCGGCGCGAGCCCGGCGGCGCGACGCACGACCGTACCGTCGTCGCGCCGGCGGACGACGGCGTAGCCGCGCTCGAGCACCCGCCGGGGCGACAGCGCCTCCATCTGCGCGTGCCCGGCGTCGAGCCGGCGCCGGGCATCGACCACGCGGTTCGACGGATGGACGAGCGCGAGCCGCTCCCCCGCCGCGTCCAGTCGACGCGCCGCGGTGGCGACGCCGGCGACGAGCGCGGCGTCGCGGTCGATGCGTGCCAGGCGCGAGGACGCGACGTCGACGCGACGCGAGGCGGCATCCAGGACGCGCGCCAGCGCGCGGTCGAGGTCGGCGTGGAGCTGCGCGCGGTCGGGAACGACTCGCGCCGCGGCGATCGACGGCGTCCCGCAGCGCACGTCGGCGACCTCGTCGCACAGCGGCCGGTCGCCGTCGTGGCCGATCGCCGACACGACCGGTGTCGTCGACGCGCACACCGCGCGGCACAGTGCCTCGTCGCTGAACGGCAGCAGCTGGGTCGCGTCGCCACCGCCGCGCGCCAGCACGATCACGTCGACGTCCGGCCGGCGATCGAGCTCGACGAGCGCGCCGGTGATGGCGTCGACCGCGCCGGGACCGCTCACGCTCACCTCGAGGAACGTGAGCGGATAGCCCGGGAACCGGGCGGCGACGACGGACTCGATGTCCGCGCGCACGGCAGCCTCGGCGCCGCACACGACGCCGATCGAGCGCGGCAGCAGCGGCAGCGCGCGGCGGGGCCGGTCGAGCAACCCGTCGGCGGCGAGCCGCTGCCGGGCGGCGGCGATGAGCGCGGCGACCGCGCCCTCCCCGACGGGCTCGAGCGCTTCTCCGTCGAACCGCAGCGTGCCGCGGTCGGTCTGCCACGTGAGCCGGCCGGTGACCCGCACCCGCTCCCCGTCCCTCGGCGGGTACGCACGCACCTTCGCCGCCGGGATCGACACCGCGATCTGCGCGGCGCGGTCGCGCAGCGTGAACCACCAGCGCGTCGTGCGCAGCGTCGCCCGGTGCACCTCACCGTCGACGGCGACGCGTCCCACCGGCGCCAGCGACCGGGCGATCTCGCTCGACAACCGCACGAGCGACACCCGGCGCGGCTCGTCCGCCGACCGCCCGGAGGGGAAGAGCTCGGCGCTCACCCGGCGAGGACCTCGGGGATCCACTCGCGCAGGCGCGTGCGGACCTCGTCGCCCGCCTCGCGCAGCAGGTGGCCGGCGCCGGGCAGGACGACGACCTCGCCACCCCCGGCCAGGGACGCAGCGACCTCGCTGCACAACGCGGGCAGCAGCTCGTCGGCGTCGCCGTGCAGCAACAGCAGCGGCCGGCCGTCCAGCCCGGCGGCGTCCTCCCACCCCGCCGACTGCGTCGACAACCCGACGACGCCGACGACCGCCTCCGGTATCGCGAGCGCGGCGCGCAGCGCGACCGCGCCGCCGAACGAGTGGCCGACGGTGACGAAGCGGGCGCGGTCACCCGTCGCCCGCAGCACGAGGTCGGCGGCGGCGGCCACGTCGACGGTGCACGCCGTGAGGTCGTTCGGCCGGCGGTAGCCGACACGGATCGCGCCGATGCCCTCGGCCGCGAACGCGACGCCGAGGTCGTGGAACAGTCCGTCGGCCGGTCCGAGGAGCCCGCCCATCGCGCCGCCGCACATCAGCACGACACGCTCGGCCCGCTGGTCGCCGTGCCACAGCATCGTGAGCAGCCCGGTCATCGTGAACAGCTCGACGTGGCGGAAGCCGTCGGTGACCTCGACCTCCTGCGTGGCGAGGACGTCGAGGACGTCGAGCGGACGGCCGCCGGTCGCGCCGGTCACGCGTCGAGCCGGACGATGAGCAGCGCGACGTCGTCGCGCGTCGTGCGGTCGGCGAGCAGCGATCCGAGGATGTGCTCGCACAGCGCGTCGAGGTCGTCGCGCGGCCCCGTGCGGCACGCCTCGGCGAGGCGGGCGAGCCCGACGTCGAGCGACGTGTCACGCTCCTCCACGAGCCCGTCGGTGTAGAGCACGATCGCCGTGCCGGGCCGGAAGTCGATCCAGATGTCCTCGTACCGCGGCACCTCGAGCGTGCTCAGTGGCACGCCGAGTGACTCGGCGATGAACTCGCACTTGCCGTCGGGGTGCAGCAGCAGCGGGGGCAGGTGCCCGGCGTTGGCGACGACGGCCCGCCGCTCGTTCGGGTACAGGTGCCCCTTGACCGCGGTGACGAGCGCACCGCCGGTGATCACGTCGAGCAGGACGTCGAGGTGCTCGAGGCACGCGCCCGGCCGGTGTCCCTCGAGCGCGTACCCGCGCAGCGCGCTGCGCAGTTGCCCCATCAGCGCCGCAGCCGAGACACCGCGCCCGACGACGTCGCCCATCGCGAACCCCATCGTCCCGTTGCGCATCGCGAGGACGTCGTACCAGTCGCCGCCGACGTCGACGTCCGGCCCACCGGGCAGGTACCGCGCCGCCATCGACACGCCCGGCACGTGCGGGAGCCGGTCGGGCAGAAGGCTCTTCTGGAGCGCGATCGCGACCGACCGCTGGCGCGCGAACAGCCGCGCGTTCTCGACGGCGAGCGCGATGCGCCGCCCGAGGTCGAGGAGCATCGCCGAGTCGTCGGCGCGGAACTCGCGACCGGACGCCCCCATGATCAGTGTCAGCCGGCCGGCGATCGTGTCGCGCGTCGTCATCGGCACGACCGCAGCCGACCGGACCCGCTCGAGCAGCAGGCGCTGGTACGTGGCGTCGTCGGGCCACGACGCCTGGACGAACGCCTCGTCGAGGTGGACGAGCTCGACCGACGTCGACGTGCGGATCCGGCGCAGCGCCGGGTTCACGACGTCCTCGGGTCGCGGTGGGTGCGACTCGAGCGCCCGCTCGAGGTCCGGATCCTCCGCGGCGGTGGCGACGCGGCTGATCGTCCCGTCCTCCAGCGTGAGGTCGATCATGCACGCGTCGGCCAGCGCGGGGACGACGAGGTCGGCGACCTCGCCGAGGATGTCGTCGACGTCGAGCGACGAGGCGAGCACGCGGCCGGCCTCGGCGAGGACGCGGAGCTGCTCGCTGACCCGGCGCTCGCTCTGGAACAGCTCGGCGTCGTCGAGCGCGATGCCCGCCTGGCCGGCGATTCCCACGACGAGGCGCTCGTCGCGCTCGTCGAACGCCGACGACGTGCCCTTGACGAGGAACATCGCGCCGAGCGACCTGCCGTTGCGGGCGGCGATCGGGACGGCGAGGTAGCTCGCCGCCGCGCTGCGACCGCCGGCATCGTCGAGGCGGACGACGTCGCCGTCGACGAGCGTGCGGCGAGCGAGGTCGGCGTCGAACGCGGCGACGAACGGCGCGGCGTCGCCCGCGCTCGCCAGCACGACGGGCTCGACGACGGCGTCGTCCGGCGGGGCGAGGTAGATGCCGGCGTCGGCGTCGGTGACCATCGTCGCGGCGTGCGCGACGACGTCGATGACCCGGGTCGGGTCGAGCTCGCCGGCAAGTTGGCGGGCGACGAAGTACAGCGTCTCGACGATCTGGCTCTCCTCGCGGAGGCGCGTCTCGGCGTCGTCGTGACCCGCCGCGTGGGTCGCGGCGACGGCGACGCGACGCGCACCGCCGGGCGACGTCACGGGGTACGCGCTGACCACGACCGTCGTGTCGGCTGCCCCGACCTCACGCAGCTGGGTGCCGACGACGGGAGCGTCGCCGTCGAGCACCGACCGGACGATCTGAACGAGCTCGCTCTCGGCTTCGCGCACGAGCCGGTCGAAGTGGCGGTTCGACGCCGCGAGGCGGACCTGCGCGTCGAACACGCCGAGCGCAACGGGCGCGCAGTCGACGGCGGCCTCGAGGACGTGCAGCCGCTCGCGGAGCTGCGCCCGCTCGAGCGCGTGCGCTGCCGCGTCGGCGAGGGCGACGAGCCGGGCGCGGTCGTCCCGGCTGAACGTCCGCGTGGCGTCGTACCGGACGGCGAGGGCGCCGTGCGCGCCCAGCGGCAGCGCGGCGACGGCACCGCCGCGGTCGTCCTCTTCGAGGAGCACGGGCTGGCCCGTGCGCACCGCGGTCGCGAGCGGCACCGCGAGTTCGTCGACCGGTGCCGAGACGAGCACCGCGAGCGCCGCGGCCGGGTAGCCCTTCGACGCCGCCACCTCGAGCCGGCCGTCCGCGCCGATGCGGCACACGACGGCGGCGTCACCCCCGACCGCGGCCGCCCCTTCGAGCACGAGCGCCTCGGCGACGTCCTCGGGCGTGGCGGCGGCGTCGAGGGCGGCCACCAACGCCTCGAGACCGCCCGCTCGCACACGGCGACGCTAGCCGGGTCGCGGTCGGGCGATTCGGCCGTCGACCACGCGCACGCCCTCGGCGGCCAGCAACTCGGCCTGGCGGTGCACCTTGTGCGTGGCGAGGCGGCCGCCCGCAGCGACGACGCGCCACCACGGCAGGTCGCCCCCGTCGCGGGCGAGCACGTTGCCCACCGCCCGCGCCGCACCCGGGTACCCGGCCTCCTCCGCGACCTCGCCGTAGCTCACGACGTCGCCCGGCCGCAACGCGGCGACGACCTTGCGGACGGCGTCCTCGAACGGCGTCACCCGCCGCCGCCCGCTTCTGGTACCGGCAGCGGGGCCGAACCGGCCCCGCTGTAGGTACCAAAACGGTGGTGGCGGCTCATCCCCGGACGAGCGGCTTGTACCTGATGCGGTGCGGCTGGTCGGCGTCGGCGCCCAGGCGCTTGTGGCGGTCGGCCTCGTAGTCGGAGAAGTTGCCCTCGAACCACCGCACCGACGAATCGCCCTCGAACGCGAGCACGTGGGTCGAGATGCGGTCGAGGAACCATCGGTCGTGCGACACGACGAGGACGCAGCCGGCGAAGTCGAGGAGCGCGTCCTCGAGGGCGCGCAGCGTGTCGACGTCGAGGTCGTTGGTGGGCTCGTCGAGGAGCAGGACGTTGCCGCCGCTCAGTAGCACCTTCGCCAGCTGCAGGCGGTTGCGCTCGCCGCCCGAGAGCACACCGACCTTCTTCTGCTGGTCGGTGCCCTTGAACCCGAAGCCGGCGACGTAGGCCCGGCCGTGCATCTCGCGCCCACCGACGACGAGGTGGTCGACGCCGCCGGTGATCTCCTCGTACACGGTCTTCTCCGGGTCGAGCGCGTCACGCGACTGGTCGACGTACGCCAGCTGGACGGTCGACCCGACGCGGAGCGCGCCGTCGTCGGGCTTCTCGTCGCCGACGATCATGCGGAACAGCGTCGTCTTGCCGGCGCCGTTGGGTCCGATGATGCCGACGATCCCCGCCGGCGGCACGGAGAACGTGAGGTCGTCGATCAGCAGCGCGTCGCCGAATCCCTTCACGAGCCCGTCCGCCTCGATGACGACGTCGCCGAGGCGCGGGCCCGGCGGGATCGAGATCTCCCGCCGCTCGACGCGCTCGGGTCCGGACGCCGCCTCGGCCAGCAGCTCCTCGTAGCTGTTGAGGCGGGCCTTGCCCTTCGCCTGACGCGCCCGCGGCGACATGCGGATCCACTCGAGCTCGTGCTCGAGCGTCCGCTGCCGGCGCTCGTCGGCCTTCTCCTCCTGCGCGAGCCGGTTCTGCTTCTGCTCGAGCCAGGACGTGTAGTTGCCCTCCCACGGGATGCCCCTGCCGCGGTCGAGCTCGAGGATCCAGCCGGCGACGTTGTCGAGGAAGTACCGGTCGTGGGTGACGGCGACGACCGTCCCCGGGTACTCCTGCAGCGTCCGCTCGAGCCACGCGACCGACTCGGCGTCGAGGTGGTTCGTCGGCTCGTCGAGCAGCAACAGGTCCGGCTTCTGGAGCAGCAGCCGGCAGAGTGCGACGCGGCGCCGCTCGCCGCCGCTCAGCGTGTCGACCTTCGCGTCGCCGGGCGGCAGCCGCAGCGCGTCCATGGCGATCTCGAGCGTGCGGTCGAGGTCCCAGGCGCCGGCGGCGTCGATCTTGTCCTGGAGGTCCGCCTGCTCGGCGAGGAGCGCGTCGAAGTCGGCGTCGGGGTCGCCCATCGACTCGCACACCTGGTTGTAACGATCGACGAGCGCCTTCGTCTCGCCGACACCGTCCTCGACGTTGCCGAGCACGTCCTTGGTCGGGTCGAGCACGGGCTCCTGCGGCAGGTAGCCGACGGTGAAGCCCGGCGTGAGGCGCGCCTCGCCGGTGTAGCCGTCGTCCTCGCCCGCCATGATGCGCAGCAGGCTCGACTTGCCGCTGCCGTTGGCGCCGATCACCCCGATCTTGGCGCCGGGGTACATCGAGATGTTGATGCCCTTGAGGACCTCGCGATCGGGCGGGTGGAACCGCCGCAGGTCGCGCATGGTGAAGATGAACTGCGGAGCCATGGAGCCGTCGAGGCTACTGCGCTGTCCGCTCTCCGCCGCCCGGGCGCCTCGCTCTACCAGCTGTTCCAGTGCAGCACCGATTCCAGCGGCTGGCGCGGCGCGGGTTTGAAGTCGGTGCCCAACGTGTAGGCGACGGGGATCAGCCCGCACTGCGTGACCCGCAGGTACGGGATGTCGAGCACCTCGGCGGCCTCCCGCTCGTACTGCAGGTGCAGCGTGGTGAGCGACGTCCCGAGGCCGCGGGCACGGGCCGCCAGCATGAACGACCACATCGCCGGGAAGACCGAGCCCCAGTAGCCGGCCTGGATGCCGACGTCGGCACCGGCGGGAAGGCGACCGAACGCGCACGGCACGACGAGGTACGGCACCTCGTGGAGGTGGTCGGCCAGGTACTGCGCGCTCGCCTTCACCGCGCCGAGACGCTCGACGCGCGTGTCGCCGGGCCGCGGCTCGGGCGCCGGCTGGTTCGAGTACACCGCCCAGTAGCGCCGGTACAGCGCCGCGAGCGCGTCCTTCTTGTCCTGCTCGTCGACGACGACCCAGTGCCAGTGCTGCATGTTGCTCCCGGTCGGCGCCTGCAGCGCGATGCCGATGCACTCCTCGATGAGCTCGCGCTCGACCGGCCGCTCCAGGTCCAGCCGCTTGCGCACCGACCGAGTCGTCGTGAGCAACTCGTCGGGCGTGAGGTCGAGGCGCATGGCGGTAGCTTGCCGCGCCGTGCTGGATGCGATCGAGGGGTGGCCGGTGGACCACGCCGCGGCCGCCGTCGTCGGTCGCGACGGCGTCGTCACCGTGCACGGCGACACGACGCGGTCGTTCGCGTGGGCGTCGGTCACGAAGCTCGTGACCGCGCTGGCCACGCTCGTCGCCGTCGAGGAGGGAACCGTCCGGCTCGACGAGCACCTGCGCCGGCTGCTGTCCCACGCGACGCCGGTCACGAAGCGCCTCTACTCCAACGAGGGCTACGACGAGATCGCCGCGCTGGTGTCGCACGGCGCCGGCATGCCGTTCGCGGCGTACGCGCGTGAGGCCGTCGTCGACCCGCTCGGCATGACCGGCGCCGACGTCTCGGGGTCACCGGCCGCGGGCGCGACGGGGACGATCGGCGACCTCGCCGCGCTGGCGGCCGAGCTGCTCGCGCCGACGCTCGTGTCGCCGGCGACGTTGCGGGATGCGACGACCGTGCAGTTCCCCGGCCTCGCCGGCGTGCTCCCCGGCTTCGGCCGTCAGGACCCGAACGACTGGGGCCTCGGCGTCGAGCTGCGCGACCACAAGTCGCCGCACTGGACGGGCACCCGCAACTCGCCGTCGACGTTCGGTCACTTCGGCCAGACCGGCACGTTCGTGTGGGTCGATCCCGAGGCGGGCGACGGCGGCCTCGCCCTCGCGGTCCTCACCGACCGGGACTTCGGCGACTGGGCGAAGACCGCCTGGCCCGCGCTCAGCGACGAGGTGCTGAGGCAGGCCGGTGCCACAGCGTCCAGCGACCGACGGTGACGTAGCCCATCCGCTCGTAGACGGGGCGGCCGAGGTCGCTGGCGATGAGCGCGGCCGGCAGCGACGGATCGACGCGCGTCGCCGCCCACGTGACGGCCTCGCCGTAGCCGCGCCCGCGGGCGTCGGGCATCGTCGACACGAACTCGACCCAGTTCAGCGCGTCGGTGACCTGCGTGGCAGCGGTGGCGACGGGGCGACCCGCGACCGTGCCGACGAAGAAGTGCGTGCCGCCGCCGAGGACCCGTCCGTCGTGGAGGATCCCGAACTCGTACGGCTCGAGGTTGGGTTCCGGATACGCCGTGACGAGCGTGCGCTCGAACACCTCGAGGCCGCTGTCGTCGCTCACCTCGGTGATCGTCAGCTCCGCCGGCGCCGGTGGACGCGGCGTCGACCCGTCGCCCGCGGGACGGACCATGAACGGCGGCTGCCCGACCTCGACCCATCCGCGCGGTCGCAGGTCGGGAACGGTCGTCGCGCTGAAGAGCGTGACCGGCAGGCCCGCGGGCACGACGTCGTCCACGCGCTGCAACACGCTCGGCCAGTCCGGCGACGGCGACAGGACGACCGCGGCGTTCGTGTAGAAGCCGCGCGGTCCCTGCCAGGTGATCACGAGGTCGTCGTCCGCGCGCCAGGCCTGGCCGCAGGTGCGGGCGGCGTGCAGCACACGACCTGCCGCGGCGGTGACGCCGTGGTCGAGGAGATCGCTGCGGGTGCGGGCGTCGAGTGCGGTTGGCGTCGTCATGCCCGGCCGGCGCCAGACGACGGCTCGCATCGCCAGACGACCGGGTGCTCGGGGCGGTACGAGCAGAAGATGCCGGTTTTGATCGAGACCCCGAGGTGGCGGCCCAGCGCCGGGTGCACCGCGTCGATGCGGCGGATGGCGTCACGGATCCGCGCCGCCACGGCCTTGCGCGACCGCTCGACCGGATCGGGACCGGCGGCGCGCGCCCGGCCCCCGAGACCGAGGCCGGCGGCGAGCTGCTCGACGAGCGCGTCGTGCTCGACCCGGGCCCGCTCGGCACGCGCCACGTCGTGGGCGGCATCGGCGTCGTCGATCTCCTCGGCGAGCTCGGCCAGCCGGTCGCGGTACGCGGCGACCGCCCGCCGGTCGAGGGCGTCGCCGCCGCGACCGCCCGCGTGCAGTGCGGACGCGTCGACGCCGATCAGTTCGCTGACGTGCACCTCACGCCCGCCCGCGCGGAGGAGGACGGCGAGGTCGGCAACGCCCTTCGTGTGCTTCACGATCGTCGTCTCGCCGGCGAACGTCACGTGCCAGACGTCGCCGTCGCGTGCCAGCTCGCCGATCGCGCCGGTCGCGTTCGCCGTCCGCGCGACCGGCGCGCCGGACACCTCCGCCAGTGTCCGCTCCGCTTCGGCTGCGAGCCGGCCGCCGAAGCGGCGGTTCACGTCGAGCGCGACGCGCGCGTAGGCGACGGCGTCGTCGCGTCGGCCGAGCGCCACGCACGCCAGCGCAACGAACCGGGCGACGGACCCGTAGTGGCCGGCACCGATGCCCTCGAACGCGACGAGACCCGCGTACGGCTCGACGACGGCGAGCACGTCGGCGAGCGACGGATGGTCGAGCAGCACCGCGGTGTCGAGGAGCGTGACGATGTTCGGCAGCCACTCGGCGTCGCGCACCGTCGCGTCGAGCCCGATCGCCTGCGTCCGATCGACGAGCACCCTCGCGGCGTCCTCGTACCCCGCGAGCGCGAGCGCGCGGGCGTTGGCGCCGACCGACGAGAGGAACACCGCGACCTCGGGGTAGTCCGTCGTCAACGCGCCCATGCGCTCGACTGCGCCCGCGTTGTCCCCGCGCGCCCACCGGATGATGAGATCGAGGACGACCGCCAGCATGGAGGCGTTGGCACTGCCCGTCGCCCGGCCGACTGCGGCCACACGTGCGCCCAGCGTCTCCGCGGTGTCGTCGTCGCCGACCACGACCGCCATCGCGCCGCGCCACAGGTCGGCGTACCAGGTGTACAGCGGGTTGCCGATGGCACGGGCGCGCCGCTCGAACGCGCCGGCGTCGTCGTTCGCGCCGGCGACGTCGCCGGACTCGAGCCGGGCGACGTAGCGCAGCCGCCGCCCGAGCAGTTCGAGCGGCCCGTCGCCCTCCTTCTCGGCGATGGCGATGATCTCCGACGCCTCCGCCTCGCGCCGTGCGACGTCGTCGGGGCCGGCGATCGCATCGCAGTGAGCGGCCAGCGCGCGTGCGAGCGCGAGACGGTCGCCCGACTCGCGCGCCAGCGCAACGGCGTCCTCGGCCAGCGTGAGCCGTCGCGCCGTCGGCGCCGCGAGCGACAGCGCGACCGACAGGCGGGCGGTCACGGTCGAGCGCAGCGCGATCGATGCGGGATCGTCGTCACCGGCAAGTGCGGCTGCGGCCTCCTCGAGCAGGTCGATCTGGCGCTGGTCGAACAGGCGCACCTCGAAGCCGGAGAGGTCGGCGCTGAACCCGAGCGCGGCGTCGACCAGCCAGCGCGTCTCGCCCGTGTCGCGCGCCAGCGACGCGACCTCGTCGAACGCGCGGCCGGCGCCGTCCGGGTCACCGTTGAGCACCCGCGCGCGGCCGAGGCCGAGCAGCGCCGGGACCCGCGCGCGCCCGCGTGACACGGCAAGGGCGTGCTCGAACTCGGCCGCGGCCTCCTCCCACGCCATCGCCGCCAGGGCGCGCTCACCGGCCCGCACGAACCAAGGCGCGGCGTCGCCGCCCGCGGCGAGCACGTGCCGCGCGACGACAGCCGGCTCGGCGCCGGCGTCACCGCCGAGGGCGTCGGCGGCACGCGCGTGCAGTGCGGCCAGCTCCGTCGACGCGATCGCGTCGAGCGCGGCGGTGCGGAACAGATCGTGGACGAAGCGCCACGCCCCCACTCCGGGAGCCCGCTCGACGATGCGCAGCGCGGCGGCGCGGTCGAGCGCACCATCGACGTTGCAGCCGTCGTCGGCGACGCGGCGAAGCACGTCGACCGTGAACGCGCCGCCGAGCACGGCGGCGGCCACGACGACGCCGCGTTCGTCGTCGTCGAGCACGGCGAGACGACCACCGAGCAGATCGCGCGCGCCGACCGGCAGTGCGCCCCGCCGCAGCGCATCGGGATCGGCGGCGACGAGCCGGCCGAGCTGCATCACGAGGAACGGGTTGCCGCCGGTCTGCTCGACGACCTCCGGCGCGAGCTCACCTGCTCGCGCCGGGCCGAGCGAGTCCGCGAGCACCGCGGCCACCTCGTCGGCATCGAGGCCGCGCAGCGCGAGCCGGTCGGCGGACGCGCCGAGCCGCCGAAGCGGGGCGTCGGCACCGACGTCGGTGTCGCGGTACGTCCCGACGACGAGCGCACCGAACGCCGGCAGCCGGCCGGCGAGCGCACCGAGCAGCTGCACGGTCCCCTCGTCGGCCCAGTGCAGATCGTCGACGACGACCACGAGCGGCCGTTCCCGCGCGCTCTCCTCGACGGCATCGGCGACGGCGGCGTACGCCGATGCGCGCTGCGACGCGGCCGCGGCGCCGTCGTCGGGTGCGTTGGCGGCGAGTGCGTCGATCGCGGCGCGGCCCGGGCCGGCGAGCCCGGCGAGCACCGTCAGCCACGGGCCGTGCGCCACCGTCGCTCCGCCCGGCCAACACGCGGCCCAGCGCACGGTCGCGCCCGCGCGCCGGGCGCGGTCCGCCAGCGCCGACGCCGTCGTCGTCTTGCCGATACCCGCCTCACCGGTGAGCAGCACGAGCCCGCCCCGACCGTCGAGCGCGGCGCCGAGCGCCTCCGCCAGCGCCGCGAGCACCGGCCCGCGCGTTCGGTCGGCGACCGCCCCCACGACATGTCAACGGTAGTCGTCGTCTGGCGACGCCAGACGGTGTCTGGCGTCAGCAGGACATGACGACCACCATCGACACGACCGAACAGTCCGCCACCGCGGACGTCGACCTCGAGGCGGCGATCGGCGCGTTCGCCGAGCGGATGTTCCTCACGACCGTGGGCGCGTTCGAGCTCGCCGCCGTCGAGCTCGGC
This sequence comes from Acidimicrobiales bacterium, assembly GCA_035700105.1. Classification (GTDB taxonomy): domain Bacteria; phylum Actinomycetota; class Acidimicrobiia; order Acidimicrobiales; family DASSOZ01; genus DASSOZ01. Next base: position 12,560 of record DASSOZ010000040.1, read on the forward strand.
ATGCGTCTCGGGCTCTACGCCGCGCTCGCCGAGTCGCCGAGCACGCCGCCGCAGCTCGCGACGGCGGCGGGCATCGACAGCCGGTACGCCCGCGAGTGGCTCGAGCAGCAGGCGACCGCGGGGTTCATCGCGGTGGACGCCGACCCGATCGACGGCGATCCCGACGGCCGCGTCTTCTCGCTGCCGGTGGCGCACCAGGCGTGCCTGCTCGACCCCGATTCGCTCGCGTGCGTGGCGCCGCTGGCGACGTTCGCCGTCGGCGCGCCGCTCGTCATCGACGAGCTCGTCGACGTCTACCGGCGCGGGACGGGGATCTCGTTCGGCGGGTACGGCGAGATGATCCGGCGGGCGCAGTCGGCCGCGAACCGTCCGCAGTTCGTCAACCTCCTCGTCGGCGAGTGGCTGGCGGCGATGCCCGACGTCGTCGAGCGCCTGGCACGGCCCGACGGCGCGCGTGTCGCGGACATCGCGTGCGGGACCGGTTGGTCCTCCGTCGCGATCGCCCGTGGCTTCGACGGCGTCACCGTCGACGGGTTCGACAGCGACGCCGCGTCGATCGCCGATGCGACGGCCAATGCGGACGCCGCCGGCGTCGCCGACCGTGTGCGGTTCTCGACCGCCGACGCCGCCGCGCCGGGTTCCGGCGATGCCACCTACGACCTCGTGTGCTGCTTCGAGGCACTGCACGACATGGCGCATCCCGTCGACGCGCTGCGGTCGATGCGGGCGCTCGCCGGCGACGACGGCACCGTCTTCGTCGTCGACGAGCGGTCGGCCGACGCGTTCACGCCGAACGACCCGGACCCCATGCAGCGGCTGTTCTACGCGGCGAGCGTGCTCCACTGCCTCCCCGTCGGGCGCAGCGAGCCCGACTCGGCGGCGACGGGCACCGTCATGCGCACCGCCACGCTCGAGCGCTATGCCGCCGACGCCGGCTTCACGTCGGTCGAGGTGCTGCCGATCGAGCACGACATGTTCCGCTTCTACCGCCTGCACTAGAGGCGGCAGCGATCACCCCGGTTGCTTTCGGCCAGTTGTGCCGCAAAGAGGATGCACAACTGGCCGAAAGCCCGGGCTCCGGGCCCGCGGTCACCGGCGCTTCTTGAGCATCCCGAAGATGCCGCGCACGAGGGTGTTGGCCATCTGTCGTCCCTCGCGGCTCTTCAGGTAGCCGACGACGGGGTTGTCGTCGTCCTTCTTCTTCTTCCTGGCCGTCTTCGGTTCGGCCGTCGGTTCCGGCGCCGGCGTCGGTGCCGCGGGCGCGACCTTCCTCGCCAGCAGCTCGCGCGCCGACTCGCGGTCGATCTCGGCCGCATACGTCGCCCACAGCGGCGACGCCTTCGCAGCGGTGTCGAGCTCGGACACGTCGACGGCCGCCATCAGCGACTGCGGCGGCCGCATCCGCGTCCACACGACCGGCGTCGGCGCGCCCCGCTCGGAGAGGATCGTGACGACGGCCTCGCCGGTCCCGAGCTGGGTGAGCGCCTCCTCGAGGTCGTAGTCGGCGGTGTTCGGATACGTCGTGACAGCCGCCTTCAACGCCTTGGCGTCACGGGGCGTGTACGCCCGCAGCGCGTGCTGGACGCGGTTGCCCAGCTGGGCGAGCACCTCGTCCGGAACGTCGTCGGGCAGCTGCGTCACGAAGAAGACGCCGACGCCCTTGGACCGGATCAGCCGCACCGTCTGCGCGACCTGCTCGAGGAACCCCTTCGACGCACCCTCGAACAGCAGGTGCGCCTCGTCGAAGAAGAACACGAGCTTGGGCTTGTCGACGTCACCGACTTCGGGCAGCGCCTCGAACAGCTCGGCCAGCAACCACATCAGGAACGTCGAGAACAGCCGGGGCTTGTCCTGGACGGCCGCGAGCTCGAGCAACGACACGACACCACGGCCGTCGGACGTGGTCCGCATGAGGTCCTCGACGTGCAGCTCCGGCTCGCCGAAGAACGCCTCGGCACCCTGCTCGGTCAGCTCCACGATCTTGCGCAGCAGCACGCCGACGGTCGCGCTCGACAGGCCACCGATCCCGTCGAGCTCGTCCTTGCCGTCGTCGCTCGTGAGGAACCTCAACAGGTCCTGCAGGTCGACGAGGTCGAGCAGCGGCAGCCCCGCCGCGTCCGCGTAGTGGAACACGAGCGCCAGCGACGAGGTCTGCGTCTCGTTGGCGTCGAGCACCTTGGCCAGCAGCTGCGGGCCGAACGACGCCACCGTCGCTCGCAGCGGCACACCGGGCCCGATGCCACCGAGCGACAGCGGCTCGACGGGGAACGCCGCCGGTTCCCACGTGATGGCGAGCTCCTTCACGCGGGCGTCGACTCGGTCGCCGTGCTCGCCGGCGTGGAGCATGCCGCTCAGGTCGCCCTTCACGTCGGCGGCGAACACCGGCACGCCCGAGGCCGACAGCTGCTCGGCCAGCAGCTGCAGCGTCTTGGTCTTACCGGTGCCGGTCGCGCCGGCGATCAGACCGTGACGGTTCGCCATCGACACCGGCAGCCGCACCGCCGCGTCGGGGAACACGTTCCCGTCGTGCATCCCGCGGCCGAGGTCGATCGCCGCGCCCTCGGTCGCGTAGCCGTCGTTGATGCGGGACGCGAAGTCGTCGGCCGTCATCGCCCCGCGAGCTCGGCCATGTTCGAGAACAGCGTCATCGTGTCGGACGCTACGTCGGCGCCGAGCTCGCGATAGACGGCAGCGACATTGATGGCGAGGCGCTCACTGTCGCCCCAGCCGCGCCTGTCCGACGCGTGCAGGTCGCGCGCCGCGTCCATCGCCGACATGCCGCTCTCGTAGCGGGCGCGGGCCTCACGCTCGAGCTCGACGAAGTAGTCGCGTACGGCGCGCACGCCGTCCTTGTCGGTCACCGGACCGTGCCCGGGCACGATCGCGCCGACGTCCATCGCCAGCAGGCGGTCGCACGCCGCGACCCAGTTGGCGACGGGGCCGGCCCAGACGATCGGGTGGCCGCCGACGAACAGGATGTCGCCGGTGAACACGACGCCGGCGTCGGGCACCTCGGCGAGGACGTCGCCGCGCGTGTGTGCGGGACCGACCTCGTGCAGCCGCACGACGCGTCCGCCGCCGTTCCCGCCGACGTGCAGTTCGAGCGTGCCGGTGAACGTGCGCGTCGGCAGCGTCAGGTGCACGGACGCGAAGTCGAACGGACCGAAGATGCGGGCGACGTACTCGCCCAGCGCACCGAGCTGCCCGCCGGCGGCGGCGTCCTTCATCGCCACGAGACGGTCCGGCGCGAGCTCGGCCATCTCCTCGGCGCACGCCGCGGACGCGACGATGTCGGCGCCGGCGAACAGCTCGTTGCCCCAGCAGTGGTCGCCGTTGGCGTGGGTGTTGACGACCGTTCCGATGCCGTCCGCGGCCGGCGTCGCCCCGCGCAGGGCGTCGAGCATGCGCTGCGTCAGCGGGACGTCGAACAGCGTGTCGACCAGCAGCGACGGACCGCCGGCGTCGGCCGGGGCGACGAGCCCGGCGTTGCTCCAGCCCCACGACCCGTCGGGCTGGAGGTACGCCCACACGCCGTCGCCGACCTCGTGCACTCCCCCCTCGTAGGTCACGGGGGGAGAGTGTTGCGCGGGTTACGCGTCTACGCGCACGTCCACGGCTGCCATCCGCGCTGCTGCCACATGCGGAACGCCATGGCGACGTTGGCGGCGGGATCGAACGGTCCGTTGAGGATCTGGAACAGCCCGGTCGCGCCCGAGCGGGCGTTGTACGCGTTCGCGTTGCCGCCCGACTCGCACATCATGATGCGGTAGGCGGTCTGCGTCGGCCACGGGTACTGGTTGATGAGGTCGGCCCACGGGCCGTACGCCGCGCCCCGCGACGTCGTCGCGGCGCGGCTGGCGCGCTGCCGCGCCAGCACGGCCGCCCGTTCCTTGCGCGCCTGCGCCGCCTCGGCTTCAGCCTTCTGCTGCGCGGCGACACCGGCGAGGAACCGGTTGCGCTCGTCGAGCGCCTTCATGAAGGCGGCGGTCTCGGACGCCTGTCGTGCCTTCTCCTGGGCCGCCTCGTACCGCAGGAGGGCGGCCGGCGCCTGTTTCGAGGTACGGCCGGCCTTCACGGCCGAAGGTGTGGCCTCTTCGTTGGTGAGGGCGAACGCGGTGCCGGCGAGACCGGCGATGACGATGACGATGCTGGTGGCGAGTGCGATGAGACGGGTGTGTCGCACGGCGCGACTCCTTCGTACAGGCCCGGTGGCCGACGCACTCCCCCTCCGTGCGGCGTTGACGGTTCGAACTCCCGGCGCGCGCCCCCAGAGGGCGCGTCGGCGAACCGGACGCGGTCGGTTGGATGGTCTGCCGGAGGTGCTGCGTCGCCGGAGCCGCAGTGCGGCCGCCGATCGGGCGACATCCTCGATTCGGTTGTACGGCAGCTGCCCGCGCCCGCGACGATCCCCATCGCGTGCCGAGCGGTGCAGCCACGGTACCCGCGCTCGCGACAGTTATGCGAATTGCACGGCTGTGACTCGGGTCACGGCCCGGGGACCCCGACCGGGGGCCCTACGTGAGCAGGACAGCGGAGAGCGTGACCTCGGGGTGGTCGCCGGCGAAGTGGTGGAGCTGGTACTCGCTGCGGAACACGGCGTAGCGGTCGCCGTTGGCCCGGTGCAGGACCTCGGCCTCGCGCCGGTCCCGCAGCAGGCGCTCGCCCTCGGCGTCGGTGACCCGGGCGACGGACCACGGCGTCGACGTGAGCTCCACCGGCGCGCCGAACTCGTGCTCCATCCGATACGACGCCACCTCGAACTGCATCGGGCCGACCGCGGCGAGCACCGGCGCCTGGTCGCCGAAATCCGGGTGGCGGAGCACCTGGACGACGCCCTCCTCGTCGAGCTGGGCGAGGCCCTTGCGGAACTGCTTGTACCGGCTCGTGTCGCGGTTGCGGCACGTCATGAAGTGCTCCGGCGCGAACGTCGGGATCGGCGGGTACGCCACGGGCGGGTCGACGAACAGCGTGTCGCCGATCCCGAGCTCGGTGGCGTTGACGAGGCCGATGATGTCGCCCGGGTACGCCTCGTCGAGCGTCTCGCGCTCCTGGCCGAGCACGTTCGACGCGTGGCGCAGCGCGAACGGCTTGCCCGTCCGCCCGTGCGTCGCCGTCATGCCCCGCTCGAAGCGACCCGAGCACACGCGCACGAACGCGATGCGGTCGCGGTGGTTCGGGTCCATGTTCGCCTGCACCTTGAAGACGAACGCGCTGAACGGCGCGTCGACCGGGCGGCGTTCACCCGATGCGTCGACGCGGGCATCCGGCGCGGGCGCGAGGTCGATCACGGCGTCGAGCAGGTGACGCACGCCGAAGTTGGTGAGCGCGGAACCGAAGAACACCGGCGTCGTGTCACCAGCCAGGAACGACTTCTCGTCGTGGTCGGCGCCGAGCTCGTCGAGCAGCGCGAGGTCGTCCTGCGCGGCCGCCCACGCCGCGCCCTCCTCGGCCGCGGCGCGATCGGCGGCAACGATCTCCTCGGGCGCCTCCTTGGCGCCGCCCGCCGTTCGGAGGAACCGGGTGAACTCGCCGGAGCGTCGGTCGATGACGCCCCGGAAGTCGCCGGCGATCCCGACCGGCCACGTCACCGGCGTCGCCGTCAGCCCGATGTCCTGCTCGATGACGTCGAGCAGCTCGAGCGACTCGAGCCCCGGGCGGTCGTACTTGTTGAGGAAGCTGAGCAGCGGGATGCCGCGCTGGCGGCAGACCTCGAACAGCTTGCGCGTCTGCGGCTCGACGCCCTTGGCCGAGTCGAGGACCATGATCGCCGCGTCGCAGGCGGACAGGACGCGGTACGTGTCCTCGCTGAAGTCACGGTGCCCGGGTGTGTCGAGCAGGTTGCACTCGGCCCCGCGGTACTCGAAGCGGAGCACCGTCGAGGTGATCGAGATGCCGCGCTGGCGCTCCATCGCCATCCAGTCCGAGCGCGCCGACCGGCGCTCGGCCTTCGCCTTGACGTTGCCGGCGAGCCCGATGGCGCCCGCGTAGAGCAGGAACTTCTCGGTGAGCGTCGTCTTCCCCGCGTCGGGGTGACTGATGATGGCGAAGGTCCGGCGGCGCGCCGCTTCCGCGGCGACGTCCGTGTCCGTCAAACCGTCAGACGCCGAGCAGTTCCCGCGCGCCCGTGTCGGACGTGGGGTGGCGCAGCTTCGACATCGCGCGCGCCTCGATCTGGCGGATGCGCTCACGCGTGAGGTTGAACGACTCGCCGACCTCTTCGAGCGTGCGCGGCTCGCCGCGGTCGAGTCCGAAGCGAAGCTTCAGGATCTGACGCTCGCGCTCGTCGAGCGGCGCCAGCAGCCGCTCGAGCTCGGCGGGCAACAGCGCATCGGCTGCCGCCTCGAACGGCGACACCGCGGAGCGGTCCTCGACGATGTCACCGAGCTCGGCGTCACCGTCCTCGCGCAGCGGGTCGGACAGCGAAAGCGGCTCGGACGCGTAGCGCTGGATCTCGACGACCTGCTTCTCGGGCAGGTCGAGCTCCTTGGCGAGCTCGGCGACCGTCGGCCGGCGGCCGAACTGCAGCTCGAGCTGGACACGCGCCTTCTGCAGCCGGGCGAGCAGGTCACCGGCGTGGACGGGGAGGCGGATCGTGCGACCGGTGTTGGCGATGCCACGCGTGATCGCCTGACGGATCCACCACGTGGCGTACGTCGAGAACTTGAAGCCCTTGCGGTAGTCGAACTTCTCGACCGCGTGGATGAGGCCGAGGTTGCCCTCCTGCACGAGGTCGAGCAGCGGGAGTTCCGACGCCTGGTACTTCTTGGCGATCGAGACGACGAGGCGGAGGTTCGCCTTGATGAACGTCTGCGTGGCCTCTTCGCCCTCGCGCACCTTCGACCGCAGCTTGCGCTTCTCCGACGGCGTCAGCGACTTCCCCGAGAGCAGGGCCTCCCGCGCGAACTTGCCCTCTTCGATGGACTGGCCCAGCCTCGCCTCGTCGTCCTTGGTCAGCAGCGCGTGTTTGCCGATGTCCTTGAGGTAGAGGCGGACAAGGTCTTCGTCGTCGCGTTCAGCTCGCTGGGGCACAGACTCTTTCCTCGTCCGGACGCTGATCCTCGGGCGCGCGACCGCTGGCCGTGCACAAGGGGTTCCCAGTGTACGACGGGGTTCGCCACCTGACCACCAGTGACCTGCCCGTTCCGGACGATGCGCGCCGAAATGGGCGATTCGGATCCTCAGAACGTCGCCGCGGCCAGATCGCCGGCGCCCGCGGTCGCGGCCGCGAGCAGGCCCGACGCCTGCGGCAGGAGCGTCTCGCAGTAGAAGCGGGCGGTCACGACGCGGTCGGCGTCGGCGGGGTCGTCCGAGCCCGACGCGGCCAGCGCCGTCCGGGCCATCACCCATCCGCCGACGACGAGCCCGGCGATGCGCAGGTACGCGGCCGACCCGGCGAAGGCGTCGTTCGGGTCGCTCAGGCCGTTGGCGAACATCCAGTCCGTCGCGTCGGACAGCACCCGCACGCCCTCGGCGAGCCGCGTGCGGATCGACGCGACGGCGTCGCCGGCGGCGGCGAGCTCGGCGTCGACCGCGCCGAGCTCTGCGAGGAGGTCCTTCATCGCGCCCCCGCCGCGCATCGGCAGCTTGCGCCCGACGAGGTCCATCGCCTGGATGCCGTTCGTGCCCTCGTAGATCGGGGCGATGCGGATGTCGCGGTACAGCTGGGGCGCGCCGCTCTCCTCGATGTAGCCCATGCCGCCGTGCACCTGGACGTTCAGCGACGCGCACTCGTTGCCGAGGTCGGTGCACCACGCCTTCGTGATCGGCGTGAGGAGGTCAGCGAGCTCGCGCCGCCACGTGCGCACGCCCTCGTCGGGGTGGTGGGCGGCGAGGTCGAGGCACTCGGCGTTGAGGTAGACGAGTCCCCGCATGGCCTGCACGTACGCCTTGATGGTGAGCAGCATGCGGCGGACGTCGGCGTGCTCGACGATCGGCGCCTGCTCGCGCGAGTCCGAGGTGCCCGGGGTGCGGGGTGTCCCTGCGGTGATCGCCCTGCCCTGCAGGCGCTCCTTGGCGTACGCCACCGCCTGCTGGTAGGCCGCCTCGCCGACGGCGAGCCCCTCGAGCCCGACCGAGAGCCGGGCCGAGTTCATCATCGTGAACATGTAGCGCATGCCCGAGTTCTCCTCGCCGATGAGGAACCCGGTCGCCCCCTCGTAGGACATCACGCACGTCGGGCTGGCGTGGATGCCCATCTTGTGCTCGATGGAGACGCACGACAGCGCGTTTCGCTCGCCGAGCGAACCGTCGTCACGCACGAGGTACTTCGGGACGATGAAGCACGAGATCCCCTTCGTCCCCGGCGGCGCGCCCGGCGTGCGCGCGAGCACGAGGTGGACGATCTGCTCGGTGAGGTCGTGCTCGCCGTAGGTGATGAAGATCTTCTGACCCGTGATCGCGTACGTCCCGTCGCCGCGCGGCTCGGCCTTGGTCCGCAGCGCGCCGACGTCGGAGCCCGCCTCCGGCTCGGTGAGGTTCATCGTGCCGGTCCACTCGCCGGTGACCATGTGCGGCAGGTACGTCTGCTGCTGTGACTCGTTGCCGTGGTGCAGCAGCATGTCGATGGCGCCCTGCGTGAGCAGCGGGCACAGCGAGAAGCCCATGTTCGCCGCCGTCATCATCTCCTGGATGACGATCGTGACGAGCCACGGGAAGCCGCCGCCGCCGTAGCCCGGGTCGAACGGCACCGCGCCCCAGCCGGCGTCGACGTAGCGGCGGTAGGCGTCCTTGAACCCCGGCGGCGTCGTCACCGTGTGCGGGTCGTGCCACCTCGCCGGGTCGGTGTCGCCGACTCGGTGGAGCGGCCCGAGGACCTCGGCCATGAACCGGCCCGCCTCCTCGAGGACGCCGATGACGGTGTCCGGGTCGGCGTCGGCGAACGGCTCGAGGTCGGTCAGCGCCCGCAGGTCGACGAGGTGCTCGAGCGCGAAGCGGATGTCGTCGAGCGGGGGTTCGTACGCCATACGAAGATCGTGACAGGTCGCCAGGTGCCGTTGTACAAGGGGGCGTGTCGTTGCGCCACGCCCTGCTCGCCATGCTGGCCGAGCGACCGAAGAGCGGCTACGAGCTCACCAAGGAGTTCGACCGGGAGATGGGCAACGTGTGGGCCGCCCGCCACAGCCAGATCTACCCCGAGCTGGCCAAGCTGCTCGCCGGCGGGCTGATCGAGCTCGAGGACGAGGGGCCCCGCGGCCGCAAGTCGTACCGCATCACCGACGCCGGCCGGCGGGAGGCGATCACGTGGCTGCGCGACGGCGGCGACCGGACGGTGCGCAACGAGTCGCTCCTGAAGATGTTCTTCCTCGAGCTGCTCGGGCCCGACGAGCAGCGCATGCTGCTCGAGCGCGAGCTCGCGTACTTCCGCGAGCGGCTCGCGTACTACCGGGCCCTGCCGGCCGGGACGACGCACCCGGTCAAGATCGAGCTCGGGAGCCGGTACAACCGGGCGATGATCGAGTGGCTGGAGTACGCGCTCGACCAGGTCGGGGTCGAGGCCGCGGCCGCCGGCGGGTGACGGTGACACGAGTCACGGCCGCTACACGTGTACGGATCGACACGTGACGTGCTATCTTCAGTTAGCGGTCGGTCGCCATCCCCCCGGCAGACCGGCCATCGAGCCCGTCGGTACCCCCCACCGACCGGGCTCACGAATCGACGAGGGGCGGTCCCCGCAGGGACCGCCCCTCGATCGCGTTCGGGGTGAACGCCGGTTGTCAGGACCCGAGCAGCAGGTCGTCGACGTCTCGCCGCTCGCCGTCGTTCCAGTCGAAGAGTCCGAACAGCACGCCGAGCAGGCGGGTCAGCATCCGGGCAGCGCTCCTTGTCGACCAGGCTCGTTTTCATCGAGCCGATTACTTCGCGCGGACCTTACCCATATCTGTCCTGCCGAACCGGTGATGCTCACCGGCGTTAGCGTCTGGCATGGCTGACATGGTGCTGACGGAGTCGTTCTGGGCGGCCGACACGTCGGAGCCGATCGTCGAGACGACCGTCGGCGGGCTGCTGCGCGACGTGGCGGCCGCGGTCGGCGACCGGACGGCGCTCGTCTCCGGCGTCCCCGGCGAGTCGCCGCGACGCCGCTGGACCTACGCCGAGCTGCTGGCCGACGCCGAGCGGTGCGCCCGGGCGCTGCTCGAGTGGTTCTCACCCGGCGACCGGGTCGCGATCTGGGCACCGAACCTGCCGGAGTGGGTCGTGCTGGAGATGGGCGCGGCACTGGCCGGTGTCGTGCTCGTCACCGTGAACCCCGCCTATCGCCCGTCGGAGCTCGCGTACGTGCTCGACCAGTCGGGCGCGTCGGGCATCTTCCTCACGCGCGAGTTCCGCGGGAACCCGATGCGGGCGTCGCTCGAGGAGGTGCTGCCCGACGTCCCCGGGCTCGAGCACTGGGTCGTGCTCGGCGAGGACTGGGACGTGTTCATGGGCATGGGCGCGCCGGACACGGGTGCGGGGCTGCCCGACGTCAGTCCCGACGACATCGCCCAGATCCAGTACACGTCGGGGACGACGGGGTTCCCGAAGGGCGCCCGCCTGCGCCACCGCGGGATCGTCAACAACGCCCGGCTCTGCGCGCAGCGGTTCGAGGTGCGCGACGGCGATGTCTGGATCAACCCGATGCCGCTGTTCCACACCGGCGGGTGCGTGCTCGGCGCGCTCGGGTCGGTGTGGGCGCGCGCGACGCACATCCCGATCCTGCTCTTCGACCCGGCGATGGTGCTCGAGCTGCTCGAGACCGAGCGCGGCGACGTGATGGGCGGCGTGCCGACGATGCTCATCGCGTTGATGGAGCACCCCGACTTCCGGACGCGTGACCTCTCGTCGCTGCGCTCGGTGCTGTCGGGTGGGTCGACCGTGCCGGCCGACCTCGTCCGCCGGATCGAGTCGACGCTCGGCGTGCGGTTCGGGATCGTGTACGGGCAGACGGAGTCGTCGCCTGTCATCACCCAGACGCGCCTCGACGACTCGCCCGACGACAAGGCGCTCACGATCGGCCAACCGCTGCCGCAGACCGAGGTAAAGATCGTCGACGCGTCGACGGGCGACGTCGTCCCCGTCGGCGTCGTCGGCGAGCTCTGCACGCGCGGCTACCTCGTCATGGAGGGCTACAACGACAACCCGGTGGCGACGGCCGAGGCGATCGACGCCGACGGGTGGCTGCACACCGGTGACCTGTGCTCGATGGACGAGCGCGGGTACTGCACGGTCGAGGGCCGCCTCAAGGACATGATCATCCGCGGCGGGGAGAACCTCTACCCCCGCGAGATCGAGGAGCTGCTGTTCACGCACCCGTCGGTCGCCGACGTCGCCGTCGTCGGGATCCCCGACGACCGCTGGGGCGAGGTCGTCGGGGCGTTCGTCCGCCGGTCGGCCGAGGTGACCGAGGCGGAGCTGCGGTCGTTCGTGCGCGAGCGGCTGGCGCCGCAGAAGGCGCCGGAGCGATGGTGGTTCGTCGAGGAGTTCCCGCTCACGCCGTCGGGCAAGGTGCAGAAGTTCGTGCTGCGGGAGCGAGCCGTGAAGGGCGAGCTCGACTGACGACACCGGCGGCTGATCCGGTTCTGACAGCAGCAGCGCAACGGAAACGGTTGCGCTGCTGCTGGCAGAACGGGCGGGGTCAGTTCATCGTCGGGTCGGGCGGGCAGTTGGCGAGCCACGCGGTCGTGCCGCCCTGGCGCCGGAGGACCCGGCGCCACAGGTCGTCGGGGTCGTCGCTGAGCGCGTCGGTGGGGTCGGCGTCGACGACGATCCAGGCGCCCTCGTCGATCTCGTCCTCCAGCTGCCCGGCGCCCCAGCCGCTGTAGCCCGCGAAGACGCGCACCGACTCGACGTCGCCGACCGCGTCGGGGTCGCGGGCGACGTCGACGGTGCCGAGGCCGGCGAACAGCGGGGCGAAGCCGTCGGACACGGTGCCGCTCGTCGACGAGCGGCCGAGCGCGATCGCCGCCGTCTGCGACACGGGACCGCCGACGAACACGACCGGCGGGCTCGCCGCCTTCCACCGCCACGCCGGGAGCGGCTCGTCGACCTCGGTCTCGGTCGGGCGGTTGAGCACCAGGCCCACCGCGCCCTCGTCTCCGTGCTCGAGCACGAGGACGACCGTGCGGTCGAAGTTCGGGTCGAGAAGGGTCGGCGCCGCCACCAGCAGCCGGCCCTTGAGCGGCTCGGTCACTCCGTCATCATCGCCCACCCGACGACGCTTTCGGTGATTTCGGTACGCCATGGCGACCCCAACTCACCGAAAGCCGGTGAGGGCGCCGGCGCGACTCAGCTGCTGGAGGCCGCCTTCGGCTGCGGCTGCTTCGGCGTCACGCCCCGCGCCTCGGCCTTGGCCTCGGCGACGCGGCGGTCCCGTGCCTTCTTCTTCTTGATGCGGTCATTGCGCCAGCGAATCTTCGGGAGATCTCCACGACCCATAAGGACGGACAGGCTATTCGGTGGCGGCGTACGGGGCCGCTTCCGCCGTCGCCGCCGACGTCCGGACGTCGTCCGCGCACGAGCGCAACGCCGCGACGAACTCGTCGACGACGCCGACGTGCCCGGCGTGGACGGTGCAGTGCAGCGACGGCGGCGGGCCCTGTTGGTCGCAGAACCAGCCGCGCTGCCACAGCGCGTTGCCGACCGCGAACGCGTCGGTGCCGTCGTCGAAGCCGAACGCGACCAGCGTCACCTCCGGCTCGCCGACGAGCGCGATGCCCTCGGTCGTGCGTAGACCGGCGACGAGCTGTGCCCACGCCTCCCGTGCCTGACCGGTCAACCGCATGTACCCGTCGTCGCCGAGGTGGTGCAATGTGGCCCACGCCGACGCGATCGGCGCGCCGCTCTTCGTACCGAGGATGCCCGACGAGCCGTACAGCCCGCCGAGCCAGTCGTCGGTGACGAACGTCTGGTGCCGCCGTAGGTGCTTGTCCCGGTGCACGATGACCGACGCGCCCTTGCCGGCGTAGCCGTACTTGTGCAGGTCGGCCGACATCGAGGTGACACCCTCCACGGCGAAGTCGAACGGCGGCACCGCGCCCGGTTCGAGCCGCGCGAGGAACGGCAGGACCATCCCGCCCATGCACGCGTCGACGTGGCAGAGCACGCCCCGAGCGAGCGCCAGCGCAGCGACGTCACCGACGGGGTCGATCACGCCCTGCGGGTACTGCGGCGCGGACGCGACGACGAGGACGGTGTCGCTGTCGATCGCCGTCGCCATGGCGTCGACGTCGGCGCGGTAGTCGTCGCGCACGGGGACCCGGCGCGTCTCGACGCCGAAGTACGCGCCCGCCTTCGTGAAGGCCGCGTGCGCGCTGGTCGGCAGCACCACGTTCGGACGCTCGATGCCGCGCTCGGCGCGGCCCCAGTTGCGCGCCGCCTCGACTGCCAGCAGCAGCGACTCGGTGCCGCCGCTCGTCATGAACCCCGCGGCGTCGGGTCCGCCGTGGAGCAGGTCGGCGACGATGTCGACGACGTCGCTCTGCATCTGCCCGAGGCTCGGGAACGCCGCGGGGTTGAGCGCGTTCGTCGGGAAGTAGGCGGCGGTGACGGCTTCGTTCAGCCGCTGGAGCTCGGGATCGTCGGTCTCGTACACGAGGCTGAACGCGCGGCCGCCGCGCCAGTCGACGTCGTTGCGTTCGAGCTCGGCGATGCGGGCGAGCACGTCGTCGACCGGCAGCCCGGTACGCGGCAGCGGCATGGCCGCGAACCGTACAGAGTGTGCGGCATGTTCCGTGGTGTCGCCGTCGCGCTGGTCACGCTGTTCGACGCCGGCGGCGACGTCGACGCACCGGCGTCGGCGGCGCTCGCCGTGCAGCTCGTCGACGCCGGGCTGGCGGCCGTCGTCGTGTGCGGCACCACGGGCGAACCGTTCACGCTGACCGACGACGAGCGGTCGTCCCTGCTTCGCGCCGTGCGCGACGCCGTCGGCGGGCGCGTCCCCGTCATCGCCGGCACGGGCGCGCAGTCGGCGCGCCAGGCGGTGGCGCTCACGCGACGGGCGTGCGAGGACGGCGCCGACGCGGTGCTGACCCTGTCGCCATCGGGGGCGAGCGACGTGCGCCCGTACTACGAGGCCGTCGCCGGCGCGGCCGGGACCGTCCCCGTGCTCGGGTACCACTTCCCGAACGTGTCCGCGCCCGGCATCCCCGTCGACGTGCTCCCGCAGCTGCCGATCGTCGGATGCAAGGACTCGAGCGGCGACCCCGCCCGGTTCCTCGCCGAGCTCGACGTGTTCGACGGCGCGCTGTACACGGGCTCGGCCGCGCTGCTGCACACCGCCGGCGCACTCGGCGCCGCCGGCGCGATCGTCGCCCTCGCCAACGCCGAGCCGGAGCTGTGCGTGGCGGCGTTCGCCGGTGACGCCCACGCGCAGCGGGCGATCGCCCGGCCGATGGCGGCGACCGCCGGCCGCTTCCCGCACGGCATCAAGCAGCTGACCGCGGCGCGCTTCGGCACGTCGGCTGCGGCGCGCCTCAGCTGATCCCGATCGAGATTGGGTGATTGGCCGCCCTATAGGCGGCCAATCACCCGATCTCGGGAAAGACCCACGGGTCGCGCGGCAGCGCGGCGGGGTCGAAGCGGGCGAGCAGTGTCGACATCGACACGCGCTCGCCGGGCGACGCGAGTCCGACCGAGCACGCGAGGAGCGAGCGGACGTCGTCGGGCGTCTCGCCGCGCGCGGCCCGGTCGCCGAGTGTCACCGCGCCGTGGCGCTTCGCCAACCGCGCGCCGTCGACGCCGAGCACCAGCGGCACGTGCGCGTACGACGGCACGGTGAGACCGAGCAGCGAGGCCACGTGGACGTGGCGAGGCGTCGACAGCAGCAGGTCGTCGCCGCGCACGACCTCGGCGACACCCTGCGCGGCGTCGTCGACGACGACGGCGAGGTTGTACGCCGGCGTGCCGTCGCCGCGCCGGAGCACGACGTCGTCGACGACCGCCGACACGCGACCGTGCAACCGGTCGACGAACGACACGACGAGCCCGGGCTCGGCCCGCAGTCGCAGCGCAGGTCGGCGCCCGGCCGCTTCGCGCGCGACCCGCTCGGACGCCGTCAGCGCGCGGCACGTGCCCGGGTACGCGCCGTCGGGCATCGGGTCGCCGTGCGCGGCCGACGCCGCCTCCTGGATCTCGCGCCGCGTGCAGTAGCACGGGTACGTCAGGTCGAGGTCGACGAGGCGCGCGATCGCCCGGTCGTAACGCGACCGCCGTTCCGACTGCCGCACGACCGCTCCGTCCCAGTCGAGACCGAGCGCCCGCAGGTCGTCGAGCTGACCGTCGTAGTGCTCGGCCCGCACCGAGCCGGCGTCGAGGTCCTCCATGCGCACGAGGAACCGGCCGCCGCTCGAGCGGGCGAACAACCACGCCAGGAGCGCGGTGCGCAGGTTGCCGAGGTGCAGCCGACCCGTGGGCGACGGCGCGAACCGGCCGTCAGCCACCCTGTTGCGACGACTGCGGCGACTGCGGCGACTGCGGCGACTGCGGCGACTGCGAGCGGACCCACTCTGCGGTGCCGGCGAGGAACCCGCCGGTGTCGGCCGCCTTCGACGCGGCGAGGTCGCGGAAGAACTCCGGCACGAACACCTGCGCGGCGTCCGACGCCAGCCCGTCGACCACGGCGTCGACGAGCACCGACACGGGTTGGAGCTCGAGCGGACCGGTGTACGGGTCGTTGTCCGCCAGCGTGAACAGCTCGGTGTCGAACACCCCGGGGTACACGACCATGACCTTCACGCCCCGGTCCCACAGGTCGACGGCGATCGCCTCGGACCACACCGCGAGCGCCGCCTTCGACGCGTCGTACGCCGCCTCCCCGGGCGACGAGACGACCGCCGCCACCGACGACACGTTCACGATCCGCGCCCCGTCACCACCCGGCGGCGAGAGCAGCGACGGCAGCAGCGCCAGCGTGAGGCGGGCGGGCGCGAGGAAGTTGACCGTCATCACGCGATCGACGGTCTCGGCGTCGAGCGCGGTGACGTGGCGCCGCTTCGGGATGCCGGCGTTGTTCACCAGCACGTCGACGCCGCCCCGCTCGAGCACCTCGGCCGCGAACGCGTCCACGTCCGCCGCCACCGCGAGGTCGCATGCCCGGAACCAGGCACCCCCGCTGCACGCGTCGGCCACGTCTCGCAGCCGGTCGGCCCGCCGGGCGCACAGTCCGACCGTCGCGCCGGCGGCGGCGAACGCCGATGCCAACCCGGCGCCGATGCCCGACGACGCCCCGGTCACCACCACCCGCTTGCCGGCCAGGTCGTAGCCCATCGCCAAGAGGCTCCCACACGTCGGGACCTCCGCCCCTGCCGTGGCCGCCGCCGGCGGCGTACCCAGGAAGAGGGACCCTGCGCGCAAGAGAGGGGGACGGCCATGGACGACATGCGACCTGTCCTACGAGCCGACACGATCCCGGAAGCGTTCCTCGATCGTGTCCGTGACGCACCCGACGACGCCGCGATGTGGCGACACGACAGCAACGGTCGTTGGGAGAAGCTGACGTGGGCCGACTACGGGCGATGGGTTGCGGAGGTCCTCGGCGGTCTCGTCAGCCTCGGCATCGGTCCCGGCGAGAACGTCGGGATCATGTCGAACAACCGCGTCGAGTGGCACGTCGCCGACATCGCGACGCTGTGCGGTGGCGGCGTCACCGTGCCCGTGTACCAGACGAGCTACCCACCGCAGGTGCAGTACGTCCTCGGCCACGGCGAGGCGCGGCTGTGCTTCGTCGAGGACGAGGAGCAGCTCGGCAAGGTGCTGGAGGTGCGCGACGAACTGCCCAAGCTCGACCACGTCGTCGTGTTCGACCCGGCCTTCGTGCCGGCGGACCACTTCACGATGACCTTCGCCGACCTTCGAGCGCTCGGTGTCGAGCGGCTCGCGCGCGAGCCCGACCTGCTCGAGACGCGCGCGGCCATGGTGACACCGGCCACGCTGGCGACGCTCGTCTACACGAGCGGGACGACCGGGCCGCCGAAGGGCACGATGATCACGCACGGCCAGGTCACGTGGACGCTGAAGAGCGCGCCGCAGCGGTTCGACATCGTGCCGCACGACCGCCTGCTGTCGTTCCTGCCGCTCAGCCACATCGCCGAGCGGATGATGAGCGACTTCCTCCCGATCGCGTACGGCGGCGAGACGTGGTTCGCGCGCAGCCTGGCGACCGTCGTCGAGGACCTCCCGGCGTGCCAGCCGACGGTGTTCTTCGCCGTGCCGCGCGTGTGGGAGAAGCTCCACGAGAAGGTCGCCGAGAAGCTCGCCGAGGAGTCCGGTCTCAAGGCCCGGGCCATCGAGGCGTACTTCGGCGCCACGCAGGGGTCGTTCGCGTGGCGGGCCCTCGACCGCGTCGTCGGCGCCAAGATCCGCCGCACCCTCGGCCTCGACCGCGCCCGAGTGATGATCACGGCGGCCGCACCGATCCACCCCGACCAGATCCGGTGGTTCCACCAGATCGGCCTCCCCGTGTTCGAGCTGTACGGCCAGACCGAGGACTGCGGTCCCACGTCGACCAACTTCCCCGGCCACAACAGGATCGGGACGGTCGGCCTGCCGATCCCGGGTGTGACGGTGCGCATCGCCGACGACGGCGAGATCCTCGTCAAGGGCGGCAACGTCTGCGCCGGGTACTGGCACGACGACCGAGCCACCGCGGCGCTCATCGACGCCGACGGCTTCATGCACTCCGGTGACCTGGGTGCGATCGACGCGGATGGGTACCTGACCATCACCGGCCGCAAGAAGGACCTCATCATCACGGCCGCCGGGAAGAACGTCACTCCGCAGGAGATCGAGACCGACATCCGCAACCACCCGCTCGTGTCGCAGGCCGTCGTCGTGGGTGACGGGCGCCGCTACCTCACGGCACTCGTGACGCTCGACGGCGAGGTCCTCGCCGAGTGGGCGCGCGACAACGGCAAGCTCATGGACGAGGAGGCGCTCACCCGCGATCCCGACGTCATCGCCGAGGTGCAGGCGGCCATCGACGACGCCAACGGGAATCGTTCGCACGCGGAGACCGTTCGCAAGTTCTCGGTGCTGCCCCACGACCTCACGGTCGCCCGGGGCGAACTGACGCCGACGCTCAAGGTGAAGCGCAACGTCGTCTACGACCGCTACGCGGAGCTGATCGAGGCGATGTACGCAGAGGAGACGCCGCAGTGACCCCCTCGATGAAGTCGAAGAAGACGGCGAACATCGCGTTCGCCTCCAGCGCGGCCCTGCTCGTCGCCGCGCTGGTGTGGCTGCTCGTCGGCGTCCCCGCGCTGGTGAAGTACCCGACGGACCTGGAGGCGTCGCCCCAGTACACGGGCACGTTCGCGGTCCTGGTGAACCCGACGACGTACGCGCCGCTTCCCGAGCCGACGAAGCTGCCGCTGACGATCGACCGGCACATCGAGGTCGTCGACTCGAGCGGCAGCCGCGCCGTCGTGGCCGAGACGATCCACCAGAAGGCGGGCACGCTCGTCGACTCGACGCAGCGCAACCAGTACGTCATGGACCGGCGGACGCTGAAGAACGTCAAGGACCCGCGTGCGTGGGCGTTCGAGCCGTCGAACGTCGTCGACCGTTCGGGCACGTATCGCCTGAACCTCCCGTTCGACACGAAATCCGACGGTGACTACGCCATCTGGAAGAACGAGTTCGGCAAGCCCTACGAGATGCAGGGCGTGCCCGGCGACTCGACGGCGCTGCGCGCCGGGCTGACGCTGCAGAACCACCGCGGCGAGGCGACCGACGTCCCGATCACCGACGCGTACTTCGAGGAGCTGACGAAGTCGCTGCCGCTGCCGACGTCGCTGACGCTCGACCAGCTGAAGCCGCAGCTCGCCGCCGCCGGCTTCGACGTCGACGCGGTGCTGCCGGCGCTGCTGCCGAAGCTGTCGGCCGCGGACGCGGCGACACTGGCGACGCTGGCCGCGAAGCCCATCCCGCTGCAGTACGTGATGTCCTTCGACGGGCACGCCGCCATCGAGCCGCGCACCGGTGCGGAGGTCGTCGTCGGCGCCACCGAGTCCCTCGGCATCAAGCCGAGCTCGCCGGACCTGCCCGCCATCCGCGCGCTCCTGCAGAAGTACCGGCAGCTGCCCGAAGCCGTGACCGCGGCGACCGCGCTGGACCGGCTGGCGTCGTCGGCGATCCCGGTCGTGTCGTACACGTACGAGCAGACGCCCGCGTCGGTGCGCGACATCGCCGCGCAGGTCAAGGACATGCGCCGCCAGGTCATCCTCGCCACGGTGTGGGTGCCGTCGCTGCTCGCGGGGCTCGCCGGCGTGGCGCTGCTCGTCGGCGCGTGGTCGTGGCCTCGCGGTCCGCGCGCGGGTCGGGCGCGTGGGCGCGTGGCGGTGCCTCGTCCCGTCCGTACGTGACCTCGGGTCGCGGGCGCGCTCGCGATGATTGGGGACTTCCGCCTCGCCGTCTCGGTTCGTAGGGTGTCCGCCGGTGGGCGAGCACGACGAGGTGGAGGTCCGCCTCCGTTTCGACGGTAGGTGGGTCGGGGGATTCGAGATCGCCGGGGTGCACGGCTCGGGGCCCGACCGCGAGGTCTGGCTCCGCCGGCGGTCCGACGGCGCCGTCCTGCCGGCGCCGTTCCAGGGTCACGAGGTGCGTCGCCTCGGTCCCGTCGGCGGACGGGCGCGTCGTCGGCGCGCCGGTTAGACCGAGCGCTGCGCGAGGTCGTCGGCGAGCTCGCCGGCGCGCCGCAGCGCGCGTTCCGCAGCTGACGGCGCCGTGCGTTCGAGACCGTCGGGCGGCGTGACGACGACCGTGTCGGGCAGCTGCTCGCGCGCGAACCCGAGGTGCGACCACAGCGTGATCGCGGGGTCGGGGTCGTCGACGCCGAGGAACAGCGCGAGGCCGGCGTCGACCGCGTCGCCCAGCGCGTCGAGGTCGACGCCGGTGTCGTCGGCGACGACGTCGTAGCCCAACCACGCGGCACCGGCACGCTGCACGACGCCGACGGGGACCGGTCCCGCGCGCGCCACGCGCACACCGGCGTGGGCGCCGCCGGCGGCCACGACGAGGGCCAGCAGCTCCTCGGCGACGGGAGCGTCGACGGCGGGATGCGCCGACCATCCGCTCTGTGTCTTGATGCGGCCGGCCAGGACGAGCGCGAGCAGCGGCTCGTCGATCTGCACGACGACGTCGGTGACCGCGGGGACCGCCCGCCGGACCGCGGCGACGTGGGCGGCGACACCCTCCGCGAGCGCGCCGGCGAGGTCACGGGCCGCGCCGGCGTCGGCGAGCACCTTCTCGCCACGCGCCAGCTCGACCGTCGCGCCGAGCGACCACGGCCCCGGGGCGCTGACCTTCACCGGCCCGACCCACTGGCCGGCGGCCTCCTCGAGCGCGTCGAGCGAGCGGCGCACGCCGTCACGCGCCCGGCGCTCGTCCACACCCGGGCGCGGCACCAGCCGCCATCCGCTCGGCTGCAGGTCGACGTGGAGGTCGACGAGCAACGCCGCGCCCCGACCGGCGAAGTCGCACCCGACCGTGCCGGCGTTCGGCAGCCACGGCACGAACGGCAGCGAGGGGCACGTCTCGAACGCGATGCGCGTCGCCCACAACACGTCGTCGCCCGGCATCGGCCCGATGCCGGTCCACGACGCACTGCTCCAACTTCTCGTCACCGCCGACCACCGTATGTGTGGTCAGCGGTGACAAGAACGCGGAGGGGCCGCGAGACTCGCGGGTCATGGCGTCCATCGGCGACCTGCTCAGCGACGCGCTCGGCGGCGACCGCGTCCTGACCGGCGACGCGATCGGCGACGACTACGCGAGCGACGAGGCGCTCACCGCGGTTGCGACGATGCCGGCCGCCGTCGTCCTGCCGCAGTCGACGGCCGACGTCGCCACGGCCCTGCGGATCTGCGACGAGCAGCGCGTCCCGGTCACCGCGCGCGGCAGCGGCACCGGCCTGAGCGGTGCGGCGGTGCCCGTCGCCGGTGGCGTGGTCGTCAGCTTCGAGCGCATGCGGCGCGTCGTCGAGATCGACACCGCCAACCACGTCGCCGTCGTGCAACCCGGCGTGACGCTCGCCGAGCTCGACGAGGTCACCTCGCAGCACGGGCTCGTCTATCCCGTGTTCCCCGGCGAGTACAGCGCGTCGCTCGGCGGCAACGTCGCCACGAACGCCGGCGGCATGCGGGCCGTGAAGTACGGCGTCACCCGGCACCAGGTGCTCGGTCTCGAGGCGGTGCTGGCGAACGGCGAGGTGATCCGGACGGGCGGTCGGTTCGTGAAGGCGTCGACCGGCTACGACCTCACGCAGCTCATCGTCGGAAGTGAGGGCACGCTCGCGCTCGTGACCGAGGCGACGCTCCGGCTGTACCCCCGCCCCGCGCACCAGGCGACGGTGATGGCACCGTTCCGCACGCTCGACGAGGTCACCGACGCCGTGCCGAAGATCGTGGCGAGCGGCATCGGGCCGCTCATCGTCGAGTACATCGACATGCTCACGCTGTCGGCGATCACCGGCCACACCGGCCTCGACCTCGGCATCCCCGAGGACGTGAAGTCGAGCGCGCTCGCCCACCTCGTCGTGATGATGGAGAACGCGCACGCCGACCGTCTCGACGAGGACGTGCAGACGCTCGCCACCCAGCTCCACGAACTCGGCGCGATGGACGTCTACGTCCTCCCGCCGACCGCCGCGGTCGGGCTGATCGAGGCGCGGGAGAAGGCGTTCTGGGTCGCCAAGGCCAACGGCGCCGACGACATCGTCGACATCGTGATCCCGCGTGCGTCGATGGCGGAGTTCATGGCCAAGGTCGGCGACCTCGCCACCGAGCACGGGTCCTGGATCGCCGGCTGCGGTCACGCCGGGGACGGCAACGTCCACCTCAGCGTGTTCCAGAAGGATCGCGACAAGCGTGACGCCACGCTGCGCGGGCTGTTCGACCTCGGCATGTCGCTCGGCGGCGCGATCAGCGGCGAGCACGGACTGGGCACGACCAAGCGCAAGTGGTTCCTCGAGCTCGAGGACCCGGCCAAGGTCGCGCTCATGCGCCGCATCAAGGGGGCGTTCGACCCCAACGGCATCCTCAACCCGGAGACGATCTTCTGATGAACGGTGCGCAGGCGATGATCCGCACGCTCGTCGGCGCCGGCGTCGACGTGTGCTTCACCAACCCGGGTACGTCGGAGATGCACTTCGTCGCCGCGCTCGACGACGTCGCCGAGATGCGCGCCGTGCTCGGCCTGTTCGAGGGCGTCGTCACCGGCGCCGCCGACGGGTACGCGCGCATGTCCGGCCGTCCGGCGGCGACGCTGCTGCACCTCGGGCCCGGTCTCGCCAACGGCATGGCCAACCTGCACAACGCCCGGCGCGCCCGCACGCCCGTCGTCAACATCGTCGGCGACCACGCGCTCACGCACCAGCAGTACGACGCGCCGCTCGCGTCGGACATCGAGACCGCGGCGCGCAACGTCAGCGCGTGGTACCGCATGTCGCAATCGCCTCGCGACGTCGCCCGCGACGCCGCCGACGCCGTCGCCGCAGCCATGGGACCGCCGGGACAGGTCGCCACACTCGTGCTGCCCGCGGACGTCTCGTGGTCCGACGGCGCCGACGTCGAGCCCGCCCCACCCCGCCGGCGCCGCAACGAGATCGACGACGACACCGTCGCCGATGTCGCCAAGGTCCTGCAGTCGGGCGAGCCGTGCGCGCTGCTCCTCGGCGGGAGCGCGACGACGGCCGCAGCACTGGTTGCCGCATCGCGCGTCGCATCGGCGACCCGGGCCAAGCTGCTCGGCGAGACGTTCCCGGCACGACTCGAGCGCGGTGCCGGCATCCCGGCCGTCGAGCGGCTCGGCTACCTCGCCGAGTTCGCAGCGATGCAGCTCGCCGGCGTGCGCCACCTCGTCCTCGTCGACGCGAAGGCGCCGGTGTCGTTCTTCGCCTATCCCGGCAAGGCCAGCTACCTCGTGCCCGACCTGTGCGAGGTCCACGTCCTCGCCGACCCGGCGAACGGTGACGACGCGACCGACGCGCTCGCCCGCCTGGCCGAGCGGGTCGCGCCCGGCACCGACGCGGTCACGCAGGAGGCGATCCGCCCCGACCGGCCGACCGGCGCGCTGACCGGCGAGACGATCGCCGCCGCCGTCGGCGCGCTGCTGCCGGAGGGCGCGATCGTGAGCGACGAGGCCAACACCGCCGGCCTGTGGCTCGCCGGCGCCACCGCCGGTGCGCCGCCGCACGACTGGCTCACGCTCACCGGTGGCGCGATCGGTCAGGGCATGCCGGTCGCGACCGGCGCCGCCGTCGCCTGCCCGGACCGCAAGGTCGTGTCGCTCGAGGCCGACGGCAGCGCCATGTACACGATCCAGTCGCTGTGGACGCAGGTGCGCGAGGACCTCGACGTGACCACCGTCATCTTCGACAACCGGTCCTACGCCATCCTCAACATGGAGCTGTCGCGCACGGGCGCCGGGACGGGCGGGCCGAAGGCGCTCTCCATGCTGGACCTCGCCCGTCCCGACCTCGACTTCGCGCAGATCGCGACGGGCATGGGTGTCGACGCCGTGCGCGTCGACACGGCCGAGGACTTCACCGCCGCGTTCGAGCGCGCCACGTCGACGCGCGGCCAGCACCTCATCGACGCCGTCATCTGACGACGGCGACCCGCGTGGTCGCGCCGCGCGGGCGCGCATCCTCCCACATACTCGTGTTTTCGTGTCCGAGTTGACCGAAGAACTGCGAGTGCGTGGGAGGATGCGGAACGGCGATCGACGCCGTCATCGCCGCGTCATCTGACGAGTGTCGTGATTCCGTGGATCGCCAGCCCGGCGATCCCGCCGACGACCGTGCCGTTGATGCGGATGAACTGCAGGTCGCGCCCGAGCAGGAGCTCGAGCTTGTCCGACGTCTCCTCGGCGTCCCAGCGCGAGATCGTCGCCGTCACCAACGAGCCGATCTCGTCGTGGAACCGCTCGGCGACGAGGCGCACCGTGCGCTCGGCGAGCTCGTCGGCGGTGCGGGCCAGGTCGGCGTCGTCGTGCAGCCGCGCACCCAGGGCACGCGCCGCGTCCGCGACGCGCGCCCGCAGGGGCGACGACGGGTCCTGCGCCTGGGACCGCAACCCGGCGCGCACGTCGGTCCACAGCGACGCCGTCCACCGCCGCAGCTCGGGGTGAGCGAGCACGTCCTGCTTCACCTCGTCGATGCGGGCGACGAGCGCCGGGTCGGTCGTCAACCGGTCGGTGAACGACGCGACCCAGTCGTCGAAGCGCACCCGGAGCTCGTGGTCGGGGTCGGCGTTGACGTCGCGCAGGAACGCGCAGAAGCCGTCGAGCAGCCGCTCGAAGATGCGGTCCTGCGCGGCGTCGGGCAGCCACCACGGCGACTCCTGGCCGAAGCGGTCCCGCAGCGACTCGCGGTTGTCCTCGAGCGTGTGCTCGATCCCGGCGAGCATCGCGTCGAACAGTTCGTGGTGGCGACCGGACTCGGTCATCGCCCGCATCACCCGGGCGCCGAGCGGCGCGAGCTCGATCCGGTCGAGCGCGCTCGCCAGCTCGGTCTCGACGAGGCGGTGCACGTCCTCCTCGCGCACGACGTCGGCGAGCCCGACGAGCGTGCCGGTGACCTGCCCGGCGACCGACTCGGCGTTGCCGGGCGCGGTGAGCCACGCCGACGCGCGATCAGCGAGGTGCGCGGTGCGCACGCGTGACACGACGACGTCGGGCGTGAGGAAGTTGTCCTGCACGAACGCGCCGAGCGTCGCCCCGAACTGGTCCTTGCGCTCGCGGATCACGGCGGTGTGCGGGATCGGGACGCCGAGCGGGTGACGGAACAGTGCCGTCACCGCGAACCAGTCGGCGAGCCCGCCGACCATGGACGCCTCGGCGCCGGCGCGCACCCACTCGCCCCATCCGTGGTCACCGCCGAACACGACGGCGACGACGTACACCGCCGTCATCACGACGAGCACACCGGTCGCCCGGCGCTGCATCCGCCGCAGATCGCGACGACGCCCCGCCTCGTTGGAAACGGGCGGGGCGTCGGCGGTTGTTGCGGTCGTCACGGGCAACAGCGTTACCCGTGGCGGGTCATGCAGCGCAGGTCACACGGTGTGCTCGGCGACCAGCGGCTCGACGTGGAGCTTGTAACCCAGCCTCGGGATCGACAGGGCGCCGAGGGCGACACCCAGGCCGGCCGTCGCGAAGCCGAGGACGATGATCATCAGGCCGAGGCCCATCACCAGGTCGGCGACGTTGAAGGCCATGATCGAGCTGTACAGGCTCGTCCGCAGGTTGGCGGCGGTGAGGGCCGTGTTGCGCAGGTTGTTGGCAACCGGCTTGCCGGTGGCGTCGAGGACCGCAGCCTTGGCGTCATCCGTGCCCTTGGGCGTGCCTTCCTTGTTGGCGAAGCGGCCCATCTCCGAGTAGGTCAGGCCACCGGTCGCCTCGAGGGCGTGGTGGTTGATGATGTCCGCCATCACCTTGGCGCTCGAGGCGCTGTTGACCTGGACGCCGGGGACCCGGGCGTCGTCGGGGGTGACGATGTTCTGGGCGACCAGCTCGCTCTTCACCTGGTCCTTCGCGTCCCAGCCACGCTTGATCGTGTAGCCGCCGGCGGCGAGGAACACGAGTCCGACGATCATCAGTGCGATGGGGAATGCCTTCTTCACGGGATCCTCCCTGGATCTTCTCGGCGATCCGCTCTCCCGAACCGCTTGATCACACGATCGACGATTCCGCTTCGGGTTTCGCCGGTCGTAGGTCATCAAGACGGCGGCGTTGGTCCGGGACCTTGTGCCTCGCGAATCCGGGACCCCGGCGGGACGTTTGCGCCCGGTCCCGTACCGTCTGGGCGGAATCCGGTGAACATCCCCGGAGGAATCGCGATGCCGGCGGCGAACGGCCGCGCATGGTGATCGGAATGGTGATCGGCGGTGGACTCGGATGGCTCGCCGTCCAGCACACCGCGGACGGGTCGATGGCGCGCTTCGTCGTCGACGAGCGCACCGCGTGGCTCTACGTGGCCGCGCTGGTCGGCGCGTTGTGGATGGGCGCGCTGGCCAACCCCCGTGGGGTCGCGGGGGCCGCCGGAGGCCTCGCCGTCGGACTGATCGTCGCGGCAACGCTGACGTTGCGGCCGGCGACGGCCGGCGCGTCCGGCACCGTCGTGGATCTCGGTCCGCCGCTCGCGGTCGCCGCGGCGGGCGCGCTCGGTGTCGCGCTGCTGTCGACGTTGCACCCGGCGCGTGACCGGCGTCACCACGCGCACGACGTGCGCCGGCCGTGGTCACGCCGCGCCCGGCGCGAGCAGGCGACGCTCTTCCAAGTCCGTCACTAGCCACTCGCACACGACCGCCAAGCGGCGCACCGCAGAGTGCGCTGCATGAACGAACGACGAGAAGCGACGTTCCTCGGGCGGGTCGCGGCGTGGTGCTACGCCCGCCGCCGTCGCGTGGTGGCCGCGTGGGCCGCCCTGCTCATCACCGCGTCGATCGCGGCCGCCGTCGGTGGCGGCGAGCACCGTGTCGACTTCTCCATGCCGGGCAGCGACTCGAGCCGCGCGCTCGGCGTGCTGCGCGAGGAGCTCCCGACGCTCGCCGGCGGGACGATCGACGTCGTGTACCGCGCGGGCGACGTGCGGGCGCCGGCGATCGCGTCGCGAGTCGACCGCCTGGCGGGCGACATCGGCGCCGTCGACCACGTCGCCGGCGTGACGCCCGGGCCGGTGTCGGCCGACGGACGGACGGCGTTGCTGTCGGTGCACCTCGACGTCGCCGCCGAGAAGATGCCGGTCGCCGACACCGAGTCGATCCTGGCGTTGACGCGGGCGGCGTCGCGCGACGGACTGCGTGTCGAGGCCGGCGGCTTCGCGGTGATGAACGCCGAGGGCAAGGAAGCCGGGTCGGAGGGCGTGGGCCTGCTCGCCGCCGCGGTGATCCTGCTGCTGGCGTTCGGCTCGGTGCTCGCGATGGGTATGCCGATCGCCGTCGCCGTGTTCGCGCTGGGCGTCGCGCTCGGCGGCGTGGCGCTCATCGCCAACGTCCTCGTCGTGCCCGACTTCGCCACCGACCTGGCGACGATGATCGGCATCGGCGTCGGCATCGACTACGCGCTGTTCGTCCTCAACCGCTACCGCGCCGCACTGGCCGCGGGTGCGACGCCGCGTGACGCGGTGATCGAGTCGGTGACGACGGCGGGCCGCGCCGTCGTGTTCGCCGGGACGACGGTCGTGATCGCGCTCTTCGGCCTGGTGTTCATGGGCCTCGACTACCTCTGGGGCGTCGCCGCGGCGACGTCGCTCGCCGTGCTCGTCGTCATGGTGGCGTCGCTCACGCTGCTGCCCGCGCTGCTCGGCTTCGCCGGGCGGGCGATCGACCGGCTGCAGCTGCCGTGGCTGCGGGACCGCGCTGCACGCGAGGGTCGTCACACGATCGCGTGGCGCTGGAGCCGGGTCGTGCAGAACCGGCCGTGGGCGTCGGCGTTCGCCGCGCTGGTCGTGCTCGTCGCGCTGGCGGCGCCGTTCGGGTCGCTGCGCTTCGGTGAGCCCGACGCCGGCAACGGCGCCAAAGACCTCACGAGCCGCCAGGCGTTCGACCTCGTGGCCGACGGGTTCGGCCCGGGCACCAACGGCCCGCTGGCCATGGCGGTCGAGCTGCCGTCGACGGCCGGCCGCGGCGCGGCAGCGCTCGCGTCGCTCTCCGGCGCGGTTGCGGGGACGCCGGGTGTCGCCGCGGTGCTGCCGCCGGTCCTCAGCGACGACGGCACCGCGGCGATGATCGCCGTGATCCCGACAACGGGGCCGCAGGACGCGGCGACCGAGCGGCTCGTGCACCACCTGCGCGACGACGTCGTGCCGTCAGCGATCCGCGGCAGCGGTGTGACCGTGTCGATCGGCGGTCAGACGGCGACGTTCGTCGACGAGAGCGACTTCATGTCCGGGCGGTTGCCGTGGTTCATCGGCGCGGTGATCGCGCTGTCGTTCCTGCTGCTGCTCGTCGTGTTCCGTTCGGTGCTCGTCGCGGTGAAGGCGGCGATCATGAACCTGCTCTCCATCGGCGCGGCCTACGGCGTCATCGCGCTGGCCGCGACCGGCGGGTGGTTCGGCGAGCTGGTCGGCATCCACGACGCCACGCCGGTGCCGGTGTGGCTGCCGATGATGATGTTCGCCATGCTGTTCGGCCTCTCGATGGACTACGAGGTGTTCCTCCTGTCTCGCGTCCGCGAGGAGTACCTGCGCACTGGCGACAACCGGACCGCCGTCGCCGACGGGCTCGCGTCCACCGCCCGGGTCATCACCGCAGCGGCCGCGATCATGGTCACGGTGTTCGGTGCGTTCATCCTCGAGGACAACGCGCTGATGAAGCTCGCCGGTCTCGGTCTGGCGACGGCGATCTTCGTCGACGCCACCGTCGTCCGGATGGTGCTCGTGCCGGCGACGATGGAGCTCCTCGGTGACCGGAACTGGTGGCTCCCCCGCTGGCTCGACCGGCTGCTCCCCCGCCTCGACGTCGAAGGCGCATCGTCGGTCGACGTCGACGCCGAGGGTGTGAACGAGCGGGAGTTGATCGCCGCGTAGGGTTCCGGCGTGGAAGCCCGCTACACCAAGAGCGGCGATGTCAACATCGCGTACGGGGTCGCCGGCGACGGCGACCCCGACGTCGTGTTCATCCCGGGCTTCGTGTCGCACGTCGAGATGGCGTGGACCGAGCCGCCGTTCGGGCCGATCTGCCGGCGTCTGAGCTCGCTCGGCCGCCTCGTCCACTTCGACAAGCGCGGGACGGGCATGTCCGACCGCACGCCGATCGCCACGCTCGAGGAGCGCATGGACGACGTGCGGGCGGTGATGGACGCCGCCGGTGTCGAACGCGCCGCCCTCGTCGGCATCTCCGAGGGTGGCCCGATGTCGCTGCTGTTCGCGGCCACCTACCCCGAGCGCGTGTCGTCGCTGGTGCTGTGGGCGTCGAGCGCGTGCCTCCGGCCGGTGGCCGACGACTACCCCGTCCGACTGTCGGCGCGCTTCGCCGAACGCTTTCCGCGCTGGGTCGAGGAGAGGTGGGGCACGGGCGAGGTGATGGCGAACATCGTGCGCCACCATCCCGGCGGCGAGGAACGCCTGCGGGCGCGCACCGCGCGCTTCGAGCGCTACTTCGCCACGCCCGGTGCGGCACGCACCTTGTTCGAGATGAACTTCCAGATCGACGTGCGCCACGTGCTGCCGGCGGTGACGGTGCCCACGCTCGTCGTCCATCGAAGCGACGACCCCCTGGTGCCGGTTCCCCACGGGCGGTACCTCGCCGAGCATCTGCCGAACGTCACGTACGTCGAGCTCCCCGGCGACTACCACGTCGGTTCCGAGGAGGGCGACGACGACGACGTGCTCGACCAGATCGAGCGCTTCCTCACGGGCGGCGTCCGCACCGTCGACGATGACATCGACCGCGTCCTCAAGACGGTGCTGTTCACCGACATCGTCGACTCGACCCGTCGCGCCGTCGAGCTCGGTGACCGCCGGTGGCGGGCGATGCTCGACGAGCACGACGCTGCGACCGCCGAGGAGGTGGCGCGCCATCGCGGTGAAGTCGTGAAGACGACCGGCGACGGCGTGCTCGCGGTGTTCGACGGACCGGCGCGGGCGATCCGCGCCGCGATCGCCGTGCGCGACCGGACGCGGCGGCTCGGCGTCCCGATCCGCGCCGGGCTGCACTGCGGCGAGTGCGAGGTGCGAGGCGACGACATCGGCGGCATCGCCGTCCACACCGGTTCGCGCATCGCGTCGCTCGCCGGCGCCGACGAGATCGTCGTGTCGAGCACGGTGCGCGACCTCGTCGCGGGGTCCGGTCTGCAGTTCGCCGACCGCGGGCGTCACGAGCTCAAGGGCATCCCCGGCTCGTGGGAGCTGCTCACGGTCGTCGCGTGATCGAGATTGGGTGATTGCCGGGGCTATAGCCCGGCAATCACCCAATCTCACTCGTCGTCGGCAGTCTCCCGCTCGAGGAGGCCGGCGGCGGCCGCCAGCGCGGTGGCCAGGCCGGCAGCGCGCTCGATCACCGCCGCGAGGTAGTGCTCGGCGACGGCGCCCTGACCCTGCAGCGGCGGGTCGCCGACGGAGTGGATGAACGCCGTGGGGTCACCGACGGGGCGGATCGGCGCCGGCGGCGGCAGCTGGGCGACGGGCCGCCAGAGCTCGGCCGGCTTCTGCGGGACCGCGGGCTTGCGGCGCCGTCGGTTGCGGTTGCTCTTGCGCTGCTGGCCGTTGTTCCCGCCGGCGGATCCGTTGTTGTTGCTGTCGCTCACTCGTCGTCCTCCGTGAGCAGCGTGTCGGTGCGAAGGCCGAGGGCGACGCGCAGCTGGTCGGCGTCGAGGTCGGCGAGCGACGACGACTTCGGCAGCACGAGGTCGGCGATGTGGCGCTTGCCGGCGACGACCTCCTCCACGCGCTCGTCGACCGTGCCGGGGCACACGAGGCGGTGCGACACGACCGTGCGCGTCTGACCGATGCGCCACGCCCGGTCGCGCGCCTGGTCCTCGACGGCGGGGTTCCACCACCGGTCGTACAGCACGACGTGCGACGCGGCCGTGAGGTTGAGCCCGGTGCCGCCGGCCTTCAGCGAGAGCACGAGCGCGCCGGGCCCGTCGCCGTGCTGGAAGTCGTGCACGAGCTTGTCGCGCGCACCGCGTGCGAGACCGCCGTGGTAGCAGGCGATGTCGACACCGGTGACCGACGTCAGGTGCTCGGCGAGGCGGACGCCCCACGTCGCGAAGTGCGTGAAGATCAGGATCCGCTCGCCGGCGGCGAACACCGACTCGACGATCTCCTCGAGCCGCGTGAGCTTTCCGGACCGACCGGCGAGCGGTCCCCCGTCGTCCTCATAGGCAACCGGATGGTTGCAGATCTGCTTCAGCGCGGTGATGGCGGCGAGGATCGCGCCCTGCTTGCGCTCGCCGGTCGCCTCGGCCTCGGCCGCGGTCGTGACGAGTCCGTCGAGCACCGCCTGGTACAAGCCGATCTGCTCCGCCGTCATCGTGCAGTGGTCGAGCTCGTCGATGCGGTCGGGCAGCTCGGCGGCCACGATGGGCTCGCTCTTGGTCCGGCGGAAGACGAGGATGCCGTTCAGCGCCCGCAGCGCGGCCTCGCCCTCGCCGGCGAGCTGGGCGATGAACGTCGAGCGGTTCCCGACGAGGCCGGGGTTGGTGTAGTCGAGGATCGCCCAGAGGTCGCCGAGGCCGTTCTCGATGGGCGTCCCCGTGAGCGCGATGCGGGTGCGGGCGTTGATGCGACGGAGCTGCTGCGCCGTCTCGTTGGCGGGGTTCTTGATGGCCTGCGCCTCGTCGAGGACGACCCGGTCCCATGTCTGCTCCGACAGCGCGTCCACATCACGGACCGCCGTGCCGTACGTCGTGATGACGACGTCGGCACCGGCGATCTCGGTGTCGAGCTCGTCGGCGCTCGCACGCGAGGCGCCGTGGTGGACGACGACCTTCAGCTGCGGCGTGAAACGCGCCGCCTCCGCCGCCCAGTTGCCCACGACTGCGGGTGGCGCGACGACGAGCGCCGGACCGTTGCCCGCGGTGCGCGCGAGCTGCGCGAGGATCGTCGGCGTCTTGCCGAGACCCATGTCGAGCGCGAGGCAGCCGCCGAGCTCGACGGCGTCGAGGAAGCCGAGCCACGCGAGCGCCTCCGCCTGGTAGCTGCGCAGCTCGCCCACGAAACCGTTCGGTTGCGTGTCGATCTCGGTCGTCGCGTCGCGCGCGCGGTCCAGCAGATCCGTCGCCCAGCCGCTGCCCTCGACGATGAGCCCCCCGCCGAGGCCGCCGCCCTCGAGGCCGACGGCGTGGCGCAGGATCTCGGCGCCGGTCATCTTCGTCTTCGACATGCGCTCGGCGAGCGCGGCGGCCGCCTCCTTCAGGTCGGCCTGGTCGAGCTCGACCCAGCGGCCGTGCGACTTCACGAGCGGGCGGGCCTCGGCGGCGAGGCGGGCGATGTCGGCGGCGGTCAGTTCGACGTCGTCGAACACCGCGGTCCAGCGGACGTTGGCGAGCTGGTGGGCGCCGACGACGCTGTCGCCGGTCGGCTCGGTGAACAGGCGCAGCGCCGGCGACGGCTTGCGGCGCGAGAGCGCCGGGACCTTCACGTCGAAGCCGGCGGCCTCGAGCGTCGCGCCCGTGACGGTCATCAGCTGCCACGCCTCGTCCTGGTTCAGGTACACCTGCCCGCGGCGCTGGCCGCCGGCGCGGAGCAGCACGGGGAGCAGGCGCTCGAGGCGGGCGAGCTCGTCGGCGAGCGGCTGGGTCGCCTTGCTGTCGCTCAGCGCCCGCTCGATCGGCAGCAGCCCGCCCTCGGCGCCCTTGCCGAGTACGCTCAGGAACCAGGCGCCGTCCTTGTCCGGCGGGTCGAGGGCGACGACGAGGCGGGTGCGCTGCGTCCCGGCGACGGGCTTGGCCCAGCGCTCGAGCCGCTTGGCGACCTCGGCACCGGCGGCGATCGGCGCGTCGAAGGTGGACCCGTCGAGGCGTGTGAGCACGGCTTCGGCGACGGCGCCCGCGGTGCGGGTGACCGGCGGCGGCGCCGGCAGCTCGAGTCGCCCGGCAGCCTCGCCCACGATGGCGTCGACGATCGTGCCGAGCACGTCGAGCGTGAGCGCCCGCGGGTCGGCAGACGCGAGCGCGGTGACCGGGCCGGGCATCGTCTTGGCCAGCTCGTCGAGCCGCTTCGAGTCGACGAGGGCAGGCACCCAGCGCACGGCGAGGTCGAGCGTCCTCGCGTCCTGGCGCTTGTCGCCCTTGAGCTGCGGCACGACGTTGCCCCGGCTGACGAGGCGGACGGCGTCGACCGCCACCTGGCCGAGCCAGTTGACGCTCGTGCCGATCCCCTCGCCGCCCAATCCGTTCCCGACGGCGACGAGCCAGCCGAGCGCCTCCTCGACGGGGATGCTCAGCGCCGCCGCCCTGGCACCCGTCGGCAGCGGAACCGGCCGGTGCTCGGCCCACCCGAGCTTCGGACCGCCGATGGCGGCGAGGCGCTCGTTGAGCTGCTCGGCGTTGGCCGGCGGCGCCGACGGACCCGCCGCCCACACGACGATCTGGCCGTCGCGTCCGCTCTTGCCCCGCAGCCAGCTCGCCTGCAGGCGGACCTCGCCCGGCGGGTCGACGGCGACCACGACGTTGGTCGGGTCGGGCGCGCTGGTGAGCACGTCGTAGGCGGCCTCGAGGCGCGTGAGCTCACCCTCGAGGTCGGCGACGACCTGGTCGCGCTCGGGACCGGTCAGCCGGCGGGCGGCCTCGAGGTGGTCCTCGGTGTCGTCGAGCAGCCGGTCGAGCGTGCGGAGCCAGGCCCGCGGGTCCGCCTCGAGCAGCGTCATCTGTTCGGTGGTGGCGACCCCCTCGACCGCCGCCCAGGCGGCGGCCTCGAGGACCTGTGTGCCGTGGTCCATGTGTCGGTGCTGCGGCGCCCTCTCGTGCGCCGGGCCGCCGTGCCGACGTGGCGTGGCAGCCGTTCCCTCGCGCTGGCGCTCGGTGCGGAGCGTCCTCGCCGGACTGCCCCACCACCCCTGCCGGGGCGCGTCGCCAGACGGCCACCATTGTACTTCGTCCGCCGCCCTCACCGAACTCGGCGTAGATCCGCACCGTATGGGTTCACATCTACGCCGAGTTCGATGGCGGTTCGTGATCAGCCGGCGAGGAGGGCGTCGACCTCGGCCTTCTCCGCGGGCGTGAGCGTCCATCCCGCGGTCGCGGCGTTGGCGCGCGCCTGGTCGGGCTTCGTGGCCCCGGCGATCACGGACGCGACCGTCGGCGTCGCGAACAGCCACGCGAACGCGAGGTCGAGCAGGGAGTGGCCGTGGTCGGCCGCCCATGCGGTGAGCCGGTCGACAGCGTCGAAGTTCTCGTCGGAAAGGAGCGTCTCGGCGCGAGGGCCCCACGCCGACAGCCGCGTTCCCTCGGGGGGCGCCGTCCCCCGCTCGTACTTGCCGGTGAGCAGACCGCTGGCCAGCGGGAAGTACGGGACGTAGGCGACGCCGAGCCGCTCGCACGCCGGGATGACGGTGTCCTCGTCGGCGCGGTGCAGCAGGTTGAAGTGGTTCTGCACACTCACGAAGCGGGCGCCGTCACCGGCCGCCGTCGCCGCCTCGTCGAGCTGATCGGCCGAGAAGTTCGAGCAGCCGATCTCGCGCACCTTTCCTTGGCGCACGAGCTCGTCGAGCGCGCCGAGCGTCTCGGCGACCGGTGTCTCGGGGTGCGGCTGATGGATCTGGTAGAGGTCGATGCGATCGGTCCGGAGTCGGGTGAGGCTGCGCTCCACGGCGCCGCGGATGTAGTCGCGCGTCGCCCGACCGGGCTGGTCGGCGCCGAGCGACGTCCCGAACTTCGTCGCCAGCACGACGCCGTCGCGGCGGTTGCCGTCGGCCAGGGCAGCAGCGATGCGCGGCTCGCTGTCGGCGTACGAGTCGGACGTGTCGAAGAAGTTGATGCCGGCGTCGAGGGCGGCGTCGACGACGGGCTTCACGTCCTCGGCCTGCATGCGGAACCCGAAGTTGTTCGTGCCGAGGCCGACGACCGACACCTCGAGCGACCCGATGGTGCGCATCTCCATGCCCACGTCCTACCAGTGCCGGCGATCGGACCGCGCAAGACCGGCACCGCCCAGCCGTTCTCCCCTCGATGACCGGTCGAGGCGACGCCGCCATCCCCCGCCGTCGGTTCCTCGGCTACGTGCTGGCGGCACCGACCGTCGTGGCCGGCGCGCAACTCCTGCAGGTGGGACGGGCGGCGGCCGTGCTGCCGTCGGCGCCGTCGGCGTCCGAGCTGTACGACCTGAGCGACCTGCTCAACGACGCGGCGGAGCCGACCGCGCACCTGATCACGGTGACCGTGCACGAGGACGGGACGGCGTCGTTCGCCATGCCCCGTGCCGAGGTGGGTCAGGGCATCACCACCGCGGTGGCGATGACGATCGCCGACGAGCTCGACCTCCCGCTCGACCGCGTCCGCATCACGCTCGCCGACGCCCGGCCCGAGCTCCTCTGGAACCAGCTGACCGGCGGGTCGAACACGATGCACTCGATCTTCACGCCGGCGCGCGTCGCCGCCGCGGTCGCCCGGGAGCGGCTGCTCGACGCCGCCGCCATCGAGCTCGGCGCGCTCGCCAGTCGACTGACCGCGTACCAGGGCGTGATCACCGCCCCCGACGGGCGGTCGGTCACGTACGGCGACGTCGCCGGCGCGGCCGCCACGTCGACGACGACCGCGGTGTCCGTCGAGCTCAAGCCCGACTCGGCGCTCCGGCTCGTCGGCACGCCGCAGTCGCGCGTCGACGCGCTCGAGGCGGTCACCGGGCGCAAGCGCTTCGCGATGGATCTCGACGTGCCCGGCGCGCTCCCGACGATGGTGTGCCGGCCGCCGACGATCAACGGCACGGTCGTGTCGGTGCACAACGCCGACGCCGTGCGGTCGATGCCGGGCATCACCGACGTCGCCGTCGTCCCGACCGGTGTCGCCGTGCGCGGCGCGACGTTCGGGCAGTGCATCGACGCGGTGCGAGCGCTCGACGTCTCGTGGGGACCGGGCACCGCGGAGGGCAAGTCCGACGTCGACATCGAGCGAGAGCTGATCGGGGCCGAGCTGCCGCTCGCGCCGACGCTGCCGCTGCTGTCGAAGACGATCGATCGCCGGTTCACGTTCGCCTTCGCCAGCAACACCCCGCTCGAGACGAACTGCGCCGTGGCCGACGTGCGCGCCGACCGCGCCGAGGTGTGGTCGTCGATGAAGTCGCCGATCGTCGCCCAGCAGACGATCGCCCAGGCGCTCGGCCTGCCGCAGGACAAAGTGACGTGCCACGTGGTCGACGGCGGCGGGTCGTTCGGCCGCCACCTGTTCTTCGACGCCGCGCTCGAGGCCGCGCTCGTGTCGAAGGCGATGGGCAAGCCGGTGAAGCTGATGTGGCACCGCACCGACGACTTCCGGCAGGGCCGCGTGCACCCGATGTCGACATCGCGGGTCCGGGCGAGCTACCTCGGCAGCAACGTGCTGACGTACGAGCAGCGGCACACCAGCGTGTCGACCGACTTCGGTCACGGCCTCGGCGAGATCCTCTCGGCGATGCTCGCCGACCTGCCGGAGGGGAACCTCGGCTACTCGCAGACGGTCTTCTCGCTGTCGCAGAACGTCCCGTACAACTTCGGCGTCGTCGACCAGCTGCTCAACGAGGTCGACGCCGGCTTCAACACCGGCAGCATGCGCAACATCTACAGCCCGAACGTCACGACGGCGCGCGAGCTCGTCGTGGACGAGCTCGCACGGGCGATGGGCCGCGACGCGTACGCGTTCCGCCGCTCGTTCCTCAAGGACGCCCGCGCGCTCGCCGTGCTCGATCGCGTCGCGCAGGTCGGCCGATGGGGTCGCGCCATGGCACCGGGCACCGCGCAGGGTCTCGCGGTGCACAGCGAGTACAAGGGCCGCGCCGCCGTCCTCGTCGAGATCGACTGCCGGCCCGGGGCCGTCAACCGCCGCGTGCGCGACGGCTTCGCGGGGCCGCGCGTCACGCGCGCCGTGTGCGCCGTCGACGTGGGGCTCCCGGTGAACCCGCGCGGTCTCGAGGCGCAGATGATGGGTGGTCTCATGGACGGCATCGGTCTCGCGTTGACGTTCAGCGTGCATCTCGACGACGGTCACTTCGTCGAGGGCAGCTGGGACAACTCGTTCTACACGCGTGAGTGGAACGTTCCGCCCGACGTCCAGGTGGTCGTGATGCCGCCCACGACCGGTGTTCCCGGCGGCGCCGGTGAGCTCGGCGTGGCGCCGTCGTTCGCGGCGGTCGCGTGCGCGTACGCCCGTGCGACGGGGACGGTGCCGCTGCGGTTCCCGATCAACCACGCTCGCTCGGATCTGGGGTTCGACCCGCTGCCCACCGTCCCGCCGATCCCGGCCTCGCCGACCGACGGCCTGTCGTAGGAGCGCTCGCCATGCCAACCCATTCGTTCGTCGTCAACGGTGAGCGCGTGTCCGTCGACTGCCCGGACGACGTGCGCGTGCTCTGGGTGCTGCGCGACCTGCTCGGCATCCACGGCCCCAAGTACGGCTGCGGCATCAACGTCTGCAAGGCGTGCACGTGCCACCTCAACGGCACCGCGTTCAACCCGTGCTCGGTGCCCGTCTCCGCCATCGGGCCCGACGACGAGATCACGACGATCGAGGGGCTGCCGGCCACCGCGGGCGCCGACCTGCACCCGATGCAGGAGGCGTGGCTCGACCTCGACGTCGCGCAGTGCGGCTACTGCCAGCCCGGCCAGATCATGGCCGCCGTGTCGCTCGTCCGATCGACGGGGGGCACGGTGACCGACGCCGACCTCGACTCGATCCGCAACATCTGCCGGTGCGGCACCTATCCCCGCATCCGCGAGGCGATCAAGGACGCCGCCGCGCGCATGTAGCGGGCGGCACTCTCGCTTCTTGTCACGGCTGGCCACACATACGGTGGCCAGCCGTGACGAGAAAGCCGGTGGTGGGCTACGAGCGCACGACGCGGCCGGCGAGTGCGCCCGTGTGGCGGCCGTCCTCCATGAACGGCTCGCCGTTGACGATCGACCACGCGTAGCCGTCGGCGCGCTGCACGAACCGGCCGGCGCCGCCGGGGAAGTCGTGGACGTACTCGGGGAGCGGCAGTCGCAGCCCGTCGAGGTCGAAGGCGACGATGTCGGCGAACGCGCCCTCGCGCAGCACACCGCGGTCGGCGACGCCGAACACCGCGGCGGTGTCGGACGTCAGGCGGCGCACGCCCTCCTCGAGCGTGAACCGGCCCCGGTCTCGCACCCAGTGCGAGAGGAAGAACGTCGGCAGGCTGGCGTCCATGATCTGGCCGACGTGGGCGCCGGCGTCGCCGAGGCCGAGCATCGTGCTCGGGTGACCGAGCAGCTCCTCGACCGCCGCCATCGAGTGGTTGAGGAAGGGGAAGCTGAACAGCGCCCGCCCGCCGGTCTCGACGGTCAGGCGCAGGAACGTCGCCGCCGGGGTCTCACCCGCGGCCGCCGCCAGCGCGGCGAGGCTGTCGGCCGGCTGGTGGTCGTAGCGGGCCTCGTCGGCGCCGAGGAAGTACAGCTTGTCGATCGGGAAGCCGGTACCGCGCTCGTCGGCGTCGCGAACCAGCGTGGCGCGCCGCTGGTCGTCGGCGACGACGGCGAACCGCTCGTCCTCGTCGAGCGCCATCAGTTCACGCCATGACGCGACGCCGTCGAACGGCGTGCGCACGCAGAGGCCGAACAGGATGCCGATGCCGCGGGCGGTCGACTGCGGCCGCAGCCGCGCGCCCTCCCGTGCCGCCTCGTCGACGAGGCGCAGGACGTCCGAGTGCAGCGTCGGGCGCGTGTCGACCGATGCGACGGCGAACGTGACCGGCCGGCCGGTGCGTCGGTTCACCTCGGCCATCCACGCCAGCTCGGCGCGGGTCGTCGCCAGGTCGTCGCCTTCGCGCTCACCGATGCGGGGCGCGACCTCGAACGTGCCCCGCCCGCGCGCCGCGAGCACGTCGGCGATGGCGAACAGCTCGTCAGGCGTCGCGTACGTGCCGGGCACCGAACGGCCGTCCGGGACGCGATGCAGCATCGTGCGCGACGTCGAGAACCCGAGCGCGCCGGCGGCGATCGCCTCGTCGACGACGGCCACCATGGCGCGGACGTCGTCCTCACTTGCAGGCGCGTCGTCGAGGCCGCGCTCGCCCATCGCCCAGTGGCGCACCGCGCAGTGGCCCACCATCCCGCCGACGTTGATGCCCTTCGGGAGGCGGTCGAGCGCGGCCAGGTACTCGCCGTACGTCTCCCAGTTCCACTCGAGGCCCGACATGATGCTGTCGGCCGGGATGTCCTCGACCGACTCCATCATGCGGGCGAGGTACTCGCGGTCGTCGGGCTTGCACGGCGCGAACGCCACACCGCAGTTGCCGAGGACGACCGATGTCACGCCGTGCCAGCACGACGACGTCGCGACGGGGTCCCACGCCAGCTGCGCGTCGAGGTGCGTGTGCGCGTCGACGAACCCCGGCGCGACCACGAGCCCGTCGGCGTCGAGCGTGCGCCGTGCCGTACCGTCGACGTCAGCACGGTCACCCACGGCGACGATGCGCTCGCCGCGCACCGCGACGTCGGCGCGTCGGGCGGGCGATCCCGTCCCGTCGACGACCGTTCCGCCGCGGATCACCAGGTCGTAGTCCATCGCGCAGTCTTGCTCGGGCGACGAGCCGCTGTCGCCGTCAGCCCCCATCGCCGGCGATCGCCGCCCCGACGTCGTAGGCGCTGGTGTCGCCCGAGCCCGAGCCCGGGCCGGGGACCTCGACGATGCGCTCGGGCGCGTCGTCGAACTCCGTGCGCAACGCGCGGGACATCACCGCGTGCATCTCGTACATCGCGGTGATGTACGTGAGCTCGAGGATCTCCTCGTCGCGCAGGTGCTCGCGCAGCGCGTCGAACACGCCGTCGGCGACGCGGCCGCCGTCGTAGACGAGCGCGTCGGTGTACGCGAGGACGGCGCGCTCGACCGGCGTGAAGACGTCCGACACCTGCCAGTGCGGGATCGCCCGGATCTTCTGCTCCGACAGGCCGACGGCGCGGCACGACTTGCAGTGCTGCGAGAAGACGAACTGGCTGCCGCGCGTCCAACCGGCGCGCGTCTGCCCGAGCTCGCGCAGCTGCGGGTCGAGGACGCGGTCGGTGCTCTGGTAGAGCGCAAATCCGCGAACCGCGTGGCGCAGCACGTCGGGGACGAGCGCGAACACCGTCCACCAGTCGCCGGGGGTCCCGGTGTCGGTGCCGGGTTCGGCGACCGGATCGCGATCGCCGAACAACCGCTCGTACATCGACAGCACGATGCCGGGAGCGGCGTCGCGTCGAGCGACCTGTCGGAGCCGGGGCATCGTCAGTCCTCCTCCACCGGGCGGGCGCCGCGGAGATCCGGGAACCGGGTGTCGAGTCCCTTCGCGGCGACCTGGAAGAGCGGCACGGGCTCGGGCAGCCCGCGCAGCCGGTACGACCCGAGCGCCCGGAAGCGGACGCCGTCGAGCCTCGAACCCTTCACCGCCGTCCTCGTGTCGCCGGACACGACGATCTGGCCGCCGTGCGCCGCCGCCGACACGCGCGCCGCGGTGTGCACCGGGACGCCGATGTAGTTGCCGTCCGTCAGCGTCGGGTAGCCGCTGTGGATGCCGATCCGCACCCGGCACTGGACCTCACCTGTCCACGTGCGGCCGCGCAGGTCGCGCTGGGCGGCGACGGCCATCGTGAGCGCGGACACCGGGTTCTCGAACACCGCGAACGACTCGTCGGCGCGCGCATCCACGAGATGACCACCGTGCGCCGTGATCCACCCGGCAAGTACCGACCGCACGCTCTCGAGGAGTTCGCGGTAGGCGTCACCGAGGCGATGGACGAGGTCGGTCGATCCCTCGACGTCGGTCATCACCATCGTGAGGAAACCGTCCGGCAGCACGACGGGCGCCCTGGCGTCGCGGCGCGCCAGCTCGCGCTCGGCGTGGAGCTGGCCGGCGATGAAGCCGACCGGGACGATGCGGTACTTCTTGGCCGCCTTCAGCAGCCGCGCCCGCGCCTGCTCGCGCGCGGCGTCGCTCTCGAACCGCACCTGCCCGAACCGCGCCAGCGCGTTCCGCACGTGCGCCTCGTCGTGGATCGGCAACCGCCGCCGACCCTGCGCGTCGATGTACGCGAACGCACGGTCGGGCAGCTTGGCGCGGGTGGCGGCGTCGAGCAGAGCCACGGACCGACGTTATTCGGCCCACGTCGACCCGGCACCCGGACGGTGGGCCGGTTCGGCGCCACCGACAACACCCCGGGTCAGCCCGGTGAGCTCGCAGCAGGCTTCACGAGGATGGCGCGCGTGTAGAGGAGGTGGAAGCCGCTCCGCTGGGCATTCTGCTGGGACTTGGATCCCGGTTGGACGACGATGACGGCGACGTCGCAGCCCTCGGCAACCGCGTCCGCGAGACGGCGGGACAGGAACGCACTCTGGATACCGTGACGGCGGTGCGCCGGGGCGGTCGCAGCTCCCGCGAACTGGGCGATGTCGCCGACGAGACGCAATTCGGCTCCGCCCGCGAGGGAGCCGGCGCGCCACGCCGAGTACCGACGCACGCCCGCGTGGGCCGCGTCACGCTGGGCCTGCTCGTAGATCGCGCGCGGGAACTCCTCGTGCCAGGCGAGACCCTCGGAGTCAGGGTGGGCGGCTGCGTCCGCCACGACCCGCAACCAGTCGTCGAACTCGTCGTCGGGACTGAGCCGTACCTCGATGTCCGATGGCGACACCCACGG
Source organism: Acidimicrobiales bacterium (assembly GCA_035700105.1). Taxonomy (GTDB): domain Bacteria; phylum Actinomycetota; class Acidimicrobiia; order Acidimicrobiales; family DASSOZ01; genus DASSOZ01. The sequence continues at coordinate 53,788 of DASSOZ010000040.1, forward strand.
GTCGCACCGATCGAGTGACCGGCCGAGGACGTTCTCGAACGACTCCAGTCGATATCCCCGGGCCGTGAGCAGCTCGCCGATGGCGGGGTCGGCGAGGTGAGCCAGCTCGACCTGGGTCGGTGCACCCCGCGCCGCGAACGCGCCCTCGATCGCGTCGAGCTCGTCGAGGCCGGGGACTCCGTCGAACCCCCAGCCGGCAACCTTGTTGTACGGCGATCCCTCGTCGGCGAAGCTCGCCACCCCGCCGGCGACTGGTATGAGGAACGACGGCGCTCCGCGCCGCCCGGCGGCGTCGTTGACGGCGCGGATGAGATCGACTTCCGCCCGCTCGATGCGGTGCGCCAGTTTCGTATCGCAGAAAAACGACGCGGCTGCGGTGGACATGTTCCGCGCTCCGCTGGAGGCTGTGTTCGGCGGCGTGACGGCGCGGCGCATGCAGACGCGCACGGCGGGGTCGAGACCGTGCGCGGCCTCCGCGTTGCGCAGCTCGCGCAGCTCGGGGCCGATGTCGGTGTCGTCGAGCACCGTGAAGCCGAGATGCTCGTACAGCGGGCGGTTCCACGACACGTCGGTGAAGGTCGTGAGGGTCAGGACCGTCATCTCGCGTTCCGCCGCCCACGCCGCGACCCATTCGACGAGCATGCGGCCGATGCCGGTTCCCTGGTGGCGTGGGTGGACCGTCACCTGCTCGATGTGTGCGCCGCCGTCGACGACGTCGACCAGCACGTAGCCGACGACCCCGCCCGACTCGTCCGTCGCGACCCACCCCCGCCCGCCGGCCACGTACGGCGTCAGCTCGTCCGCGGTGAACGGCTCGTCGTCGGCGACGTTCGGGTAGCCGGCCTCGCGGAAGCGCTGACTCGCGAGCCGTTCGATCTCGGCCACCGTGTCGGTGTCGTCGACCGACAGCGGGCGAAGGTCGACCGTCACGCGACCACCTCGAGTCCGAACGTCGCGACACCCCGCTCGAACGGGACGGACGCCTCGAAGCCGAGGACGTCCCGCGCTCGTGCCGGCGAGGCGAAGACGTGCCGGACGTCCCCCAGGCGCCAGTCACCGGTGACCACCGGTTCGGGTCCGCCGAGCGCGGCCGACAGCGCGCACGCAAGGTCGAGCACCGTGCGAGGCGCGCCGCTGCACACGTTGAACGCGCCGTCCGCCGGCGCCGGCCGCGTGAGCGCGAGCACGTTGGCGCGGGCGACGTCCGTGACGTGTACGAAGTCGCGCCGCTGCGCGCCGTCCTCGAAGACACGCGGCGCCCGGCCTGCATGCAGCGCGCTCGTGAAGATCGACGCCACGCCCGCGTAGGGCGTGTCCCGCGGCATTCGCGGGCCGTACACGTTGTGGTAGCGCAGTGCCGTCACCGGCACGCCGAGCTCGGCGCCCACAGCGCGGCAGAGATGCTCCTGATGGAGCTTCGTGGCCGCATAGACGTTGCGCGGATCGGCGGCCGCGTCCTCGGTGACGGCGCGCGCCTCGAGCGCAGCCCCGCACACCGGGCAACGAGGGTCGAAGCGTCCTGCCGCGAGGTCGTCGCGCCGCCGCGGCGCGGCGCGGACCGGCCCGTGCTCGGCGCACGAATACCCGCCCTCGCCGTAGACGACCATGCTGCTGGCGAGCACGAGGCGACCGTGGAAGCCGACCGCGTCCATCGCCTGCAACCCGGCTGCGGTCCCGACGTCGTTGTCGGCGACGTAGGACGACACGTCCGCGGCCCGCACGCCGAGCCCCACCTTCGCGGCCTGGTGCGAGACCGCGTCCACGCCCCGCAGCGCGTCGATCCACGTCTGCGCGTCACGCACGTCGCCGCGTACGTATGCGGCACGAGCATCCACATCGTCGGTCCGGGCGGCGCGATCGAGGACGACGACCTCATGCCCGAGCTCGCACAGCTCGTCGACGATGTGCGAACCGACGAAGCCCGCGCCCCCGGTGACGAGGACCCTCATGACGGCAGGGGCAGCCGCACGGTGAACCGGCAGCCGCCCTCCTCGTTGCGCACGGCGATGTCGCCGCGGTGGGCCTCGACGAGCCCGCGCGCGATCGCCAGGCCGAAGCCGGCCCCCGCGCGCTCGCCCGGCGACCGGGCGGTATCACCCGTGAACGCCAGGTCGAAGACCCGGTCGAGGTCGTCGGTCGGGATGCCGCCGCAGGTGTCGCGCACGGACACGAACGCGACGTCGTCGTGGACGCCGGCCTCGACGCGCACGGCGCCGTCGGGCGGCGTGTGGCGGATCGCGTTGTCGAGCAGGTTGCGCACGACCCGCGCCAGCTCGGGCGTCGACACCTCGACGATCGGCGCGGGGTCGGCGAGGGTGCCGTCGAGGTGCACCCCCTTCGCCCTCGCGACCGCCCATGCGCCGGCGACGGCGTCGGAGACGACTTCGCCCAGCGAGACGCGCTCGACGTTGAGGTCGAGCGCGGCCGCCTCGATGCGGCTGAGCTCGAACAGGTCGTCGACGAGGCCGGCGAGGCGCTCGGCCTCGACGCGGATCCCCGCGTGGTACGCGGCGATCGTGCCGGCGTCGTCCACGACGCCGTCCTCGATCGCCTCGACCATGGCGCGGATGCCGGCGAGCGGCGTCCGCAGGTCGTGCGACACCCACGCCACGAGCTCACGCCGCGACGTCTCGAGCGCGCGCTCGCGCGCGACCGCTTCCTCCAGCTGCGCCGACGTCTCGCGCAGGGCGGTCGCAAGCCGGTTCGCGGCGCTCAACCGCGACCCGAGCGTGTGCGCGGCCAGGACGCCGACGGTGCCGGAAGCTGCGAGCACCACGACGAGCGCGGAGAGGTCGTGCGTGGACACGAACATCGCGTTGGCGGCGAGGACGACGCCTGCCGTCGTCGCGGCGACGGAGGCAAGGCCGACGACGACCGTCTGCAGTGCGACCGACCGCGTCGGCAACATCGCGAGGGCGGCGGCGCCGACGAGCGCGACCGCGGCGGCGCCGCCCGTGGCCAGCGCCGCGAGCTGGACGCCGTCGCCGCCGGGGATGCCGGCGGTCGCGGCGGCGGCGAACGTGAGGATCGCTCCGACGGCGACGAGCGCTGCGGGAACGATGATCGGGTGGCGTGTCGTCATGATTCGAACCGGTAGCCGACACCCCACACCGTCGCGATGTGGACCGGCTCGGACGGGTCGCGTTCGACCTTCTCGCGAAGGCGACGGACGTGGACCGTGACGGTCGACGTGTCGCCGAACGTGTAGCCCCACACGTTCTCGAGCAGCTCCTCTCGACGGAAGACGCGTCGGGGATTGCGCATGAGGAACGCGAGCAGCTCGAACTCGCGCGCGGTGAGTACCGCGGGCTCGCCACCGACGCGCGCCTCGTGGGCTGCGACGTCCAGTTCGATGTTCCCGGCACGCAGTAACGGCGGCGCGCCCGCGGGTACGAGCGGCGCGCGAGCTCGGCGAAGGACGGCCTTCACGCGAGCAACGAGCTCGCGTGGCGAGAACGGCTTCGCGACGTAGTCGTCGGCACCGAGCTCGAGCCCGAGGACACGATCGGCTTCGTCGCCCCTGGCGGTGAGCATGATGACCGGAACGGGCAGGATCGCCCGCAGCCGCCGGCACACCTCGAGCCCGTCGACACCCGGGATCATCAGGTCGAGGAGGACGAGGTCCGGTGGATCCTCCGTGGCGCGCTGGAGCGCGACCCGCCCGTCGGCGACCGACTCGACGGCGTAGCCCTCCCGGCGCAGGTACCGCCCGACGACGTCGGACACCGTCGGGTCGTCGTCGACCATCAGGATGCGCGAACGCGCCGTGACCGGATCTTCCATGACGTCCTTCCCCTCACCAGCTCGAGCGCAGCGCGACCTGGAGCCCGACCGCGAACGCGACCTGCCCGCCGAGCCAACCCCGGCGGACGGCGATTGATGCCGGGAACGTCCCGGCGGCGACGAGGAGCCACGGCGCCCACGGCAGCCAGATCCGCTCCACCTCTCCTTTCGCCAACCCCGAGACGTCGGCGAGGGCGAGCGCCACGAGCGCGCCGCCGGCGAGCAGCAACGCACCGCGGTCACGCAGCGCGCCGAGGGCCGCGGCGGCCGCAGGCCCGATCGCGGCGGCGAACGCGGCGAGGTCGAGCCAGACGAACACGCCGTAGGCCCGGTGGGGCGCGACGCCCGCGAGGTAGGCGCGATGGGTCGCCGCCAGACCCGCCGGCCACCAGAAGCCCGTCATGATCCCGACGAGCACGAGGAGCGCGGCGACGACCGAGGCCGTCATCAGTGGGACGTCGAGGCGTCGGCGCCGCCATGCCACCGCCACGGGCACGGCGCCGAGGAGTGCGGCGCCGTAGGTCGCGAGGAGCGCCGCCGTCCACGCCACGCCTGCGACGACGGCGAGCGCGCACGATCGGCGCCCCGTGTGCCCGGTGGCCAGAACGGTCGCCGTGATGGCCCACGCGGTCAGTCCCGCGAACACGGCGTCGCCGGAGGTCGCCCACAGCGCCGCGGGCGCGAGCGCGACGTACGGCGCCGCCCGGCGGGCGGCGGGTTCCGACCACACCGCCCGCAGCGCGAGCAGCGCCGCCGGCACGGCCGACGCGCCGATCGCGAGCTCCAGCGCAACGGCCCACCCGGCGCCACCGAGGCCGACACGGTTCAGGAGCCACAACACGAGCACGAACCCGGGCGGATGGGCCTTGACGTGGGTGGGGTAGCGCATCCATTCGGTCGTGAACGTCGACAGGAACCGCGCCGGCGACCCGACGAGGTGGACGCCGGCGAGGTAGTCGGCCGGGCTGTGCAGCGGCCGCGCGATGGCGTGCAGTCCCTCGGAGGCGGCGAGGAGCGTCGACCACGCCAGCGCGGTGCCGAACGCACCCAACAGCACCACCGCCCACGGCGCACGGTCGGCGACGCGCGGCGCGGCGACGACGGCGACGAGCGCGAACACGACGAGCGGCGCGAGAGGCCACAGCGGTTCGGCCACCGCCCACCGACCGACGAACGGCGCGGCGTCCACGTGGTACTCGCCATGGGCGGCCGCCAGGTGTCCGCCGACGACGACGCCGGTGGCCACGAGGGCAACCCACCCCGCGAGGGCGAGGCGTGCGGGGAGGACGGCCGAGGCCGTTCGCGCTTCCACGACGGGAACGTACGACCGGAGACGTCGAACACTTCCCGTGCCGGCGCAGAGTTCCGCACTTCGTAAGCACGGATCGGGACTTCCGACGGCCCCGCCGCTCGTTGCGTCCGGCGATGCCCGACGTGATCCTTCCTGTGCTCGACGAAGCCGCGGCCCTGCCGTGGGTCCTCGGTCGAATCCCGCCCGACTACCACCCCATCGTCGTCGACAACGGCTCGGTCGACGGCTCCGCGCTCGTCGCCGAGGCACTCGGCGCCCGCGTCGTAGTGGAGCCGCGACGCGGGTTCGGTGCGGCGTGTCTCGCCGGCCTGCTCGCCGCGTCCGACGACGTCGTCTGCTTCCTCGACGCCGACGGGTCGCTCGACCCGGCCGAGCTCCCCGCGCTCGTTGCGCCCGTCGCGGCACGGCACGCCGACCTCGTCCTCGGGTCGCGCCACCCGGCGCGCCGCGGGGCGTGGCCGGCGCACGCGCGGTTCGCCAACCGTGTCCTCGTCCACCGGCTGGCGCACCGCACGGGTCTGCGGCTGCGTGACCTCGGGCCGATGCGCGTCGCCCGGCGCGCCGCGCTCATCGACCTGGGCCTGCGCGACCGCCGGTTCGGTTGGCCCCTCGAGATGGTCGTCGCCGCGCACGCCGCGGGCTGGGTCGTCGACGAGGTCGCGGTGTCGTACCACGCCCGCCGCGGTGGTCACTCCAAGGTCACCGGCACCGCGCTCGGCAGCCTCCGCACCGTGCGCGACATGAGCGAGGTGCTGCGGTCGTGCACGTGACGGTCGTCGCGAAGGCGCCCGTCGCGGGACGCGTCAAGACGCGCCTGTGCCCGCCGTGCACGCCCGAGGAGGCGGCGCGCCTGGCGACCGCCGCGCTCGTCGACACGCTCGCCGCGGCACGGGCGTCGTGCGCCGATCGGGTGGTGGTCGCGCTCGACGGCGACCCCGGTGACTGGCTGCCGCCGGGCTGTGTGGTCGTGCCCCAACGCGGCGCCGACCTCGCCGAGCGCCTCGCGGCTGCGTGGGTGGACGCGGGCGGCCCCGGCGTGCAGATCGGGATGGACACGCCACAGGTGACCGCCGACGACCTGGATGCGGCGCTCGACGCGCTCGATCGTCACAACGCCGCGCTCGGACTCGCGTGCGACGGTGGCTGGTGGGCGATCGCGCTGCGCCGCCCCGACCCGTCGGTGTTCCGTGGCGTTCGCACGAGCCGTGCCGACACCGGCGCCCGGCAGCTGGAGCGGCTGTTGGCCCTGGGTCTCGACGTCGCGTCGCTCCCCCGGCGGCGCGACGTCGACAGGTTCGACGATGCCGTCGCCGTGGCGCGACAGGCGCCCGACACGGCGTTCGCGGCGACACTCGCGGCGATCGCTGTCGGAGCGTCGTGATGTCGGCGTTGCTCGCCGACGACGGGACGGTCATCCCGCTCGAGGTGGACAGGTGGCACGCGGCGCCGTCGCTCGAAGAGCTCGTCGTGCTCGACCGTGCCTCGCCGCCGGTGCTCGACGTCGGGTGCGGACCGGGCCGCCACGTCCTCGCTCTCGCCGAGCGCGGGGTGATGGCCATGGGTGTGGACGCCTCGCCCGCAGCGGTCCGTCTCGCGCGCTCGCGCGGCGCTCCCGTCCTCGAGCGCTCCGTCTTCGGACGGATCCCCCAGGCGGGACGGTGGGGCAGCGCGCTGCTGCTCGACGGCAACATCGGCATCGGCGGCGACCCGACCGCTCTGTTGCGGCGCGTCGCGGTACTCGTGCGTCGCGGTGGCAGCGTGCTCGTCGAGGTCGAGGCGACGTGGGAACCGGGTCGCATCGTCGACGTCCGGCTGTCGCACGAAGGCGTGCTCTCACCGGTGTTCCCGTGGGCGCTCGTGTCGGCCGGCGATATCGACGCCGCCTCGGCCTCGGCCGGTCTCGTCGTGGACGACTCGTGGGTGGGAGGTTCGAGATGGTTCGTCGCGCTCGTGCATCGCTGACCTTCACGAGCCCGCTCCACGACGTGCGTACGGCCGCCTGGCTCGGTGCGTTGCTCGGTGTGTCGTTCACGACGTGCTTCGTGACCGGGCTCACGTCGCACCTGATCCATCACCCGCCGTCGAGGTTCGAGTGGCCCGCCCGCCCTGCGGGTCTCTACCGCGTGAGCCAGGGTGTCCACGTGGCGACCGGGATCGCCAGCGTGCCGCTGTTGCTGGCGAAGTTGTGGACCGTGTACCCGCACTTCTGGGCGTCGCCACCGGTGCGCAGCATCGCCCACGGCATCGAGCGACTGACGCTGCTCCCGCTGGTCGGTGGCTCGTTGTTCATGCTCGTGACCGGGACGATGAACCTCGCCCGCTGGTACGCGTTCGGGTTCGACTTCACGGCGACGCACTACGCCGTCGCCTGGATCACCGTCGGCGGACTGGTGGCGCACGTCGGCGCGAAGTGGGCCGTAGCGCGGGCCGCGCTGTGGCCGCCACGAACCGCGGACCCGACCGCGCCGGCGACCCCTTCCCCGCCGCGGACCGGCGGCGTGAGCCGTCGCGGGTTCCTCGGCGCCGTCGGCGCCGGCGCCGGCGTGTTGACCCTGGTCACGGCCGGGCAGACCGTGCACCCGCTGCGGGCGCTCTCGGTGCTCGGACCGCGCGATCCGGCGGTCGGGCCGCAGGGGTTCCCGGTCAACAAGTCGGCGGTCGGTGCCGGTGTGGTTGCGGCGGCCACCGACCCGGCGTTCCGACTGACCGTCGACGGAATCGTCGCGCGGCGGTTGTCGCTGTCGCTGGACGACCTGCGCTCACTGCCCCAGCACGAGGCGACGCTGCCGATCGCGTGTGTCGAGGGATGGAGCGCGTCGGCGCGCTGGCGAGGTGTGCGCGTCCGCGATCTTCTCGACATGGCGGGTGCGCCGCGAAGTGCGACCGCACGCGTCGTGTCGCTCCAGGCTCGCAGCCGGTACCGCACGTCGGATCTGCACGCCGGCCAGCTCGACGACCCTGACACGCTGCTCGCCCTCGAGGTGAACGGCGAGCCGCTGCACCTCGACCACGGCTACCCGCTGCGGCTGATCGCGCCCAATCGTCCCGGCGTGCAGCAGACGAAGTGGGTGACGCGGGTGATCGCCCGATGACGCGCGGGCAGTTGGTCGGGCTCGCCGCCAGCGCACCGTTCGCCGCCGTCGGCGTCGGCGCGCTGCTGCGCAACGCCGACGCCACGCATCCCGCACGGGCGGTCGCGTGGATCGTCGGCGCCGCCGTCGCCCACGACTTCGTCCTCGCGCCGCTCGTGTTCACCCTCGGTGCGCTCGTGCGGCGGGCGCCGCTCGGCCGGGCGCGGGTGTGGGTCGTGACCGGGCTCGTCGTGTCGGGCGTCGTGGCGTTGTGGTCGTGGCCGTTCGTGCGCGGCTACGGCCGCCTGGCCAACAACCCGTCGGTCCTACCCCGGAACTACGGCATGGGTCTGGCGGTCACGCTCGTCGCGGTGTGGACGGCTGTGCTCGTCATGACGCTCGTTGCGCGGCGCGGCGGTACCGGCCGGGCGGAGCGCCGTGCTGACGGGCGAACGCCCGGTTGAACGCGTACTCCGCGTGGCGACTTCGTCCGCCGGTGCAGGTAGCCGCACCGCAACCGCGCACGAGTCGTGGACAGCTGAGGCACAACGGCTACGCGGCTGCCGCCTTCTCCCGCCACCACGCATGCAGGTGGGCGGCGGCGGCGAGGTACAGCGGGCCTGCGTCAGGGTCGTCGGCGGTGGCATCGAGGCAGGCGAGCGTGTACTTGGCGACGTGGGCGTCGGGGTGGCACGCACCGAACGCCACGAGGTCGTCGACGACCTCTGCGAGGGCGGCGCCGGTCGCCGCCCACACCCGACCGGCCACGCTCCTGACCGGCGGCTTCCACGCGTCGTCGAGGCGAACGCGACCCAGCGTGGCGCGGAAGCCGAGGACGTACGTGGCGGCAACCGCGACGGCCACGTCGGGGTCAGCGCCGAGGTCGACGGCGGCGAGGGCCGCCTGCGGCAAGGTGAGGCAGTGCGTCCAGCCGTACGGCGCCGCGCCGGGATCGTCCTGCAGCATCGAGCGGGCCGCGACCCGGAGCAACGTTCGGCGGGCGTCGGCGACGGCGAGCCCGCGGAGTGGTTCGTCGAGCACCTCGGCGGCCAGCCCGCTGGTCTCTGTGAGGTGCATCGTCGGATAGATGAAGTTGCTGCCGGGGTCACCGGGCGACCGGGGACTCGCGAGTCGTGCGGCGAGGTCGCCCGACGGCGGGCCCGTGGTGACACGGGTTTTGGGCCAGGTGAACGTCCACCCCGGATTGCGCGTGAGCTCCATCGCGACGAGGCCGTCGCCGAACGTACCCGGGAGATCGTGCAGACGAGCGCGCAGCGTCAGCAGTATCGGGGCGTGGCCCGCAGCGGCCAGGCTGAGGACGATGTCGTCGACGTGCGGCGCCGGTGCGAGCGATGGGACGTCCGCAGGATCGGCCGCCGGGCCAGCGTCGACGTAGTCCGTGACGAGCCGGGTGATGGCGCCGCGTGCGGCGTCCCGGCCGTTCGCTGGTACCCGCTCGAGCAGGAGCGCCCTGGCCAACAGCTCGAGCGGCGCGTGCAGCACGAAGGAGTCGGGCGGAGCGGCTTTCGGGACATCGATGACGGCCGCGGCTGCGGCAATGAAATCGGCATCAGCGGACATCGTCGCACCGTAAGACCTCAAGTTCACTTGAGGTCAAGCTCTTCAGATGGTGTCCTTTGTCACGTGAGTCCGAACGACGACCTGCTGGCGATCGGCGAGGTGGCGGCCCGCAGTGGCGTCGCCCCATCGGCCCTTCGGTTCTACGAGAGCGAGGGTCTGATCCACGCGCTTCGCTCGGATGGCGGACGCCGACTCTACGAACGCGAGGTGTTGCGGCGCGTGGCGTTCATACGCGTCGCGCAGCGGATCGGGTTGTCGCTCGACGAGGTCCGGAGTGCGCTCGCCGCGCTCCCCGATCAGCGTACGCCGACGTCGAAGGACTGGGCGCGCCTGTCGCGCCAGTGGCGCCCGCGTCTCGACGAGCAGATCGGCATGCTCGTGGCGCTGCGTGACCAACTGACGTCGTGCATCGGCTGCGGTTGTCTGTCGCTGCGGGCGTGCGCGCTCTACAACCCCGACGACGCGGCCGCCGGCCTTGGTTCGGGTCCGCGCTACTTGCTCGGCGATGCGGCGTCCGACGTGATCGGTCGGTGACACGTTCTTGGCCGACGGGCTCGGTATCTGCGGCGCAGGACGCCGTTCGGCTCGCTGTCGATCCTGCGTCTGCTCACCGGAGGAAGGCGAGGACCTCGCGGGCGAAGTCCTCGACGTGCTGAAAGAGGAAGCCGTGTCCAGCGTCGCTGTAGAGGACCAGCTTCGCGTCGGGAAGCACGCGAACCATCGCGAAGCTTGCGTAGGCGTCGATCATCACGTCGCGGGCGCCGTTGGCCACGAGGACGGGCATTGCGAGCTCGGGCAGACGCTCCCAGATCGACGAGCCGATCGACGTGACGACCGACAACTGCGCAGCCACCGTCGACGGCGACACCGGCACGTGCGCGTGGTCGAGCGCGCGGGCGTCGATGCGGCGCAACGACGCCAGGCCGCGTGCACGGCCCGCCGCCGTGTCCGGGAAGAAGAGGTAGAGGAAGTCCTCGTCGGCGTTCGACTGCTTCGTCGCGACCTCCCACACCCGCGCGTCGGGTGCCGGTTGGCCGGGCACCCCGCCTCCGGGCGAGCTGGCGGCAACGACGAGTCGACGGACCAGCGCTGACGCGTGCAAGGCCGCAGCCTGCACGGCGATGCCGCCGAGTGACCATCCGAGCAGATCGACCTCGGACAGTTCGAGCGCCCCGATGAAACTGAGCAGGCCGGCGGCCAGATCGTCGATCGTCGTGGGCGGTTCGCCGGTCGATCGTCCGGTGCCGACGTTGTCGAAGACGATGACGTCCCGCTCGGTCGCGAGCAGGTCCAACAACGCCGGGTCCCAGTGGTCGATCGTCCCGCGGAACCGCGTCGCAAGCACCAGCGGAGTTCCTCGACGCGGGCCGAAGCGACGGTAGGCAAGTCGACCACTCGGCGCATCGACGTACTCGGTGGTCGCAGCTGCGGACGGCGATGCGGTCATCGGGGTGTCTCCTCTTCAGTGTCGGCAGCGGCGGAGCCCGACGGTGCGCTGGTGTGAGCGAGTCGTCGTCGGGCGCGGACGGCGCGGAGCTGGTGCGCAACGACGAGGTGTCTTCCGTCCACGCCCCACGCGTCGATGCGCTCGTCGATCCAGCCGTGCGCCGTCGCCGAAGTCGTGACCGCCCGCACGAGGACCCAGGGCGACGTCGTCGCCGTCTGCAGACCGCCGGGTCGCAGGGTGAGCTCCACCGTCGGGATCGGTCGCGGCACCGTGAGGGTGGCTGCGAACGACGGGGCGAGCGCGTCACTGAGCACCGCCAGGCGCGCAAGGTCGGGTGGCTGCTCGTCGTCGGTCAACCGCACCCAGGCGGTGAGCTCGGGGGCGGTGCCGCCGGCGTAGGGGCGATCGTGACCGACGGGTCGGATCTCGAAGTGGGCCGCGATCGGCGCGAGTTCGGTCGGCACGGCGAACGTCCCGTGGTCGTGCGGCCTCCCCGCTGCCGGTGACGCGGGTGCGACCGTGTGGTCGAGCTGCGCGTCAGCGGGCGCGAACGTCGCCATCGCGGTGACGGCGTGGCGCCCGTTGCTGTAGCCGGACGCGTCGACGATGAGCATCGGGCCGTCCCTCCTGACGCGCGGCTCGACGGCGACGTCGCCACGGACGGGGTCGTGCAGCTGCACGAAGAGGCTTCCGAGTTGGCGGTCACCGGCGAGCTCGGCCATCGCGGCGACGAGGCGGCCGGCGACGAGCCCGCCGTGGAGTCCACCGAACCCGTACAGCGACGGAGGCGCCGGCACGATCGGACGGCGGTCGTCGAGGAAGGCTGACGGTGTCGTTGCGCCGGGTTCGCTCATCGCGCGCCACCCGCGAGCGCGGGGGTCGTCGCCGGAGACGCGCCAACAGCGCGAGGTCGAGCTCCGGCTCGGAGCAGCGTCACAGACAGGACCGCCGCGGTCACGGCGAGCACGGTGACGACGAGCCAGCCTCGCCGGAACGCACCGAGTGCACCCGATGGTGACGCCGGTGCACCAACGACGCCGACGAGCAGGGCGACGCCGATCGCCAGACCGATCTGACGCGCCATGTTGATGACCGCCGAACCGGTCGCGGCGGACGACTCGGGCAGCGAGGTCGTCGCTGCGGTCATCAACGTCGGGAGCGCGAGCCCGACGCCGATGCCCGTCAGCAGGATCCCTGGCAGCAGGGTCGCGGCGTACGAACGGTCGAGCGTGATCGCCACCAGCCACCAGAGGGTCCCCGCGGCGAACGTCGCGCAACCGGCTGCGGCCACGATGGCAGGCCCCCACTTCCGCAACAACCCACCGACGACGAAGAACGAGAACAGCGGGACCATGAGCGGGCCGGGAGCGACGGCGAAGCCCGTCCGCAGCGCCGACCAGTGCCACACCTGCTGCTGCCACAGCACGATCGACAGCAGCATCGCCCCGAACGCCGCGGTGAACACCGCGGCCACCGTCGACGCGCTGATGAATCCCGCCGCGCGCAGAGTGCCTCGGTCGATCAGCGGGTTGCACTGAACTGCGGACCGCCACGCGAACGCGACGCCTGCGACGATCGCCGCCACGAACGTCCCTACCGTCCTCGTCGACGTCCACCCCCACGACGTCCCGTCGACGAGCGCCCACGTGACAAGCGCGACCGCGCCTGTCACGAGAACGGCGCCAACCACGTCGGGTCGCGGCCCGGCGTGTCCCGGGAGACGAGGGAGCAGCCGCCACCCGAGCACGAGTGCAACTGCACCGACAGGAACGTTGATCACGAAGACCCATCGCCAGCTGAGGGTCACGAGCAACCCACCGACGACGGGGCCGATCGCCGCAGCCAGGCCACCGATCGCCGTCCACGCCCGCACCGCGCTGCCACGGCGCTCCGGCGCAGTGGTGGTGAGGACCAACCCCAACGAAGTGGGCGTCAGGAGCGCCGCGCCCGCCGCCTGCACCACCCGAGCGGCGATCAGGAAGCTCGCGGTCGGCGCCGCCGCGCACAGCGACGAACCGGCGACGAACGTCGCCACACCGACCAGGAACCCCCGGTCCCGGGCGTGCCGGTCGGCGACGCGCCCCAGCACGACGAGGAGCGAGGCGTAGGTGATCGCGTATGCGCTGATCACCCACGACAGGCGGTCGAGGCCGACGCCGAACTGGCGGCCCATGTCCGGCAACGCCACGTTCACCACGAACAGATCGAGGCTGGCCAGGGCCACGCCGGTGCACACGATGGCGAGCACGATGCGCTCGCGCGCCAGCTGACTTAGGTTTCGCATAGTCAGGGATCGTTGTGTCACGACCACCTGGCTTTTGTCAAGCGAAGTCAGGTACTCTGGCGGCATGCCAGCGATCCGGATGACCGGCCCGCTCGAGCCGCGCAGTGGTTGGGAAGCCAGCGGTTGCACGATCGCCAAGTCGCTCGACCTGTTGTCGACCAAGTCGGCGTTCCTGCTGCTACGAGAGGCGTTCTACGGTGCCACGCGGTTCGACGACCTGTCAGCGCGCGCCGGCGTCAGCGAACCCGTCGCCGCCGCTCGCCTCAAGGAGCTCGTCGAACGCGGCCTCCTCGAGCGCCACGAATACCGCGAACCCGGTCAGCGAGCCCGGCCGGGCTACGGCCTCACCCGCAAGGGCGCCGAGCTGCTGCCGGTGCTCGTCGCCCTCATGCAGTGGGGCGACCGCTGGGCGACAGACGACGGCGGGCCCGTCGAGCTGCGTCACCGCGACTGCGGAAGCCGCGTCCATGTCGAGCTGCGCTGCGACTACGACCACGAGGTCGACCTCGACGAGCTCGACCTCGCGCCGCATCATGCGCGCCGCCCGACGTCACGCCGCGGTGGCGCGGCGAACGCACGTCGTACTCGCTAGGACGCGGTGGTCGCCGTCACTTCCGCGTCGAGCGCCCGCTCCAGGATGTCGCGCAGCGCCGCCGCGTCGCGCCGACTCACTCGGGCACCCAAGTGTGTCCGAATGCGATCGAGGTAGACGGGCGCCGCACGCCGGAAGGCTCGCCGCCCGGCGGGCGAGATCGCCGCGAACGCGGAACGCCCGTCGTCGGGATTCGGCAGGCGTGTGACGAACCCCGCCTCGATGAGCTCGTCGACGACCCTGCTCACCCGGGTTCGGCTGAGGACCACGGCGTCGCCGAGCTCGACCATGCGGAGCCTCCGGTCGGGGGCGGCTTCCAGCTCGAGCAGGACGTCGTACCACCGAAGCGGCATACCCGTGGCGCGGACGAGCTCGGCATCGATCAACGGCACGAGCTGCGCATGGAGCCGGAGCATCCCCGACCAGGCGCGCACGACGTCGTCGTTCGCAGAAGCGGAACCAGGCACGACCACACGCTACGACGGAATAGGTGCGTGCGCACGCATGTTGTGTGCGTTCGCACACATCTATCGGAGGTTGAGCTGTGGAACATCCCCTCATCCGCGTCGAGGACATCCCCGCGACCGGCGCGGCGACGATCGACTTCTTCGGCCGTGAAGTGCTCGTCTACCTGGTCGACGGGCAGCCGCGGGCGACGGCGAACGTCTGCACCCACCTCGGCGGACCGCTCGAGGCCTGTGGAGGACAGTTCGTCTGCGCGTGGCACGGCGCGACGTTCGATCTCTCCAGTGGGGAACGACGCTCGGGACCGGCCCGCCAGAACACGACGCTCATGCACCTGCCGACCAAGGTCGCCGACGGGGAGCTCCGCTACGTGTGGAACGCGGCCACGACCGAGAGTCCGTCGGCAGCGTCGTAACTGCCGTCCAGGCGTCCCGTCATCGCACACCGCCATCGCCCGTTGGTTTCGCGCCGCTACCCGGCCGGCGACGCGACGATCCAACCGCGTCCACCGGAGGCGCCGGGCCGGGCGCGGTCGCATCGACGCAGCGCGCGCACCGGCGCGCTCTACGGGGCCCGTGCCCTCGGAGACGACGGGTGGGTTGGCATCGGATGCGCCTGCCCAGAGCGGCGTCAGGGAATGGCGCGTGCGATCGGTCTCGAGCTGCGAACATCCGAGCGTGCCCAGCGACGCGGACGATCCCGACGTGGACCGCGCCCCGATCTGTCCGTTCTGTGGTGTGACCGCTCTACCGGCCGACCCGAGCCATGTCGTCGACACTCGCTTCGTTTGCGAGAACCCCGACTGCGAGGCGTTCGGCGATTCGATCTAGGCGGCCGCGCTGGGTGCGGCTGCGGGTCAGGTCATCGATTCGAGGAGAACCGCCATCGTGCGGGCTTCTTCGTCGGGGTTGCCACCCATGGGGACGGGCGTGAAGTCGGTGGCGCCCGACTGTTCCAGCTCGCCGAGGGCGGCGCGCACGAAGTCCTCGTTGCCGACGATCGAGAGGTCGCCGAGACCCTCGACCCCTTCGATGTCCATCATCGAGCGGTAGCTGGGCAGCGTGGCGTAGCCGGCCAGGATCGATCCGAGGAAGCCGCGCGCCGGCGCAGGGTCATCGGTGACCCACACCGGGAGCGAGCACACGATGGCGGGCGTGGGGCGATCGGCGGACGCGGCGGCGTCGTTGATGACGGGGGCGATGTGCGACGCGATGGTCTTCGGCCCGACGCACCACAGGATCGTGCCGTCCGTCCGACGACCGGCGACCCGGAGCATCTGTGTGCCCAGTGCGGCGATCATGACCCTGGGCACGCCGGCGGACGGCTTTGCCGCCTGCCCGTCGAACGACCAGCACTCCCCTTGGAAGGATGCCTCGCCGGTGGCGAGGAGCTCGCCGAGAATCGCCAGGTAGTCGAGCATGTGGCGCACCGGCTTGGTCCAGGAAAGGCGCAGGCTCTCCTCGACGTGCGGTTGGTGGTTGACGCCGATGCCGACGATGAGGCGGTCACCGACCAGCGCCTGCGTGGTCAACGCCTGCGCAGCGAGCATGTGCGGATGGCGTTCCCACGTCGAGATGACGGCCGTCCCGAGCGCCATGTCGGATCCGGTGTGCCCGTGAGCGCCGATCAGCGTGAGCGCGTCGATCAACCCGACTTGGGCGACCCAGTAGCTCGTGAACCCAGCTGCCTCAGCGGCAGCGATGTCGTCGAGCACCCCCGCCACCCCGTGCGTGAGCATGCGGCCCGACCCGTTGATCCCGTAGCGCATCGACGCACGCTACGCGCCCGACCGCCCTCTCCCACTCGAGCTGGGTCGGCACTTGCCGGACGGGCATTGGTGCACTTCCGTCTGACCTCACTGCAATCGCCGTGTCAGTGGCTCCACTCGCGCCACTGACACGGCGTGCAATTTTCGTACGTACGTACGTACTACGAGCAGCCGGACGTGGCGCCGCAGCTGGGGCAGGCGTGGCACGAGCCGGCCCGCTGCATCTGCACCCCGCACGTCATGCACAGGGGCGCGTCGGGATGGTGCAACCCGGCAGGCGAGGCCAGGTCGATCGACTCGGTCGACACGGGGAACGACGGCGTGACGTCGCCGCCGGTGACCGAGACCGACTCGATCGCCGCCTCCTCGACACCGGGCAGCGTCGGCTGCAGGCGCTCGCCGACCGAGAGGATGCCGAGCTCCATGCGCTCCTCGAGGGGCAGGTACTCGATGGCGAGACGCCGGAAGATGTAGTCGACGAGCGACGCCGCGAACCGGATGTCGGGGTCGTCGGTCATGCCGGCCGGCTCGAACCGCATGTTCGTGAACATGTCGACGAAGGCCTTGAGCGGCACGCCGTACTGCAGGCCGTGACTGACCGAGATGGCGAAGGCGTCCATGATGCCGGCGAGGGTCGAGCCCTGCTTGGACACCTTGAGGAACAGTTCGCCGGGGCGGCCGTCCTCGTACTCGCCCACGGTCACGTAGCCGTGGCAGTCGGCGACGCGGAACGAGAACGTCTTCGACACCCGGCGGCGCGGCAGCTTCTCGCGCGTCGGCTCACGGACGATCACCTTCTCGACGACCTTCTCGACCTCGGCGACCACCGCTTCCTTCTTCACCGCCGACAGCGGCTGGGCGACCTTGCAGTTGTCGCGGTAGATCGCGATCGCCTTGAGGCCCATGCGCCAGGCCACGATGTGGAGGTCCTCGACGTCCTCGACGGTCACGTGCTCGGGCATGTTGATCGTCTTGCTGATCGCCCCCGAGATGAAGGGCTGCACTGCGGCCATCATCTTCACGTGGCCGAGGTAGTGGATCGTGTTGTCGCCCATCGAGCAGGCGAACACCTCGAGGTGCTCGGGGCGCAGGTCGGGTGAGCCGAGCAGCGACTTGTGCTCGTCGATGTAGGCGATGATCGACGTCACCTGCTCGGGCGTGTAGCCGAGGCGGCGCAGCGCCCGCGGGATCGTCTGGTTGACGATCGACATCGTG